>JACNLH010000109.1:21390-28621 GCA_014381585.1 Candidatus Sulfurimonas ponti
GTAACACCGGCAAATGCAACAGCACCGCTTCCCGCAGGAAATGAAATTCCGATTGGGAAACGAGTATGACTATCAGCGCCTGTTCCGACAGTGTCTGGAAGAACCATTCTGTTTAACCATGAGTGAATAATACCATCACCTGGACGTAAAGCAATACCTGAACGCTTAGAAATAAACTCTGGTAAGTTAGCATGCATCTCTGCATCTGAGGGTTTTGGATATGCCGCTGTGTGACAGAAAGTTTGAAGTACAAGATCAGCATTGAAACCAAGTGCTGCAAGCTCTTTAATCTCATCTCTTGTCATTGGACCTGTAGTATCTTGAGAACCGACAGTATTCATCTCTGGCTCACAGTACATACCCGGACGAACACCTGCAAGACCTGAAGCTTTACCTACCATTTTTTGAGCAAGAGTGTAACCCTTACCAGTATCAGCCGGTTGTTCAGCTGTTAAGAATGCATCAGATACACCCATACCTAAAACAGCACGGGCTTTTGAAGTAAGTCCACGACCAACAATAAGTGGAACACGGCCACCAGCTTGCACTTCATCAGTGATTGTGTTAGGGTTTAGTTTAAAAGTTGCAATGCAAGCACCGTTTTTATGTGCTTCACCTTTATAAGGATAAAGTGTGACAACATCGCCAGTTTCCATATTTGAAACATCAAGCTCTAATGGAAGTGCACCTGAATCTTCACATGTTGCAAAGAAAATCGGAGCGATTGTATTACCAAGAACAACACCGCCTGTACGTTTGTTAGGAACACCTGGAATATCAACACCTAAGTGCCACTGAACAGAGTTAACACCTGATTTACGTGAACTACCTGTACCAACAACATCACCAACATAAGCGATAGGGTTACCTTTTTTCTTTAACTCAGCAAGAGTCTCCAAAGGATTATCCATTCTGTTGATTAGAAGTGAATTTGCATGTAAAGGGATATCTGAACGCGTGAATGCTTCAGATGCCGGAGATAAATCATCTGTATTCGTTTCACCAGGAACTTTATACACTGTAACAGTGATTTCTTCAGGAATTGGTGCTTTTGCAGTAAACCACTCAGCATTAGCCCATGAAGTCATAACTTTAGTGGCAGCTGCATTTCCCTCTTTGTGCAGTTTTTCAACATCATTAAATGCATCATACACGAGAAGTGTTTTATTTAAAGCTTCTACAGCTGCATCAACAACTCCTGCGTTTGACGAAGCTAAAGCATGAACCATAGGAAGAACATTGAATCCGCCTAACATCATACCAAGCATTTCAACTGCTCTTACAGGTGAAATAGCATCAACAGTAATATTTTCAGCTGCTATTTCATTTAAGAATGCTGCTTTTACTTGCGCTGCATCATCAACACCAGGTGCTACACGGTTTGTAAGTAAATCAAGTAACTCATCAGTACAATCTGTTTTAATCAATTCAATTAACTGAGCTGTTTGTTCAGCCGATAGTGCAAGTGCTGGAACACCGAGTTCCGCTCTCTCAGCGACATGCGCTTTGTATTCTTCAATAAATGCCATAATTATTCCTGTTAGTAAAAATTTTAGTGATTATATCGAATTATAAGTAACCACAACCAGATATGTTACTTATCTAAACACTATAATTTTATTTTATTTACAATATGTTGATATTTGTAACACTATGAAGCTTGATAATAGTTGCTTGAAATTTATTTTAATTTATAATGATAATTTTATTCACTAATAATTTTATTTGTTTGCTTTAAAAAATAGTTATAGATTTCTTTTTTGCAGTTCTTTATCCACCTTATCTCTATCAAAGCCTCTATAGTTAGTTTTCAACCAAAGCATATAAGAGCTGGGAAGTTCGCTATATTGCATTCCTTTGTATTGTCCAAACCCTATTCTAGGTTCTGTTTCTTTAATAACAATACGCTCCCCCAGCCTAGCCTCAATACCTAAATGATGTATAAGAGCTGAAAACTCATAAAACTCTAATCTTTTTTGAATAACAAAACTATAGGTCTCAAAATCAAAAATTCCATTTCGTGAACTCACAAAATGTTCTAACTCTTTAATCTGCTCCACTGATAGCTTTTCTAGATTAGGGATTGAAACACTGTAAGAATTGTGAAAGTGGGTGAAAACAAGCTCAGCTTTAGGCATTTAGAGAATCTCTCTGATACCTTTAGCATTTACAGATGAAAGTATTCCTTCGGCTTCAAGTTGTTCTATAATCCTAGCTGAACGGTTATACCCGATTTGCAATCTTCGCTGCAAATAAGAAATGGAAGTTTTTTTATCTGTTAAAACAACACTCTTTGCATCTGCATAAAGCTCATCCAGTTCTTCATAGGAACCATTGGCAGCAGATTCGATATTTTTACTTTCTTCAAGTAGAAAACTTTTGTCATAATTTGGCAGACGTTGCGATTTGATAAACTCAACTATAGTTTCTATTTCATCTTCCGTTGCCCATGGAGCATGAAGACGAACAAGCGCAGGAGAACCCGGAGGAGTGAAGAGCATGTCTCCACGTCCAAGAAGCGATTCTGCCCCCATCTGATCTAGGATAATTTTAGAGTCAATCTTTTGCCCCACCCTATATGAAATTCGCGATGGAAGATTTGCTTTAATTAAACCGGTGACAACATCAACTGAAGGACGTTGCGTTGCAACTATAAGATGAATTCCACATGCACGTGATTTTTGCGCCAATCGTGCGATAGAAATTTCAACATCTTTTCCACTTGTCATCATCAGGTCAGCTAACTCATCTATGATAACAACAATATAAGGAAAATGCTCACCACCGATTTTTTTAATTTTTTCATTGTAGTTATCTATATTTTTAGTTCTTGTATCTGCCATCAATTCATAACGACGTTCCATCTCTGCCACCATATTTGCAAGTGCTGCTATGGCTTGCTTCGGTTTTGTTATAACGGGTGTCAAAAGATGAGGAATATCATTATAGATTGAAAACTCAAGCATTTTTGGATCTATCATCAGTAGACGAAGTTGATCTGGTGAATTTTTATACAGCAGTGAGAGTATCATAGCGTTTATCCCGACACTCTTACCACTTCCTGTTGTTCCGGCTATTAAAAGGTGCGGAAGCTTTTTAAGATCAGTGACAAAAGGTTTACCGACGATGTCTTTTCCCAATCCGATAGTTAATGGTGAAGATGAATCTTTAAAAATTTTAGAATCTAACAACTCTCTTAAATAAATCGTTTCAACCACTTCATTGGGTATCTCGATTCCAACAACATCTTTTCCCGGGATCGGAGCTTGAATACGGATAGTCTCAGCTGAGAGTGCCATAGCTAAATCATCTTGAAGGTTTAAGATTTTAGACACTTTCACATTTGCTGCGGGTTTGAACTCAAAAGTGGAAACGACAGGTCCGGCATAGGTGCGGACAACATCGCCATCTATTTTAAAATGTGCCAGTTTTTCAATAAGGTTACGAATATTATCATCTAGTTCACTTTCATTGACAGTATGCATTTTTGCGCCTGCTTTTTGAAGAAAGTCTATACTTGGAAGCTTGAAATTCTTTGGTTTTTCAACTTTTCCTTTTTCCATTTCTTCAAGTAATTTTGTATTTTCTTCCAGTTCTTCCACAACCAGAGTGCCCTTCTGCTCTTTGACTTCAGAAGCTATTTCTAATAAATTCTTTGGTTTATCGGTTTTTTTTTCTTTTTTTATAGTTTTTTGCTTTTTAATTTTTATCTCAAATGGAACTTCTTCCTCTTTTTCATTTCCCAAATCTTTTCTCAAATATGCAGGATCGTCAATTACACTGGATTTCATCTGTTCTTGAACCTCTTCAAGTTCAAAATCATCATGAATTTCTTCTTCACTTTGTTTTTTTGAACTCAAAAGAGAAGTTATTTTTTGTAAAAAGTGTGTTTTTATAAAACTCATACTATGCTGTAAAAGTTCATGCGTACTCTTATCTAAAACAATAATTGTCGCAATAGCGGTAATCATAAAAAGAAAAACCCATAAACCGAACACTCCGATATACGGAGCTAAAAAATCAACGAAATCCCCTGCCAGCTTTCCTCTGTATTCATTGTCTATCAACATAGCCTGAGCAAGCAATGAGGAGAAAAAAAGTAAGAATAAAGCAACAGTCAATTCAGAGTTTCTAAAATCAAAAGCAGGTCTTTTATACACAAAGTATAAGGGAATTAAAAATGAAAAAAGATATACATATGAAATATACCCGAAATATTTATGATTAAACAGTGCAAAAGTGGCTCCATAGCTACCCATGAGTCCGTCCCCTCCAAGAAGAGTTGCAAACCCAAGGTAAATCAATACCCCAAAACCTATAATAAAAAGAGTGTCTTTCAAACGATATTGCCTTTGTATTGTAAAATAATTAATTTAATGAAGTATAGCTAAAAATGTTCCAGCCAGGAAAATTTTTAGCTTTTTAGAAGGTATCTTTTATATTTTATAGATAGTTGACAAGACTTAGTTTAGAAATTTTTCCCACAGTGGCAAGCATTGCTTCATAATTAAGTGATAGTTGTGTTAACTGTAAAGAAGCTTCTGCCAAGTCAACTTCAACAACAGATGAACGTAAAACCTTAGTGCTGACTTCCAACAATGTGGTTCTTTCAATAGATTTGGTTAATGAGTTGGAATTCGCACCAACTTGGGATTGTGATCTTGTAACATGTTCAGCTAAATTATCTATCATCGTGATTGCGTTTGACATTCCCACGTTTCTAGGGTCATTTGCATCTGTTCCATCAGGGTGCATTTTATTTTGTTCCACCGCACTTATGATCTCATCAAGGCGTTTAAAAAAGTCTGTCTTTGGATCAGAGACAGTTAACGCATTATTTGAATTAAATGTCATAACAGATGAATTGGCATAGTCAAATCTACCGGCATTGGAATCATATAAAGAAATACTGGCTTTTGTACTGGTGGTGCCCAACTCTTCAAACTGAATCTTTCCATCATAGCTTAATGTTGTATGCCCTTTTGATTCAGAGTTGGCAACTGCAGTATCATATTCATCTGCACTGCCGCCTGCTGGAAGTGAGTTGGTGCTTATCATATTAACAACATCCATAAGTTGTCTATATGTCATATCATCAGCATCAACCGCTGCCCTGGGGCTTGACAAATCATATATATCATATGTGGTGTCCACTGCTCCATCCCCTGTGGTGTCAAGTGAAAATGTAGAGCCTCCGTTTGCTGTGCTTTTTAAATCAATCTCAGCTGTGTAAGTCAAACCGTTCACGGTTGTTCCAGATAACTTAAACTGTGTTGCATTGAGAGTGTCATCAGTCGTTGACACAGTGCCCTTGGAGATATCTGCCACTTCGGATATTTTTGTAGAATTTGTTGCAAAAACATTTGTGCCCTTCACTACATTCACCGTCGAGGAAGAGACCAGCGCGCCCTCTTTTGTAAAAGCTGTTCTATCATAAAGAAGTTCACTCATTTGGGATGTGGGGGTGCGTGTTGATTCAGAAGAGTTCACTGTAACGCCAAGATCTCCACTGCTTAAAGGGGTGGCGATTGCAACTCTTGCAGCGATACCTTTAGAAGTGGCATTAAGCGTGATTGTATCGCCATTAACAACTACATCAAACATCCCATCTGCTTCAATCTGAGCTTCTAATAAAACATATGTGTCGTTTGCATCAACACCAAAAGCTTGATTGTATAAAGAGGTCGTTCCATCTCCGTTATCAATCTCAATATCTAAATCTCCTGATGTAGGCGTGGGGGACAGACTGTAATCGGCACTCACCAACTGAGAAGATGGGGTGACTGAAGGGGTGTAATCGGATCTTGTAAATATTTTTACGTATAAATCAGGATTAGGAACACTGCTGTCTCCTGTGATAATCTTATCAAAATCCGTTTCACCGTTATTTAAATTATCAATGAGCCCTGAAGTCGGATAAATACCATTTGTGATATCCGCTGCATCACTTGAGTCATCTTTATTAAAATCAGTCGCACCAACCATATGAAAACTCAACTTGCTTGAGCCAGGTATTTTATCTTCTATTACAATTTCACCATTTTTTTCCAACTTCACATTGACTAGATCCACACTTGGTGTATTCCCAAAAGCATCGCCGATTCGCTTTAGCAACTGTTCGACTGTCTCATCTTGGTTCATTTGAATATGTTCATTAAAAGCATCGCCGTTGCTTCGTGTGCCACTTATATAAAAATGACTTCCATACGAGTTCGTTGCATCATTATCAGTATCACCCATGAGATCACGGATCGTACTTTCTGTGCTAATAAGTACATTTTCTCCCTCTGTATCTAAATTGGTGAAGTCGGGATACTTTGCTGTTAGACTATACTGAGGTATATTTGTTGTGATTTTTCTTTTAACCAAAGATTCTTCACCTAAAAACAAGTCCCCTCCGCTTAAGTTATATGTTTGTTCAATTCCAGAACCCATAAATGCATTCATCGATTGACTGTTTCCCATATAAGTGCCGTCATCTGCAATAGGTTTTACATTTACAGCAGTGCCGGAAAAAAGAAATTGCCCATTAATCGAAGTGTTTGATAAGTTTTTAAAATGATCTTCCAAGCCTCTTAATTCTGCAGCAATAGCATTTCTTGAAGTGGCATTCTGTGTATCATTCGCAGCCTGAATAAGCAATGTTTTTGTACGGTTAAGTGTTTGAGTGAAATCATTTAAAATACTATCTGTCTGGGTGGACATTTTATAACCGCTCTCAGTGCTCTTTCTAATCTGAGCCAATGTTGTAATCTCATTGTCAAGTCTCATCGTGTCCGAAAATGTAAGCACATCATCAGATGCATACTGAATCTTAAGACCTGAAGCTATCTGTTTATTCACATCAAAAAGCTTAGAGTTTATCTGAGAGTTGTTTTGGGCATAAAGATTTTTATAGTACATACTTTGTGTAACCCTCATAACACACCTCCATTTTTGTAATTTATCAGCAATTTTAATTCCATACTTGAAACATCGACAGAAATTAGTTACTTTTAAGTTATTTATCACTATCATTCCATACTTTTTAAAAATGCCAGAGTGATGGAACGGTATACATAGCGGATTCAAAATCCGCCGCCTCACGGCTTAGGGGTTCAAATCCCCTCTCTGGTACCATAAAAATACAATACTTATAATAATTCACTATGGGGAATTAGCTCAGCTGGGAGAGCGCTTCGCTGGCAGCGAAGAGGTCGTCGGTTCGATCCCGATATTCTCCACCATCTCA
>JACNLH010000095.1 GCA_014381585.1 Candidatus Sulfurimonas ponti
GAATGTGTACCTATAAATGTAGCCCCTTATCAAATAACAACGGGCGGTTACATTAAAAAAGCGAGCACTCAAAATGCTTTAATCATCAATTGGGTCAGTAAAGTTGACAGGTCTGCTTTAGGTCTCTTGGCTCCGGCTTCTTTTCTTCTTGATATTGGAAAAGTTCTTATCTCTCAGTATCTGATGAACCATAAGCGAGATGAAGATTTTAAAACGGCATTGGCTAATACTGCAAGTTTTGAAGAATGTGAGAAAAGTGTTTGCGGGAGTCAATCTTATGATGTGGCAGCTACAATTTTTCATAACTGGAATTTTGCCTCAGATCTTGTTCATTTGGTGCGCTACTGTAATGATCCCGAAGATGCTTTGGATGAAGAGACTAAAAATTTAGCAAAATATTTAAAAGTTGCAAAAACAGCAGTTGATTTTAACGGTGAATTAACAAAAGAGAATCTTGAAGCTGCTTATGATTTACTTGAGGAATTTGAATTAGACCGAAACACATTTGATGCTGCAGTTGAAAAAATAGAGCTGGCATCATAAGCTATTCAAATACATACTATATCTAGTTATCATAGTTATGAAATATAGTCACATAAATATGATAACTTGGCATTAAATAGATCATTTTTACTTAACTGTATATAAATTATTAATATAAACACATATAAGTAATTAAAATGTAATTTTTTTTTGATAGAATCCCGAAAAATTAAATAAATGGGAAATAAAAAATGAAATTATATAGTGTATTTTTCAGCTTATCATTGGCTGCAACACTTAATGCCGGGGAAACTGTTATAGAAAAATACACAGAGTTGAGGAATCAATCCAATATAATAAAAATCCAAAAATATAGAAACACACTGCTCCAACAAAGAAATATCAATCAAGAACTGCGTGATAGCAGATCTGATTTACGTAATCAAAAAGTAGAAGCCTTGTATGCAAGACTTGAGAGAAATCCTATTTCTTACAGATAAGCTGTGTTGGGCTGTTGGGGCCTAAATCACCTTTTATTCCACCCTACCATTCCCCATTTTTCTAAATCATTTTGTAATGTTTTCATACTGCGATCCTTTTTGTGACAGGCAAAACAGGCATTCGTTTCATTTGGCATTTTATAAGCAAGAGTTTCATTTGGAGTGGTGAATCCAAACATATGACTTCTTACAGTTAATGGTGATTCACCGGTGTGTTTACCAACACGAGGCATATGACATGCAACACATAAGGACCCTTTAGAATCTGTCTTGTGTTTTGTATGTGCTTCAAGTGAATCTTGATGCGGTCCAATAGGTGAAGCAAAACTGTGACAACTCATACACAAATCATTCCCGGTGTTTTTTTCTGCAATCGGTTCAAGTGTATGAGGATTGTGACAGTTAATACAGGTGATCCCATGTTTTGCTTTCATGGAGTGAACAAACTCATTTCCCTGCATACGGTTTTTCTTAGCCATACCATTTGCATAAAACTCATTAGTTTCATGACCCATTACAAAAGGAGCGAGCATTTTGTATTTTGAGAGTGCTTCACCTGCTTCGTATCCAAATGGATAATCGCGGGCATCACCATAAATTTCACTTATGTTGTGATCCTTAAGACGGTAGTCACGGTTTCTCATGTGGCACTGCAGGCAGACTTCATTTTGTCTTAGCGCATCGGAAAGTGATGCCATATAGATTTGGGATTCTGGATTTTTTATATGTTCAGATGCCGGTCCATGGCATGATTCGCAGGCGATACCTCGCTCAATTCTTTTTTCTTGTGACATAAATCCGGTGAAGTGACAGCCATCGCAAGCTCGAGAAGTCGGTAAGTCATTATTGTCATGCGGATAGGCATCTTTGTACCAGTATTTCCAAGCCTTAAACTCTTGCCATTTATTTGTTTGCACATTCCATTGGTAATTTCCAAGAACATAATCTTCTTCACCATCTCTGTCTTTTCGTAGCATAAAGCGTTGTTTAAACTTTCCACCGACTGTATAGACAGCATCTTTGAGTGAAAAATCAGCATCGTCCGGGAGTGATGTGAAATCTGCAACAACAGCTTCAGGATTCGTAAGCGGGTTTTGAATCATTTTAGAATGGCGTGAATGCGACCACGATTCATGCTTGTCTTTATGACACTCAATACATTTAGATGAACCTGCAAAATGTGCTTTTTTTTGTGCTTCTTGCTGTAAATCAAGCTCTGTTCCCACCCTATTTTGAGTAAGCTGAGGGTAAAAAGATAAAAACTTATAAGAATCGGTGTAAATAAGCGCAGAAATAATAATAAGCAAAGTGAATAGGATAAAAAAGAATATGTTTTTCATATGAAAACCCTTGCACTATTATAGATGAAAGTATACCTTAGAGAACTAAATATAAAATTTCTTTTTCTTATTGTCTAAATATAAGCAAAATTACTATACACTATCCTTTATGAA
The DNA here is from genome assembly GCA_014381585.1 of Candidatus Sulfurimonas ponti. GTDB lineage: Bacteria > Campylobacterota > Campylobacteria > Campylobacterales > Sulfurimonadaceae > Sulfurimonas > Sulfurimonas ponti. Next base: position 2,438 of record JACNLH010000095.1, read on the forward strand.
AAAAGAAAGCGTTGTAGCAAAGAAAAAGTTTGGACAAAACTTTCTAAAAGATCAAACTGTTTTACAAAAAATCGTCCAAGCGATGCCCAAAAATGATAATAAAATCGTAGAAATTGGGCCTGGCTTAGGTGATTTAACTAAATATTTAGTAGATGTCAAAAGTGTAGAAGCTTTTGAGGTCGATACCGATTTGTGTAAACTGTTACAAGAAGAATTTAAAGAAGAGATTGCTACCAAGCGACTTCATATTAATTGTGGAGATGTTCTCCAAGCTTGGAAGAGTGCTTTAGTTGACGAAGCGTACGATTTAGTGGCGAACTTGCCTTACTATATCGCTACAAATATAATCCTAAAAGCGCTCGCAGATCCAATGTGTAAAAATATACTTGTAATGGTACAGCTAGAAGTCGCAGAAAAATTTTGTGCGGATGCAGGTCAAAAGGTGTTTGGGTCTTTGGGAATAATAACTCAAAGCGTAGGAAATGCTCACATAGTTGTGAAAGTTCCTCCAACTGCTTTTGAACCGCCTCCAAAGATTGACTCTGCAGTGTTTTTAATTACAAAGAACAAAGATAGAACAGATAAAGATTTCGAAGATATGCTAAGAGTTGCATTTAGCCAACCTCGAAAAACACTTATAAAAAATCTATCTTCTAAGTATGAAAAAAGTGAACTTCTTATAGCTTTTGACTCTCTTGAGCTTATGCAAACGTTACGTCCTCATCAAGTTTCGACTGATGACTATCACCAACTCTATAAAAAAATAAAAATATAAGGAAAACAGAGTTAAACCCGATGCAAAGGGCTTGTTCTGTAAAGGAGTTTGGATGGAAGAAGAAAACAAAGGGGCTAGCGAGAGCAGACCCGACAATGGAAATGTAATACCAAAAGAAAAAAATGTAGATGGGAATAAAAAACCTCAAAGTGATAATGTAAACGGAAATAAAAAGCCTAATCCTAATCAAAATAGACCACAAGGTAACAAACCTGCCGGGAATAAAGCTAACCCAAATAAAAATAAAAATCGTAATCGTCACCGTAGACAACCCACTCCGATTGATGAAAACTTAAAATCTTTTGTCACTAAAAATCAAGAAGCACATAAGCAAAGACTTAACCCTCATTATAAATTAGATTTAAACTCCACTGCTAAGATACGTGTCACACCACTGGGCGGACTTGGTGAAATCGGTGGTAATATCATGATTATTGAGACAGAAAAAGAAGCGATTCTTATTGATGTCGGTATGAGTTTCCCTGATTCTGATATGCATGGTGTTGATATTTTAGTGCCTGATTTCACTTACTTGCGTGAGATTAAAAATAAAATCGTCGGTGTTGTGATAACGCATGCTCATGAAGATCATATAGGTGCGATGCCTTACCTGTATAAAGAAATGCAATTTCCTATTTATGGTACATCACTTCCTCTGGCGATGATTGGCAATAAATTTGATGAACACCACATTAAAGAGCATAGAAAATTTTTCAATCCAATTGTAAAAAGAGAAATAGTTAAAATCGGTAATGATTTTGAAGTGGAGTGGATGCATATGACTCACTCTATTATTGATTCTTCATCGGTTGCAATCACCACAGATGCCGGGACAATTATTCACACAGGTGACTTTAAGATAGATTATACTCCAGTGGATGGATATACAGCTGACCTTCACCGTTTAGCACACTATGGGGATAAAGGGGTGCTTTGTCTTTTAAGTGATTCTACAAATTCGTACAATACGGTGCCGACAGGTTCTGAGTTAAGCGTAGCTCCAGCCTTAGATCGTATATTTGCTAAAGCAGAAGGGCGTATTTTACTTTCAACATTCAGTTCAAATATTCACCGTGTGCAACAAGCAATTCAGTACGGAATAAAATATGGACGTAAAATCTGTGTTATCGGCCGTTCTATGGAGAGAAATATAGAAATCGCTATGCAGTATGACTATGTAAGATTTAATAAAAATATTTTCATTGATGCAGATGAAGTGTCTCGTCTGAATGATAAAGAGGTTCTTATTGTTACAACCGGTTCTCAAGGTGAAGCAAACTCTGCTTTATTTAGAATGAGTATCGGTGAACACAGACATGTTAAGATTAAGCCGACAGATTTAATCGTTTTATCTTCCCGTGCTATTCCTGGTAACGAGGGAAGTATTTCTGGAATGTTGAATCATCTTCAACGTGCCGGGGCAAGTGTGTCACACGATAAAGATATTCACGTATCAGGTCATGCATCTATGGAAGAGCAAAAGCTTATGTTGCGTTTAGTGAATCCTAAGTTTTTCTTACCGATCCATGGTGAATACAACCATGTTATGAAGCATCGTGAAACAGGTATGATGTGTGGAGTTCCTGAGAGAAATATTCTTCTTATGACAGATGGTGAACAAATTGAAATTGCACCGAAATATATGAGAAAAGTGAAAACTGTTAAAACCGGTAAAACGTATATTGACAATCAAAATAACCATAAAATTGATGATGATATCGTTCTTGATCGTCAAAAATTAGCGACTGACGGTATTGTTATGATGGTTGTAGAGGTTGATGGGAAACATTCTAAGATGCTATCCAAGCCAAAAATAACGACATTCGGTATAGTCCCAGACAAACAAGACAAAGCTTTTGCTAAAGAGATGGAAGATGTTGTTGAGCATTTCTTACTTCACCTAAAAGATGGAATGATTGAAAACACAAGAGCATTGGAAAATGATCTTCGTCAGATTGTCAGAAAGCATATCTATAGAAAAATGAAAAAATACCCGCTTATCGTTCCTCACGTTTTAGTGTCTTAGGGAACAAAAAGAGCTTATTGTGGATAAAGATATTGAATTTGAAAACGCAGTGAAAAGTATGATGCTTCATGTTGGGGAGAATCCAGAGCGTGAAGGTTTACAAGACACTCCAAAGCGCGTTAGAAAAGCCTATGAATTTATTTATGGCGGGTATAAAGAAAACCCTAAAGAGATTCTTGAAAAAGCACTTTTCACCACTACAAATGATGAGATGGTGCTTGTAAAAGATATAGAGTTTTATTCCACTTGTGAGCATCATCTTCTTCCTATTATAGGGCGTGTGCATGTTGCGTATATTCCAGATGGAAAAGTGGTCGGGCTTTCAAAAATTCCTCGTGTGGTGAATGTTTTTGCACGCCGTATGCAGATTCAAGAACAACTCACAGAGCAGATTGCAGATGCTATTATGGGCACTATCCAACCAAAGGGTGTGGCAGTTGTGATCCAAGCACGGCATATGTGTATGGAGATGCGCGGAGTTCAAAAGATAAATTCCACGACAACATCCTCGGCACTTCGGGGTCTTTTTAAAAAAGATGAAAAAACAAGAAGTGAATTCTTCTCTTTAATCAATTCACCGACCGGCTCACGCTACTAAGGCATAAACACTATGCCTTTTAAATCACTCAAAGAAAAACTCTCTTCACAAAACTATTCTATCTCTTTTGGTGAAATCATCAAAATAAATGCCACTGTCATCACTGCAAGCGGACTTAAGGTCAGTATTGGAGATATGGTGAAGATGATTTCTGATGAGACTGCCCAAGAAAGCATGGGGATGGTGACAGGGATTGATGGACGGATATTTTTCATAAGCCCTTTTAGTTTTGTGGAGGGTTTTTGCTCTGGAGATAAGGTTTTTCTTGACTCAACGGGTATGAATATTCCCGTGGGCGCATCCTTGCTTGGCCGTGTGGTGGATCCATTTATGAACCCGATAGACGGCAAAGGGAATATTAACGACTCTAAACTCGCCCCCATCATTAAAGCACCGATAGCCGCAATGAAGAGGGGAATGATCAATGAGGTTTTCAGTGTAGGTGTGAAAACTATTGACGCACTGTTAACCTGTGGAAAAGGACAAAAACTTGGAATTTTTGCAGGGAGCGGAGTTGGTAAATCAACGTTAATGGGGATGATTGTCCGTGGATCTGAGGCACCTATAAAAGTGGTGGCACTTATTGGCGAGCGGGGTAGGGAGGTTCCTGAGTTTATTGAGAAAAACCTTGGAGGAAATCTTGAAAACACTGTTATCATTGTTGCAACCTCGGATGATTCACCTCTTATGAGAAAATATGGCGCCTTTGCCGCTATGAGCGTTGCAGAACACTTTAAAGATAAGGGTCTTGATGTTCTTTTCATTATGGATTCTGTAACACGTTTTGCCATGGCGCAACGTGAAATCGGTCTCGCTTTGGGTGAACCTCCAACATCAAAAGGGTATCCGCCATCTTCACTCACTCTGCTGCCACAACTGATGGAGCGTGCAGGAAAAGAAGAAGGGAAGGGTTCTATCACGGCATTCTTCACCGTTTTAATAGAAGGGGATGATATGAGTGATCCAATCGCAGATCAATCACGCTCTATTTTAGACGGTCATATAGTGCTCTCACGTGAACTTACAGATTTTGGAGTCTATCCTCCTATCCATGTCTTAAATTCAGCTTCCAGGGTCATGAATGACATTATAAACGATGAACATATGCAAGCTGTTATGAAATTTAGAAGATTTTACACACTTTTAAAAGAAAATGAGGTTTTAATCAGAATCGGCGCTTATACAAAGGGGAGTGATCCTGAGTTGGATGAAGCTATTGACAAAAAAGAGGCTATGTATAAATTTATGTCGCAAAATTCTGAACTTCAGAGTGTGCATGATGAAACAATCACAGCTCTTATCGCATTAATGGGAGCTAAGTAAAACTATTTCCCCATAATCTCTTGTGAATCTATCCATTTATCCCGTTCTTCTCTGCTGCTTAGATTGTGTGTGAGTGCCAACTTCACTTTTGACTTATTTTCATATATTTTCATGATAGACTTTATTTCATTATCCAGACCGAAAATATCTATGTAAGAGTAAAGAATCAGCTCTGCTTTTTTGTAACTTTTCTTGGCTATATAAGCTTTTATCTTAGTATGAAAGGCCAGTCGAAAAAGATCTCCGATTTTGTCTCTTCGCGTTTCTAAGTGAATAAGTTCACCGAGTGTTTCTTTTATATTTTTGACATTCCCTTTGAGTGCAAAACCTTCGCAAGCGTGAATGATTTTCAACCAATGTTTTTGTAAGAGTTCACCGAGTTGTGCAGTGTTTAAAAATGGATTGTTATCAATGATTTCATAACATTTGATAAAGTCATTGAGCTCGTACATATCTTGGAGTTTTTTTACAGCACGGCATTCTTCTTTTTGCTGATTGACACGTTCTTGTATTGAGTGGATGTTTTGCAGTTTTGAGAGCTTTGTCACAGCTGTGTTCACATCACATTTATCAATATATTTTTGCACCTGCATAAGTTCTTTATTCATATCCTCTTCGACAGTGCGATACTCAGTGATGAGCGTGAAAATAGGGTTTGCATCGGCAAGATTATGAATTGTCTTATAGTCTTTGCTTTGAAGCGCTTGGTTGAATTGGATGAGCTCATCATTATGTTTTAAAATAAGTTTGATATAGGGTCTTTTTTCTAAGATGCTTGCAAAGCTGCTTAAAAGTGTCAGAGCATTTTCATGATGCCCATGTGCGATTTGCCTTTGTGCGTTGTCGCAGGTGTCTCTCCAAAGCTCTTGCATTTTTGCGTATTGAAAAGTTCGCTTCAGTGGTGGCAACTTAGCCGCCATGGCATAGGCTAGAGCGTATTTTTTTTCAATATAAAGAGATTTAAACCTTGGATAATTATCAAATGCTTTATAAAGAAGGTCTATATCATCTTTTTTTGCATCAACATATTTAAAACTTCGGGTGATCTTGAGAGCAACATCTTTATTTCCTTTGATAAGAGCATCTAAAGCTTGTGAATAAACTTTCTTATAGGCAATCTCTAGGACTTTAAACTCTTTTGTGCTTAGAAGCAAAGGGTCTTTTTTAACTAAATCATAAGCCTTGGAGAGTTGGTTTGAGATTATAAATGATTTTAGTTTTTCAGTTGTGGGGAGCTCTATTTTTTCTACAGAACTGTGTTTGAGTGTGGCGATGAGGGTGTTCTCATCCACAATCTCCAAACTTGTCACTATATCTTCAAATTCCACATATTTATTATGCAAAAGCTTAAGAGAGACTGTGTCATAAACAGCTATATTTTTTGTCCCGCCGATAATCATAAGATATTTAGGATTAGGCATAAGAAGCGCTTGTGTTATTTTTATAAAACCGGTGTCGGCTTGTTTAATCAATGCAGCATTTTTTGTGGAGTTTAGATATATCTTTCCTAGAGAATCGGTGCTTAGCAAGCGCGCGTCATCTAAAAAACATAGTGAAGTGATACGTGAAGCCCCATTATTTTTAATAATCATTTTATTGGCACGTGAATGAAGGTTTATCATAAATATTGCACCATTGTTCCCTCCGCAGGCCATGATGTTTTTATAAAATGCAAATGAACTGACTGCAGAAGCTTTAGTTTTTCTCTTTGAGTGGACTTGTTCAAAAGAATAAAGACGTCCCAACAATGAAGACCCATCGTATCTATACTGAAGAACTCTCCCGCTTTGAGTGGCTGCGATGATGTATTTTGACTCTAAATCAAACTTTAGTTTTTGAATTATTTCAGTATCTGCTTTTATAGTTTTTAAAACGATTTTACTTGGCATATGAAGGATGAAGATAAATGAATCTTTAGCAAAAGCCATAAACTCTGCATTTGGGCTAAAAGAAACTGCCGTGGTGTTCGAGTTGAGATGTTCATGAGAAATACTTGCTTTATTTTCACAGTCTTGGCAAGAAAAGAGTCTCACCCCATGTTGCACAGTGGCAATGGCAATAAGATTGTTATCTAATTTCTTAAGCTCTTGTATAAAAGAGCGTGTCCGTAAGCAGTGAGATGTTTCAAGCATGATATACCTAGTTTGTTTTGTTGTTTTGATTATATGAAAAAAAAGTGGTCGAAGTGCTGAAAGTTCTAAGAAAGAGGATGAATAATCACATCAAAAGATGTGATTAAATTAACAAGCCGGGATGTTACCGCTATCACTTCCGTAAGTGAAACAAAAGTCATAATAATGCTCAAGATATTTCTCTTTAAAAGCTCCTGCAGGTGCTTTAGGACAAATTTTTTGAAGCTCAGCAGCAATGCCGTCTTTTCCAATTGCCTGCCACTCAGCTTGAGTGTGTTTACCAGCTAATGCCGCCCCACTGATTCCACAAGGACTTTTTAACTTCTTAGTGAAGTATTTTTGACCTTTATCAGCATCTGCACTGACAGTTGTAGAGCCCAGAGCTAAAAGTAATGTTGCAGCAAGTGCAATTTTTGCGATGTTTTTCATGTATTCTCCTTAAGTTAATTATAGCATTCTACCCTATAATTGTGAAATAACTGTGTAATAGGAACATAAATATATATTATTTATCACAAATGTTACTTTCAATAAAGCGGTTAAATACAATGGTGCTTAATTTATCACATAGGTGTAATTAAAATCTACCTGTGAGCATGAGATATTGATACATTGGCTTTAACATATATAAATCAAATGCCCACCACATCCATCTTGGCTCTTCAAAATTAAGGGGAAGTGTTGTTGATGGGCCTTCGTAGTTGAATTCTGCCATCATAATTTTCCCATACTGCGTTTTAATAGGGCAAACAGTGTAGCCATCAAACACTTCACTAGGTTCTTTAGCTTGCATAACATCAATGAGATTCTGTGTTAAAATCGGTCCATGATGTCTTGCTGAACCTCCTGTTTTACCCATAGGAATTCCACAGATGTCACCGATTCCAAATACATTTTTATATTTTTTATGCTGGAGACTATACTTATCCACATCCAACCAGCCGGTATCACCAAGAAGTGTGGATTCCATTAAAGCTTTGACGGGGCTCATTGGAGGAACAATATGTATAAAGTCATAGTCAAGTTCAATCTGTTCAGATTTACTTAGATTTTCCGTCACATCAAAATCTTCATCATAGACTGATTCAACCCATGCATGAATGAAAACAGCTTTTTTATTTTTCACATCTATTGATTTTAGATGATGCTGCAGTTTGTTTTCTATGAAACCATAACGATCTTGTGCTTTATGAAGGGCCGCATCTATTTTGGGTAAAAAGAAAAGCTCACTAAGGCTTGCTACAAACTGAAAATCAGCATTCAGTCCATCTTGTTTTAGATAATCAGCAGCAAGAAGAAGCATTTTTTGAGGTGTGCCTCCACACTTGATGGGTGTGTTTGGATGTGTGAAGATCACCTTTGGTTTCTTTTCTTTTGCTGATGCTTTTAGATCTTGAAACCAATCCCAAGTGCCTGTGGCACCTTTTGAGGTGCCTTTTTCAAGGTCGCTTAGATAAACGCTGGAAATACCGTTTGTACCTATATCTTCTTTTGTAAGACCTTTTATTTGTTCATAATTGTATTGCACGCCTGTTGCAACAACAAGATAATCATAGGCTATTTTTTCACCCTTACGGGTTGTGACTTGATTATTGTCTGCATCAAAGTGAGCCACTTCATCTTTAATCCAAGTCACTTCATCTGTATCAATATAGTTTTTATTGTCTAGATAAAGATCTTCTACATCCATGACTCCGGCACCTACAAAAACTTGACCAGGTTGGTAAAGATGCACATCATTGGGCGCGATGATGGTGATATCGGGATTTTTTATAGCTCTGCAAAGACGGGACAAAGCCATGATGGCACCAGAACCTCCACCTACAATTAGAATTTTCCCTTTCACATCTGCCGCTTCTAAGTCTGAGGAAGCGAGAGTGGAACTGGCGATAACAGAGGCTGCAACAGGAGAAAGTGTTAAATATTTCAATGCCTCACGACGAGACATAACTTCGGGATATGTGTCAATATCACCAAATATATCTTCGACTAATTTATTCTGTTTCATAAGCTTTCCCCTTCATATTTTATAAGTATTCTATATGAATATTATGAAGAAACTATGAAGAATCCCCCTCCATATTTCCTTTATAATTTCTACGCATAATTATCTAGACAAATAAAAACAGCGACTGCATCATGCATCTGAATTACACCCTTACATCTTACTCTTATGCATCTTAAACGTATATTTTATTCACCAAAAGCTGGGCAGAGATTTTTTTGTTGAATTCATTTTTTGCGACAGTGTAGCTGCAAGTGATTTTTCTTGAGGGAGGCATTTCATAAACTGTTCGAAAAGCTATAAGTTCTAGAGTTTTTCTCTCATGCGGATTTTGCCGGATTTCAATTCTTGAATGTGATTTATCTTGACCCATTAGTTTTATACTAAGCACCTCTGCCTCTTTGATTAAAAAAGAAGGGCGATGGTTGGCTTCACCAAAAGGCTCAAACTGCTCTAATAAATTAAGCAGTTCTAAGTCGATTTCTTCAGTTTGCAAGATACCCGAAATAGACTCTTTTGGCAGAAAATCATCTCTATTTAGTTTTGAAGCACTTGTATTTATAGTTTTGGTGAAGTCTTCTATATTTTCTTCCAACAAGCCTAAACCAGCGGCCATTGTGTGTCCGCCAAACTTAGTTAACAAGTGTTCACATGACTTTATAAGCTCATATATGCTCACTTCACCGATGCTTCTTGCACTTCCTTTGGCAATTCCGTTTTCAAGGCTTAAAACGATAGCAGGCTTTGCAAATGTATCGACCAATCTTGCAGCAACAATTCCAACAACACCCTCATGCCAATTTTCATGAGCAACTACAATCACATCTGCATTTGGGTCAGCCTTTCTTATAGCTTCTTTTGTACACTCTGCTTCTGTTTCTTTACGCAAATTATTTAATTGTCCAAGTAATTCAAACTGTTTATAAGCAGTATGCGTGTCTTTGGCTGTATAAAACTCAAGAGCAATACTGGCATCCTCCAGTCTTCCTGCAGAGTTTATACGTGGAGCTATAGCAAATGCTATATCTTCTGAGCTGATAACAGATTTATTAAGAAAGTCACGTATAACTATAGAAGATGGACGGTTTGAAGTCATTAAAACCTTTAGTCCTTCTCGAACTAAGGTTCTGTTTATATCTATTAGAGGCATAATATCTGCAATTATGGCTATTGCCAAGATATCTAAGAACTGTTTCATATTAATTAATAAGCCAAGTTCTTTCTTCACCAAGGCAAGTAAAAGCCAGGCAACCTGCGCACCGCAAATCTCTTTAAAAGGGTAGGTGCAAGTGTCTAACTTGGGATCAACGATAAACAAAGCATTCGGCAGAATGTCTGATGGAGTGTGATGGTCTGTTATGATGAGGTCAATACCTTTTTCTTTACAAATCTCAGCCGCCCCGACAGCCGTTATCCCATTATCCACAGTAATGACTAAATCAGCCTCAATTCTCTTTAAAACATTCGGTGAAACTCCATAGCCATCGCGAAAACGATTGGGGATTATAGCTTCAAGAGGGTAGGGGATCTGTCTGAAAAAATCAACCATGATGGCAGTGGAACTCACCCCGTCGACGTCATAATCGCCAACTAAAGTGATTTTTTCTTTGTTGCGAATCGCATCAGCTATACGTTTGGCAGCCTCGGGAGCATTTTGCAAGAGTTCAGGACTCGGGATTTCTGAGAGTTTTTTCTCTTGCGCGCTCTCTCTTGAGGAGAGAAGTGTGTAGAGTGAGTGTTTGTCAAGGGTTTTTAATTCGGAGTGATTCATAAAGTAATTATAGTGGGATGATGCTATAAAAGCGATAAAGTTGACATTATGTAATATTAAAGAATGCCCAAACTTTAAGTAAAGAGTTAAGCCATCGAAGTTCTTGATTGCAAGTATCTTTAAGAATGTTGGAGTCTAAAGAAGAGAAGCCAATTAAAGTTTTAGACTTCACCTAGACAGTGCCAACTTATTTGTAAGCACGCTCTCTTGTTGCCATTGTATGATACAATGGCGAAAAAAGGATTCTAACAATGGAAATAGGGTTATTTACAGGCTTTATCAGCTTCTTTCTTACAGCTACAGTTTTAGTCATCGTTTTTCTTTATTTGTACGCAATCGTCACCCCTTATGATGATTATAAGCTTATTTTTGAAGAAAACAGTCTAGCGGCAAGTCTTGGTTTTGGTGGCGCTGTCATTGGGGTTTCTATCCCTTTATATAGTGCATTGGTGCACTCTGTATCTTATGTAGATTTTGCGATATGGGGAGTTATTGCTATAGTGATTCAGCTGCTTTTTGCATTTATTGTGACAAGAGTGGATGGGAAATACTCTTTTAAAGCTAAAATTTCAAACGGTGATGTTTCTGTTGGAGCTTTGATGGCATTTTTATCGATTGCCATAGGGCTTTTAAATGCTGGATCTATGAGTTACTAAGCAAGCACTTTTCACAAACGCCATTGAGGGTGATATTGATAGAGCGGATTTTATGATTATTCACCATATTGGAAAAGTAGAGCGCATCATCAAAATTAAGTTCACCTAAACAAAACACCTTGTCGCATTTTTCACATTGAAAATGGGGGTGTGCTTTTGCATTTTGATTGATATACTCATATTGCGTGACACTGTCTTTTCCAAGAAACTCTTGCACGAGTTGTTTTTCATGAAACTGTTGCAAAGTTCTGTAGACTGTCGCAAGATTGACCGAAGTGATTTTTTCACACTCTTGATGCAGCGTGTTGACATCCATAGGCGCTTTGTTGTTTTGAAGTATGTGAAGTAAGGTGCTTTTTGCACGGGTGTTCTTAATCCCCTTTGCTCGGAGCTCTTCTTTTATGGCATCGTTATTCATTCAAGTATTATAACCAATATCTTTAAAGAGTCGGATTTTTTGTTTCACCGTATTCAAAAGAGATAGATGGAACCTGCTTTAGTATATGTATCTTTTGCTGTTGCATAATAAATAAGATGTTTGGATTGTCTGAAACCAATTGCACATTTGATATTTTGAGGTCTTTAAGTATAAAGTCAATAGTGAGGTATTCACCACGGTAGCCTTTAAGAGCAGACTTTAGATTTGTAGAAGTTGTGATTTTATTATCAGCGGATAACTTTTTAACATGTATCTTGGCTAGTAAAGCATCTATTTCTTCATGATCACGACTCGAGTAAAGAACGAGACCGCCATCTTTATGGATCATCTTTAAAGCAACACTTATCGGATACGCACAACCGCAAAACTCTTCGAGAGAATCACAGGCATGCTCATCTGTGTGGATATAAAATATCGGTGCTTTTGTCTCAAAAAAGTTTTGACTCATGATTATAAGATACTCTTGATTATTGTGATTATACATTTTAGCTTGAAACATACCGTGCTTTGTAAACACCTCACTTATACCTGTATGTTTAATCTGACTTTTCTCATTCACCAAGCTCACTAGTTTACTTATTAGACCCATTATATACATTCCTCAACTTAAAAATCTTTTTCAATCGTAATTGGAAGTATATCAGTTAAAATAGTAAATGCAAATTAATCGCATTTATGATAGAATATCGAACTTTTAAATTAGGCTTTATCCCTTTATACATAGGGATATATATTTTTACTATAGTTATATTTATTTTTATATATGCAATGCTATTGCATTAAGAGAGATATTTTACATGAAAGAAAAAGGAAAGTTATGATCCATTCATATATTATTACAGGGTTTTTAGGTGTTGGCAAAAGCAGTATGTTGACAAATACTATAAAAAACCATTTTCAAGAGAAGCAAATTGCACTTATTGTGAATGAGTTTGGTGAAATAGGAGTGGATCAAAACATTTTAAAAAATGTCCACAGTGATGTTATAGAAATCTCTGAGGGATGCATTTGTTGTACGATGGCACAGGAATTTGAGACCGGTGTTATTGAGATTATAAACAAGTATAAGCCCGAAATAATTTTTGTGGAGACTTCAGGTGCGGCTGAGCCTTTTCCTGTGTTTATGTCTTTACAAAACCTTGGAATTGCTGTCGATGGAGTTATCTGCGTGGTGGATGTGAAAAACTACGCTTCTTATATGGATAACCCTACTGCAAAGTATCAAGTGGGCGGTTCCAATATACTGGTATTAAACAAAACAGACTTGGTGAATGAGGAAGAACTCGATATTGCAAGAAAGAATATCATCGCGCTTAAAGAAAAGCATGATATCAAAAACACGCTCACAAAGAAAAAAGTGTTCAACAACTACTTTGTGCATACAGCTGAGCAGGGGATAGTTGCCAAAGAGGTGTTTGAGGGCTCTTATGAGATTGATGAGATAATAGATATTGCAAATACACATGCTGAGCATGAACATACACATGATCTTATAGGCAGAAGATCTTCAAAGTTTAGTCAAAAGATAAGCTTCAATGACTTAGATCAACTTTTAAAAGCTTTGCCAAAAAATATTTATAGAGTCAAAGGGATGGTGAAGTTAAACGATGTTGCCGAACCCCTTATAGTGAATCACTCCTTTGGAAATGTCTCTTTTGATGAGTTGCATGAGTATGAGGGGGATTCTATTTTGGTATTTATCGGGGATGATATCGATAAAGATTTGGATGCACTCTCTGAGAGATTTACGTTTTTAGATGTGAAAGAGGAGCATCATGACCATGACCATCATCACGACCATCATCACGACCATGAGACTTGCAAAACCAATGCGGATAGCATGTAGAAAAAAGCATTATATGATAAAATGACAATTATATTTTTACTAAAGAAGCAATATGAATACAATTACGAAAAACACACTTGTGAGTATCTCTTTGAGAGTTGAGTCTGAACATGGAGACCTTCTCGATGAGAGTGAAAAGCTCATGTATCTTCATGGTGGTTATAGTCAAATATTTCAAAAACTTGAAGCTTATTTAGAAGCGAAAAAAGTTGGCGATACTTTTAACATCACTCTTAAGCCTGAAGATGCATTTGGTGAATACGATGCATCTTTAGTCGTAGAAGAAGCACTTGAAGACCTTCCTGATGAGATTGAACTTGGAATGGACTTAGAAGGTGAAGAGGAAGGGAGTGTATGGTTTGTCGAAAAAATCGAAGATGGATATGCCACCCTTAATGCAAACCATGAATTCGCAGGAATAACTTTGGTGGTCTCGGGAGAAGTGCTAGAGTTAGAAAATCTTTGCGATGAAGCGGCTCAAGAGATTCTTAACATGGACCACGAGCATTAAGCAAGGTGTGCATATGAAGTGGGAGAGTTAAGTTCTGCTCAGTGCTTGCTCAATCCCTTCAAAATATACACACAAAATGCACAGAGTGAACTCACTATAATGATGGACGGTCCAGAGCTTAGATCGAAACTGTAAGAGAGTGTCAACCCTATAAGTGTGAAAACTATTGAGAGTCCCGCCGACATAAGCATCATAGACAAAAGATTTTTTGCAAAATATCCTGCGATGTATATCGGTATAGTCAGCAGTGCAATAACCAAAATCAAGCCCACAACTTTGATAGATATCACGATAGTTAAACTCGACAAAACTAATATAAGTGTGTAAAAGAATTTTGTGTTCACCCCTCTGAGCCGTGCATACTCGCTGTCATAAGAAACCGCCAAGATATCCCTGTAAAAAACCACAAGAGTTCCAAGCACCACCAGCAGTAAGAGAGCCATATAGTAGATATCTGTAGATGTGACTGCCAGGAGTGAGCCAAAAAGGTAGCTCATAAGATCGGCTTGGTATCCTGGCGTCAAATCAACAAGAATGATTCCAAGAGACATCCCCACAGCCCAGGTAAGCCCTATAAGCATATCAAGGTTTTCTCTGTTGTCATAGCTTGCCCGTGCTATAAGCATAGCGATAAGGACACAAAAAAGAGATGTGGACAAAAGCATCGGGAGCCCAAAAAAGATGGCAAGCCCGATACCGCCATAAGCACTATGAGCGATACCGCCTGATAAAAACACCATCTTATTCACAACCACCAAAGAGCCGATGATAGCTGTGATGATGCTCACTATAAGACCTGCGATAAGAGCGTTTTGTATGAAAGTGTAGGTAAATATCTCTAACATTTACATTTCCCAAGCATCTCTAAAAGCTCAATCTCACACACATGCTCATCTGAGTTTTTAAAATCCTCTTTCATGTGTGTTAGATCATGATGTGTGAGTGTTTTGTTGATGTATATTGCTTTTGAGGCATATTTGAGTATCACTGAGATATCATGGCTCACCACTACAATGCTTATATCTTTGTTTAGCTCCTCTAAGCTTGCATAGATCTGCTCACTTCCATTCACATCTATGTTTGATGTGGGTTCATCCAAAAGAAGAATCTCAGGTCTTGAGAACAAGGCTCTTGCAATTAGCACACGTTGTTTTTGACCACCTGAAAGCTTAGAGATGTTTTTGTGTGCAAAGTCTTGCATTGATACATTTTCAAGGACTTCAAGTGCGCGCTCTTTTTCTTCTTTTTTATAACCAAAGAGTCTTGTTTTGAGTGAGTTCTGCCCCATCATAACAACCTCTAAAACTGTTATGGGGAAGTTGAGGTTTATATTTGTGTTTTGCGGGACATAACCCAGTTTGGGAATTTGCGACAGATAGGGCTTGTTGAAGATGGAGATGTTTCCCTCCTGTAGAGGGATAATTCCAAGAATCAGCTTAAGCAGGGTGGATTTTCCTCCACCGTTTGGCCCTATGAAAGTGGTGAAGTCATTTTTTTCAATGACAAGGTTTATGTCCTCAAGAACTTTTTGCTTATCGTAAGAGAAACTGAGTCCTTGAATCTCTATAACGTTAGTTGTTTGCAATTGCGTTTGCCATTTTGAGTAGGTTCTCAGACCAATTTTCAGCTAGAGGTGTTTCTTTAATAACTTTAATACCAAGTTCACGAGCAATCGCTTTTGCACTTTTATCGGAAAACTCTTTTTGTGCAAATATCGCTTTTATGTTTTCCTCTTTGGCTTTGTCTATAATCTTTGCAAGCATTCTTGGCTTTGGCTCTTTGCCCTCAAACTCAATAGCAAACTGCACTAAATCGTACTCTTTGGCGAAGTAAGCCCAAGATGGGTGAAAGACCATGAACTTTGAACCCTTTGGAGTGTGTGATAAAATCTTTTTTATCTGTATATCAGTTGCATTGATCTGATCAATAAATTTTTTATAGTTTAAGCGATAGTATGCAGTGTTTTTAGGATCTTTTTGACTTAGGGCGGTAAAAATGTTTTTCGCCATAATCTTCACATTTGAAGGTGAAACCCAAGTGTGTGGATCAAAACTCTCATGATGGTGGTGCTCTTTATCCTCTTCACCATGAAGGCTTTCATGTTTAGGCATATCTATGAATGAAACACCCTTTGTCATCTCGATGAATTGCATCTTCTTGTTCTGCTCTTTGAATCTATCAAGCCAAGCATTTTCAAACTCTATTTTTATTGGAAAATATATATCTGCTTTGGAGACGGCAATCATCTGTGATGGCTTTGGCTCATAGGAGTGTGGATCACTTCCCGGTTTCACCATAGTGGTTACATTGACTTTTTCGCCCCCAATCTTTTTAACAAATGTTTGTTGAGGAGCAACACTCACAATAACATTGACTTGTGCAAAAAGTGAACCGGCACTAAAGAGTGTAAGAAGCACTAGAGATACTTTTTTCATTTGAGTCCTTTTGGTTTGAAGTTGTGTTTAAAGCGGGGTTTTTATAAAGTAAAACCCCGCAGGAGTAAATAATGAAGTGTAATGGTATCCAAAAAAACTATTAAATGCAAATGATTTGCATTTAATAGTTTCTAAAGCATATAGCCAATTTGCTCTTTTTTGCAAATATTAAAAAGGTTTTGACACTCATCTTTATAGGCTTTGATTTTAAAAGTGCCAAACTCGCTAGAGAGTGTGGCAAAAACTGATTTCTCAATAGTGTAATCGGAGGGTTTTATTGGATTGATGCTTATTGCTTTACACTTCTTAGCTTAATTGTGCGGGAAATAATATTAGAATAATTATTATAAATGCAAATATTTTGTATTTATAGTCTTAGCGACTATCGGTATCACTTAGGTTCAACATTACAAAGCTAGGAGTATCTAGCTAGCCTACTCAGCACTTAAGCTTGCTTTGACGAAGGCTAAGATAGCAGGATTGGGGGTTTGAAGACGTGATGTGAATTCTGGGTGGAACTGCACACCTAAGAACCATGGGTGACCTTTTATCTCGACAGTTTCGATAAGACCGTTTGATTCGCCTGTTACAATCATCCCTGCATCTTCAAGTTGTTTTCTATATGCCGGATTTGCTTCGTAACGATGACGGTGTCTTTCGTGGATTGTTGCTTCCCCGTTATAAGCTTCACGTAAAAGAGAACCCTCTTTCGTGTCACAAGGGTATTCACCAAGACGTAAGGTCCCACCCATTGGGGATTGGTGTGTGCGAAGTTGTGTTCCACCGCTTTGATCTAAAAAGTTATCTATAAGATAAACCATTGGATGCGGTGTGTTTTCATCAAATTCTATGGAGTTTGCATCCTCTAATCCAAGTACATTTCTAGCGTATTCCACAAGTGTCAGTTGCATTCCAAGACATATTCCAAGATAAGGGACTTTGTTTTCTCTTGCGTATTGTATAGCTTTTATTTTGCCCTCCACACCACGGTTCCCAAATCCACCGGCTACAAGAACAGAGTCACAGTCGCTTAGTAAGGCTTCTGCGCCACGCTCTTCAATCTCTTCTGAATCGACCCAGCTGATTTCAACTCTGGTGTCTAAGTGAGCGCCGCAGTGGATAAGTGATTCTGTAAGGGATTTATATGCTTCTTTAAGTTCAAGATATTTACCGACAAATCCAACCACTGTTTTAAATTTTGGTTGCACAATCTTCTTCACCAAAGTGTCCCATGCTTCCATATCCGGTTCAAGATCACCTAGTTCTAGCTCTTTCGCGATAGGCTTTAAGATATGCTGACGTAAAAAAGTCACAGGAATATCATAAATAGTGGCAGCATCAAGTGCTTCGATAACACTGTCATTTGGCACATCACAACTCATCGCAAGTTTTTTCTTAAAAGTTTTTGGAAGTGCATTTTCACTTCTGGCAATAATCATCTGAGGGGTGATACCGATACGGCGAAGTTCTTGCACAGAGTGTTGTGTAGGTTTAGATTTTAACTCGCCTGCTGCTTTGATATAAGGGATAAGCGTCACATGGATAAAGAAAGTTCCTGCCACTTCATCATCATGTTTCATTTGACGGATTGCTTCCATAAAAGGAAGTCCTTCTATGTCTCCAACAGTCCCGCCAAGCTCAACCACTAAGATTTCATGGCCTTCACCTGCGAGTTTTATACGGTTTACAATTTCACCGACAATATGAGGAATAACTTGTATAGTTTGACCAAGATAACCACCGGCACGTTCACGTTCGATTACAGAAGAGTACACTTGTCCAGTGGTGAAGTTAGAAGATTTTAAGTATGAGCTATCAAGAAATCTTTCATAGTTTCCAATATCAAGGTCCGTTTCAGCCCCATCTTTGGTGACAAAGACTTCACCGTGTTCAAGAGGAGACATTGTTCCAGGGTCGACGTTGATATATGGATCGATTTTTAACATTCCCACTTTTTTACCAGAGTGTTTGAGTAAAGTACCAACACTGGCAGCTGTAATCCCTTTTCCAAGAGAACTTAAAACTCCACCGGTGACAAAAATGTATTTAGTCATGTATAGCTCCAAAATATTTAATAATTACGCGATTATAATACAGAGTCACTTAAAATCTGTATAGCCATGGTGGGGAGCTTAAAAATACTGCTATAATACCTGCAAAAATCAATAGAAGAGAACAATGGAAAATACAATTCTTTATGTTATAACAGCTTTAGGAATATCAATAATAATCAATCTTTTTTTGAAGCGTATCGGTGTGTCTCAGATAATCGGCTACATAATGACCGGTACAATCATTGTCTATGCTTTTGACTTAAAAGAAGCAAGTAATTCTCATACATTGGGCATGGTTGGTGAATTCGGCATTGTATTTTTGATGTTCACCATAGGGCTTGAAATCTCCTTGGCAAAAATGGGTTCGATGAAAAAGGAGATTTTTGTTAACGGTTTTTTACAAGCCACATCCACAGCACTCTTGTTCTTTGCGATTGCATACCTGGGTTTTTCTCTATCATTTCAGGCATCAATCATCATCTCTACAGCATTTGCTCTTTCTTCCACTGCAGTCGTTTTAAGTTATCTTAAAAATTCAAAAGAGATATATAAACCCTACGGTCAGATCTCTACAGGGATTTTGATATTTCAAGATTTGGCAGTTATCCCTCTTTTAATTCTTATAGGGTTTATGACAACTGAAGCAGGGGAAAGTGTATTCACCATTATAACGGACACATTAATCAGTGTTGTTGTGGTCTTGTTGCTTCTTTTTATAGTTGGAAAGAGAGTCATGTCGTGGTTGTTACATTTTTCTGCTTCTTCAGAAGTTGAAGAACTTTTTATGGGATCGGTTCTTTTTATTGTTGTTGCCGCTTCACTTTTTGCTCATTATATGGGCTTTACATATTCACTTGGAGCATTTGTCGCAGGTATGATTATCGCAGAGACAAAGTACCATCATAAAGTTGAATCAGATATAGCACCTTTTAAAGATTTGCTTCTTGGAACTTTCTTTGTTGTTGTAGGTATGAAGATTGATATTGTATATTTTATAGATAATGTCGGCTTGATTGTAGGGATATTTTTAGCTGTTTTTATTCTAAAAAGTATTGTGACATATGCAATGTTGCGTTTTACATCACGACATAGAAGATCTCTTAAAGCAGCTCTTGCTTTATCTCAAGTCGGTGAATTTTCTTTTGTGATTTTTGCACTTGCCAGTGTCGGCGGATTGATAAATAATGACTTAGCGCAACTCTTAGTTTTAGTTGTGATTTTCTCTATGATTGTAACTCCATTTTTTATTACTAAAATAGGCCCCATAGTTGAATTTTTTAGTGGAAAGATAGATGAGGTTGAAGACATGTCGGCTCTTTCGACTAGAAAAAATCATGTAATTATTTGTGGATATGGTGTGGTTGGTAAGTATGTAACTCATTATTTAGATGACTTGGGTGCAGCATATGTAGTCATTGATAATTCACATAAACATGTTAAAGAAGCATTAAATGATGGACATGAAGCGTACTTAGGTGATGCTTCAAAACAATCCACATTGGATGCTATTCATATTGAAACAGCATCTTCGGTAGTTGTTACATTAGATAACCCAGAGAAGAAAAAACTTGTTTGTGAAGCAATTTCAAAACATACAGGAAATGCTAATTTGGTTGTAAAAGTTATCTCTCTAGAAGAAAAAGAAATGTTAAAAGGTCTTAATATCACCGTTATAGTTGATGGCAAAGTTGAGGTGGCAAGAGTATTGGTGGAGAGAATGTTAAGTTGCCAACTCAAGTATAAGTAATTAGGATTTGTATCCTATTCTAAACTCAGTAGTGCAGCAGATCAGGGACGAAGAGTCCCTGTAGTGTGTGATATTAGTTCCCTCGTGAACCTGGTTTAATAGCTTCACTCCCATCTTTACAAAGTGGACATTCATTTGGTGAATACATCTCAAATGTAAAGTCTGCCAATGCAAAAAATGGGATATCTTGGGGTAACTTACAGTTTTCTTTCGTTTTAATATCGCTGTTTTCACGTTTACAAAAACCACGGTTTGCAAGAGCTGCAGCTCCTACGATTTCACCACCAAGTTCTTTTACAACGCTTGCAGCTTCCATAGCAGACCCGCCGGTTGTAATGATATCTTCACACATTAAAACTCTCTCGCCCTTGGAAACTTCAAAACCGCGACGGATATTCATAACTCCATCCACCCTTTCTGCAAATATAAAACGAACATCGAGCGCAGTTGCAAGAGCAAAACCGGCGATGAGACCGCCAAGAGCCGGAGCACAAACGGTATCTATCTCCAAGCCGCTTTCTCTGATTTGAACAGCTAAGGCTTCAGCAAGCAGTTTTGCAGTCTTTGGATCTTCTAAAACTTTTGCAGATTGAAGATAAAACTGTGAATGGTTACCACTGCTAAGTTTAAAATGCCCTTCTAAAAGTGCATCAGCATCCATGTATATTTGTTTTACGTTCATGCTTAAACCTTTAATATTTCTGCTTCTTTGTCTTTTAAAATTTGATCAATTTTTACTGAATACTTATCTGTGATTTTTTGAATCGCATCTTGTCCGGCTTTAGACTCATCTGCGGTGATTTCTTTTTCTTTTTCGAGTTTTTTGATTTGGTCGTTTGAGTGTTTTCTATCGTTTCTTACAGAAACTTTGGCATTTTCACCCATAGTTTTCATCTTTTTTACAGATTCTTGTCTTTGTTCCACTGTCATAGGCGGGAAAAACAGTTTAATCTGATCTCCATCGTTATTTGGATTAACTCCGATATTTGCAGCAGCAATAGCACTTTCAATGTCAGCTAAAAGGTTCTTTTCCCAAGGGTTTACAACAATAGTTGTTGCATCTGTCGCTATAACAGAACCAACCTGATCCAATGGAGTGGGAGTTCCATAGTAATCTATTTTAACATTGTCTAAAACAGAAACCAATACTTTCCCTGTTCTGAGTGTTTTAAAGTCTCTTTGCATATGTTCTATGCTGTGTTGCATTTTTGTTTCACATTCGCTATATATTTCGTTTAGCATTAAAGTTCCTTAAGGTATAAAAATTAGTACGATATTGTAGCAAGATATATTTAAGAGGGAGTAAAAATGTAGATATAGCTTCAATTAAATGAAGCTATATGAAATAAAGTATGATTATTTTGTTGTATCTTCTGATGGAGCAGGAGTTGTTTCTGCAGCAGGAATAGTTTCCACGGTAGGAACAGTTTCCACGGCAGGCACTGTCTCGACACTTGCGCTTGGAGCAACAATGTTTGTTGTTTCAACTAATTCATCAACGACTGATGCTTGATTTGCTGTTGAATACATATATCCCAGAGTGATTGTATTTACAACAAAGAAAAAACCAATTGCAAATGTGGCTTTTGCTAAAAAACCGCTTGGACCTTTTGCTCCAAAAACAGACTCGTTTGAGCCACTGTATGCGCCAAGACCGATGCTTGAACTTTTTTGTAAAAGTACAGCTATAACCAAGATAATAACTAATACTATTTGAACAATAACTAAAAAACTAGCTGTCATTTATAAATTCCTGAATGATTAAAGTGGCGAATTGTATCTAAAAAAAAGTTAGATTAAGATATAATTTATAAAAAATTTGGATTTAGATATGGAAATAAAGAGAATCAACAGAGCAATTGTAATAATAAGTATTTTTTTAATCCCATTTGTTTTTCTCGCCTGTTCGAAAGAAAAGGCAATAGAAAAATCTAAACCAAGAGTGGCGTTGAGCACTTTTGTTTTATATGATATTGCAAGTCATATTGCAGAAGATAAAATTGAGTTAATCAGAATTATTCCAGCAGGAGTGGAGATACATTCATTTGAACCCACCCCGCAAACTATAGCAAATATTGAAACAAGCGACTTAGTGCTTTATAATGGTGCCGGACTGGAACCATGGCTGGATTCTTTCACTTTTAAAAATAAAGCTGTTGGAGTTGGAGATTATATTCGTTTAAAAAATCTAACTCAAGAAGAACATAGCCATGATGATCACAGCAATTGTTCACATAGCACTCTAGATTCGCATATATGGTTTGATATAGACAATATGAAACAAATCACCCAGATTATCACTTATGAATTTATAAGCCTGGATCCATCAAATAAGATGCTCTACTTGGACAACAGAGACAAATACATAGAAATGCTCGATAGATTGGACCGTTCATATAAAAATGCATTGCAATCATGCAGTTTGGACACAATAATTACAAATCATAATGCATTCTCATACCTTTCCAGTAAATATGGCTTTAATATAAAAACGCTCTCTGGACTTTCTCCAGAAGCAGAGGTTTCGCCAAAAGATGTGATTAGAACCATGAAAGATATACAAACAAATAATGTTGCTGTTGTATTTTTTGAAGATTTTGGAAGCGATAAGGCGATGAAAAGTTTAGCTGAGCAGGTGAATGTGAAAGTTGACTCACTTCACCCTTTAGGGAATATCACCAAAGATGATGTTGAGAAAAACTATACATATGAAGATATTATGCTTAAAAATTTAGAAAAAATTTCTGGGGCGCTTCATTGTCAATAGCCTTTAAATCTCCTATATTTGATGTTAAAAACTTAAACTTCAGTGCTAGTGGACAAGATATCTTGGCGCATATATCATTGGAAATTTTTCATGGTGAATATATTGCTATTATTGGACCCAATGGTGGCGGGAAAACAACACTTATCCGCCTTTTACTGGGACTTGAAAAACCGACTACTGGAAATATAAAAATATTTGGCAAAGACTTGAAACATTTTAAAGAGTGGAATAAGATAGGTTTTGTGCCGCAGCGTGCAGCGCAAGTGGACCAAAATTTCCCTGCCACTGCTTTAGATATAGTGAGAATGGGAAGAACTTCTAAGAGAAAACTGTTTTCAAGAGAGAGTGAAGAAGATATCCAGGCAGTTGATGATGCAATGGCTAAAATGGATATATTGAACTTAAAAGATAAAATGGTTGGCACGCTCTCTGGAGGACAAAGACAAAGAGTGATGATAGCCCGTGCATTAGCTTCAAATCCGGAAATATTAATTTTAGATGAACCAAACACGGGGGTGGATATAGTATCTCAGCAAAATTTTTATAAGCTTCTTTCAAAACTCAACAAAGAAGAAAACATAACTATAGTTTTTATAACGCATGATATCGGTGTTATAGCTGATGATATCGGCCGGCTTTTCACAATCAACCAAAAAGCCATTATCTGCAATGACCCTAAAGCAGCACTGAGTTGTGAAGATATGAGTGATCTTTACGGTATATCAGCACATTTAGTGCATAATCACAAGCACGAGCATTGATTATGATTGAAATGTTATCTTATGAATTTATGCAAAGAGCTTTTTTAGCGGGTATGCTTATCGCAATACTTGCTTCTGTGAGCGGAACCTTTGTTGTGCTTAAAAGATATTCGATGATCAGTGAGACACTGGCGCATTCAGCTTTGGTTGGAGTTGCTGTGGCTTTAGTTGCCGGGTACAATCCTTTATGGGTGGCTGTTGTTGTATCTATTCTTTCAGCTTGGCTTATTGAATACCTGAGAAGTGCTTTTGCCCTATATTCAGATGCGATTTTATCTATTCTTTTATCGGGTTCACTTGCTGTTGCTGTCATCATTGTATCTATTGGCGGCGAATTCAACAACTCTTTATTTGCATATCTTTTTGGGTCTATTCTTTCTGTGAGCGGTGAAGATATAGCGACGATATTTATTTTTGGTTTTATCGCTTTGTTTCTTTTATTGCTTTTTTCAAAAGAGTTCTATTTTATAGCATATGATGAAGAAGTTGCTAAAACAAGCGGTATCAGAGTGAAGCTTTTAAATTATCTTCTTGTGACTATTGTTGCTATTATTGTTGCGCTGTCTATAAGAATTATCGGTACATTGCTTATCGGTGCACTCATGGTGATTCCTACAATAGCTGCCCTTCAGTATCAAGTGGGATTCTTACGTACTTCTTTATTGTCCGTGATATTTGCAGTTCTCAGCGTTATTGTCGGTATGACTCTTTCTTTTTACTTTTCTCTCCCCTCAGGGGCAACAATAGTCCTTTGTGTTTTAAGTATTTTTGTCCTTTCACTTCTTATAAATAAAAAATAAAATGAAGATAAGTTCAGAGTTTTCAAAATACGCTTTAGAATATAATACTTACAACATCATTCAAAAAAAAGTGGTGAAGAAGTTACTTTCTAAATTAAATTATAAACCAAAAAGTATTTTAGATTTAGGTTGCGGAAGCGGAGCTCTTTGCAGGGCAATAGACTGGAAGTATGATTCTTTTCTTGGTGTTGACTTTGCACAAGGGATGTTGGATCTTCACCCAAAATCTAAAAATATTAAATGCATATATGGTGACTTTAATGATGCAAGTCTTTTTGAAAACTTAGCAAGATATGAATATGAGCATATTTTTTCTGCATCATCACTTCAATGGGCCCAAGACTTAGAGAGTGTGTTTAAAAATATAAAGTCACTTAACAGACCAATATCTTTAGCAATATTCACATCGGGAACATTTGAGACTTTGAACAAAACAGCTAAGCTAAATCCTTTACTTCGAAGTGCTGGTGCAATTAAAAAGTTATCAGAGAAATATTTTAAAGCAGAGTTTGAAGTTTTAAAGTATAAGCTGGAGTTTGAGTCAACTAGAGATATGTTTCGGTATATTAAAAAAAGCGGAGTGAGTGGATCAAGAAATGTGCTTACATATAGGCAAACAAAAAAACTAATGCAAGAGTACCCCTTGAATTATTTAGAGTTTGAGATACTCTTAATTATCTCTCATTAAGAACAATCTCTTTTTCTAAATTATAAAGTTCATATCGTATGTGTTTAAAGTTTTCACTGTAAGCAGGCTTGTGTAGCTTGAAAAGTTCTTCTAGCACTCGAGAAGATTCTTGAGCTCTTTTAAAGTTGGCAATAATAATACTTTTTATATCACTGCGGTTGAGTTCACTTTTTATTGTAGGACGAAGCACATCATTGATACTGTCTCTGTGAAGCAGTAAAGCGTCTATCTCATCTATTTTAGCTTTGTGTCTTAGAGTTTTAAGTGAAGTTGAAAGTTCTTTGTTGTTATCCCGATATCTCATGATATCTTCTACAACACGTATACCTTCTTTAAGGCGGTTAAGATTTGCGTCAATCACCCGAAAAAGTTCGGGTGAAAGTTGACTAGTCGTCATTATTTCCAAAAATACCAAATAGTTGCAATAAAGCAGTAAAGATATTTAAGAAGTCTA
>JACNLH010000035.1 GCA_014381585.1 Candidatus Sulfurimonas ponti
GTATTTTCTGTGCTGAGTAATGTTTGGAAATGTCTTGAAGGTCGATTAATGCCATTTATATGTCTTATTATTGATTTGTCTAATGATATCTTTTGCTTGGTTAAGAGGTGCTTATTGAGAGGAATTCCAATACCTGGAAGCATGGTATTGGAGGGAAAATAAATGAAAAAAATTATATTTTCTCAATATCAATGTCTCAGGTTGGTATTAAGGGTTTAAATTTAATTTCTCTAACAAAAAGTTGCAAACATTATGTTTGCAACTTATCTAAAACATTTACACTATTTAACAGTAAATGTTTGTTCTTTAATGATTCTGAACTTTGTTGCTTCTTTATTGTCTTGCAAATCAAATTTCTTTAATGCTTTAGGCTTTACAAGTAAATATCCAAACTTAGCAGTAATCACGTCTCCACTTTTTAGTTCCCATTTATACGGGTATGCTTTAGAAGTGTTAGCAGGGATTCTTGTATCTTTGATGATATCAGTCGCCAACCATGGTGGTGTTGGTGATGGTGACGCACCCTCTTTGCTACCTATAACCTTAATAAGTTCTCTCGTTTGCATTTTAGTGACTTGACCATCTCTAGCTACACTTACTTCAAGTTTACCCATGCGTAAAGGATGTAAAAGACTTGCATGTGGCACATCATGGTCTATTGTCACTGTGAACATTTGCTTGTCATCTGTGTTTGTGATCTTCATACCAATATATTGAGAAAGGTTTGTTAAATCACCATGTAATCCAGGAAAACCATGGAAAGTATGTTGAGTTTCTGTACTCTTTGTATGTGGTGCACCATCTACTTTATGCATATGACACTCTATACAGTTCTTTTTTGGAGCCATTTGATTGATATCTGTTTCACATACATCAAAAGCTTTTTTATTTGATTTATGCGCATGACATCCCATACACATCTTACCATTTTCAAACACTTTTGTATTGGTCTTTAAACCATGAAAAGGTGAAGTTCCTGGGTTGGACTTCTTAGTGAAATATACTTTTTCATCTTTAGAAACAATATTTCTTCCAAATGCTTTTCCAGGAGCAGTATCTTCGATTCTGTGACAGTATGCACAAGCAACTGCTTCATTTTGTGTTTCATTATCAATGTCTGGAATCACACCATTGTTTGGAGCAAGCAGTTCACTCAAGTTATCTGCTGTTGGTGTATGACATGCACCACAACGGTACTTCTCTATTTTCCAGTGTTGTGGATGTTTATCATAAACTGCACCATGGATCTTATCTTTAAAGATTGTTGCATTTGCATGCTGCGATGTCTGGTATTCTTTATAAATAGCAGGATGACACTCTGAACATTTTTGATTTTTTTCAAAGTGCATATTTGCAGCAAATGCAAGTCCGCTAAGCGCACATAATAGTAAAAACTTTTTCATCATTTTTTCCTTAAATTATTTTTTTAAAAAGCAAAGTTTGTGATCAAACGTGTATGATTCATTGTTCTCTTACCACCTATACCATCAAATTCTGATGTACGGTTCGCATTAAACAGTTTGAATGTTAAATCTGGTCTAGGCTTATAAACAACAACTATATCTTTTTCTGTAGCATCTACTTTTGCAGATTTTCCACTTAATTTCATATTTGACTGACCATAGTCTGCAATTGAAGCTACAAATTTAAGACCTTTCATCGCCTTCCATACAAATGTTGCTTTATATGCATCTACATCTGAACGGTATTGATTTCTAGAAAAGATTGAAGATGTATAACCAGGGTTTGCACCCCAAGCATTGAGTAGACCACCTTCATCTTTTGTTTCAACTGCCATTTTATAAACAAAGTCACCCAATTTAAGTAAAGCTTCTGCACCAACCAGTGTTCCACCATAGTTAGCTTCATAATTAGAGTTTGAAATATCTTGGTCCCATACATGAGCGGAGAGTTTTACTGCATTTCCTTTCCCTAATGGAAATTTACGTGTACCTTGCACATAGATATTATTTGCCACATCATCGATATACTGATCCCAAATACTGAATTGCCACATCCCTTTCTTCTTTTCGTATCCAAATTGGATGATACCATTTGAATCAGTATTTCCAGCGTCCAATGTATCTTCAATACTGTAGTAATTACCTCTTACTATTTGTGGTTGCAGAGCCAAATTTCCTATTAATCCATTAAGATACATACCCGCAGTACCGGTTTTCTCACCAATAAGACTAAAGTCTGCTTGAGATCTAGAACCGTAAGCCATTTTATTAATGAAACCAATTGATGCTTTTCCACCAAAAATTTCTCCATCAACTCTTGCATACTCATACATATTTGGAACATGTGTAATTTGTACAATGTTCGTTAGAGGAGAATCATACTGACTTCTTGCAAGTTGTATTTTATAGCCTTCCCCTTCGTATCTAATATGTGCACCCCATGCATAACCTGCATTAAGTTCATTTCCATCTTTATGCGTGTTCATAAATTGGCCAAATGCAGTATTGTCAACCTTTGGTAGACCAGTTTTCGGTAAATTGTCAGTTAATCCTGAATCCATCACCCCGTAAAACTCCGCACCTGCTTTAAGTCCTGGTGCTACTTCCATACCATAACCAAGCCCCATACCTAATGTACTACCCGTTACCTTTGCGATCAAACTATCAGTATCGTCATCAAAAATATGATGCATTCTTACATAACCAGTGAAACTGCCATCATCTGCTGTGATAGACCTCTCTACATATTTATACGGTGCTTCTGAAAATACAGGTGCGGTTAAGACAGCCTTTGAAGTTTCTCCAGCAACTAATGCCGATGCTAATACGGTACTTAAAAGTACCACTTTAGTTTTTTTATTCATACTATTTACCCCTTTGTGAATCCTAATATAATAGAATGTTATTACAAAGGTATAAATTGTGGATTAACAAAATGTTAATGGTTTGTTAATCGAAACTACTAAATTCTTTTTATAAGTTTACTGTAAAGAAGTTATAACCGCTTGTATGTTGATAAGAGAGGGTGAAATTATGTTTTTGCAAAATCGCGTTAACTATATACAGACCGAGTCCAAAACTTTGAGATGTTTTTGTATCACTTTTTGTAAATGCTTGCGTATAGTACTCAAGCGGTTTGTCCATTTTCTCCCCTTTGGAGATGAAGTTGATTTTATCGTTATCGTATTCTATACAGAAGTCATTGTTATCTCCATATTTTAAACCATTGTCGATAAGGTTCTTAAATACTAAGCTGAAAAACTCGAAGTTCACTTCAATTTGCTCATCTGAGAAGTTGTTATTGATGGAGTTCGACTCCAAAAAGAGCATATCTGTTGCCTGATCAAGGATATCCTGCAGAGGATAAAGCTTTTTCTCAAGAACTTTATCTGTAGCAGTCATCTCCTCTATACGGACAAACTCTTTCAACAGTAGATCAAGACGGGTGAATACATTGTTTAAAACACTTTTGGACTTTGATTCCTCAGCAACTCAAGTGCAAGTTTACCGCTTGTGATAGGTGTCTTAAACTCATGTGTGATGTTTCTTAAAAAAACTTTTCTTGCTTCAAGCACACTTCGGATTTTTTTCACAGCTTTATCGAATTCATTTGAAACTTCAGCAATCTCATCTCGTCTTGAAGATGAAAAATCGATATCAACTTCACCTTCACCAAACTGTCGAATTTGTTTTTGTAAGCGTTTCAAAGGATAAAGACTCACCACTATCGAGATAAAAAGTAACAGTATTATTAGCACAAACGCACTATAAAGCCACCATACATCACTTACATCAATAGGTTTTGGGTTATGGTCTTTTAAAAGTACTTGACCAAATATCGGAGGGATAACGACATATCTAGCGTCGCCTTCATCATAAATGTAAAACCCACCTAGACTACATGCAGAATGGTTCTCATTGACTAATGATTTAATTCTCATATGAAGTTCTGAATCTTTCACGTAGCTTATATTGTTTTTCTTCAGTGTTTTAGTGAGTTCTTCATATCTAATCATACCCATTTTCCACTTCATAACGGACATAGCCATATGATGATAATGTTCACGCAGTTTCTCTTTTTCATTTACGTATTCGTGTTCTTGTATAATTTTAAAAAGGGCAGTGATAGCAATAAGAGCTATAATAAAGGAGATATTTATTTTTAAAAGTAAGGAATGCTTATTCACTTTGCATCATCCTATACCCGATACCACGGACTGACTCGAAATAAGTTGGATTTTTTGGATTGTCCCCAAGCTTTGTACGAAGTCTACTGATGATTACATCGATACTTCTATCGCCACTGTTCCAGTTCATACCTTCAACATTATCTAAGATTTGCTCTCGTGAAAAAACAATTCCACGATTCATTAAAAATAGCTTTAAGACGCCAAATTCTGCAACAGTTAAATCTAAGGGTTTACCTTTAAAGTGAATTTTCATGGTGGTTTTGTTGCATTTAAACTCATGATCTTCAAAGCTTTCACTTGCATCAATAGCACTGCTGACCCGTCTGAGTTGCACCTGTATTCTGGCTATGAGTTCACGCGTGTCAAAAGGTTTTGCTATATAATCATCAGCACCTTTTTCTAAACCAAGGACTTTGTCACTTACATTATCCCTCGCGGACATTATGATTATGGGAATGCTGTGTTTTTTACGTATGAGTTCACATAAGGCAAGCCCATCCATTTTAGGAAGGGTTAAATCAAGTAGAATTATTTTATAAATATATTTTTCTAATTGTGCTAAAACTTTTAATGGGTCATGTATAATTTCAACACTGTATTGTGAACTGATGAGATAACTTGCCAGCATTTCAGATAAGTCAATGTCATCTTCAACAATTAAAATATCAGTTTTTTCTTTCACTTTAAAGAGTCTCTTGAAACTTTAAAAATTTCATTTTACTTAACATTAATATCCTTATATGTTTTATTTATCAGTATCTTCTTCTTTTAGGCCATTGACTTTATAACCAACTTTAGAGATAGTCTCCATAATAGCGTCAATATTCGTTTTTGATTCATCGTATTTTACAATAACGCTTTCTTTAACATGAGAGGCTTTTGAACTTATAACACCGTCAACTTTTGTCACATAAGAAACGATTGTACCTTCGCAACCCTCGCAAGTCATACCTTTAACATCCAGTGTTTTCATCACTATTTTCGGTTCTGCGGGAGTTGTTGTTTGCTTGGGTGCATCAGAACATGCAAAAGAGAAGAGTGCCAAGAGCACTGCAAAGAGAGTGCTGATTTGTATTTTAGTTATCATTTTATATCCTAATGTTTTAATGCTAAAAGTATAGCTAAAAGAGGTTTATGTATGAATTTAGCTATAATCCAGAAAGAAAATTTATAAAATTCTATATATGATCACATGCTGAAGGAGATGCTTATTCTCAAGAATATAACTAAATATTTTCAAGATAAAAATATGTTTACATTGAGATATCTTGATACAGATAAAGAAAGTTTATTTTCTGTGTCTATCAAAGATATAAGACAAAAGCAAATGTTCTATTTGTTGCTTATAACAGCTGT
>JACNLH010000160.1 GCA_014381585.1 Candidatus Sulfurimonas ponti
TAAAAAGTTTAAGATTTCTTCTTTGGCTCTTTATAAGCCATGATTCTAGCAATTTTATATTCATCCCCTACAAAATCATCCAAAACAGAAGCAATATAGTAATCACCCATAGTCTTTGCTTGAGACTCACTGGCACCATTATTTTGTTCTTGTTCGATAGCTAATTTATTGTACTTTTTATATAAAGCTGCATGCTCAGCCACTGTTAGTTTTTCTTTACTCTTGAGTTCACTAAGAAACTCTTCTTGCAGATGTGTCATTTTCTATCCTTGTTTTGATTTACGTCTCCATGCAGTATATGCTGAGAATGATGGATTACCTTCAACTGTCATATCATAGGCATCTCTATAGCTGCAATTATTCTTTTCTTTATATTCACCGACCACCTTCACCACCATCTCTTTATCTGCTTGTTTATATGTACCTTTCAATGTCTTAACTAAATTTATCATTTCCATGTGCATGTTCGTACGCATTAATATCCTTATTTATAATTTAAACATTATAGTCACTATAACATCACTTTTATTCTGAAGACTTAAAACACTCCCTAAAAGCTTCAACATCATCAAATGTTAATGATAAGTTACTGACCTGCTCTTCTTGAAGATAGGAATGCATTAAAGCACCATCAACATCAATATGCCCCACTCCGACTAAATGACCTAACTCATGTGCCAATATAACTTTTAATAAATCAATGTTTTCAAAATCATATATCTCTATTTTTTCCATGTGAGTTCTTAAATCCTCTTTTGTAATGGATTTTTCATCTTTAACATAAGTGCTTTTTGTGGTTGTGATACGTTTTTTTGTCACACCCTTAATCTCTTTATAGCTATTAGAGAGTCTTTCTATATCTCTTTGAAGATGATTATATTTTCTAATAAGTGCGTTATATCTAGCCACCTTAGTTCTATAAACTGCCAGGGCTTTATTTACTTTTCGTTTTTTCAGCTCTAAGTCTTTTTTTCTCTTAATAATTTTTGCCTGTTCTTTTGATACATAGCTTTTTATTTCTTCATACTCTTTTTTTGAAATATTTTTTACTGCATTGTTTTTTAATATATAAGCGTTGAGTGTTTCTATATCTTTATTTAAGCTGTCGTATTCACCGACTAACTGAGTGTTCCTTAAGTTTGTCGAAGTGAATTCTTCTGAAATATGCACTTCATAATCATCTATCTTTTTTTTCAATGCTATTGATTTCTTTTGATTTCTCAAAATCCTTTTCTTTTTTTGAGAGGGAGGAATATACAAGATATCTATGGGCTTACCGTCTCTAGAATAATCAAAAACATTAAACCCAAGTTGTGTTTCAAATAGAGTTTCAATCTCCTTGATAATCTCAATCAAGCTTTCTTCTGAAATTAAATGACTATATCGTTCATCTATCTCACCCACCTTCACCCTTTGAACTTGGGCAAAGGCTATATTAAAAATAATCAGCAGTAAAAATACACTTTTCAAATATACACCTCAATTAGTTGAATGATTTTGATCTCTCATCATCTGTTTTTTAGTCTTACTTGTTGCAAGAGCTTCAAAGGGGTTTTCTGGCCAATAGTGCCTTTTGTATTTCCCTCTTATCTCTTTTCTTACTTCACCATAGGAGTTTTCCCAAAAGCTTTTTAAATCGTATGTTATCTGCATGGGTGTCATAGCCGGAGTGAGAAGATGAATCTGCAATGCTAAAGTGTTGTTTAACACTCTGGGTGTCTCTTGCAGTCCGAAAACCTCTTGTATCTTCACACGCATTGTGGGTTTGGTGAAGTCTGCATACTCTATACGGATATTTGATCCACTTGGAACTTTCACACTCTGAGGTGCGAGTGAATCTAAAAGTTTTTGATCTTCCCATGATAACAAAGATAGCAACATAGCATGCACATTCAACTCCTCCAAAGCCTTCACACTCACAACACCTTCTAAATAAGGCTCCAACCAAACATCCAGACGACTCAGTAAAACAGCATCGCTAAAATCTTTAAAATCTCTATGATGATGTAAAAAATTCACCCTCTCTCTTAAAGCTATTGCTTTTTTATCCCATGAAAGGAGTTCTAAGCCCTCTTTTTTCACCAAATCCAAAAGCAGTTTTTTAAAGTTATGATTTTTTGAAATTTGACTTGGTTTTGAGTGAAGCTCTAAGTTTAAAAAATAAGTATTTTCTCTTATGTCAAACTTTTTAAGTTCTTTGTTGTACTTTATAGATTGCTCTTCTTTTATGAATGATGAAAAATATTTTTCTATTGTTTGTAAAGATATCTCAAGAGCCAGCTTTATAAACGAATCTCTATCATTTGCATGAAGATTTGCCACAACTAAAAACTCTTGGTTATACAAACTGTCTTCTATATCTAAAACAGCTCCTTTTCCATTGCTGAGTTTATATTTAGTATCATCTTTTGCTCTTTGACGTGCCAGTCTGTCCGGATACGCAAAAAGAAGAAGAACACTTAAAATCTCTTGATCAACTTCACCGTTTTTTTTCTCCGCTTTTTTTATAGTTTTGAGCTTTTTGTAAAAAAAGTCTGCCTGAGTCAGAACCTCTTTTAGCCTGTGTTTGCTTATATACGGACTCTGAAAATCTTTTTCAAAAAGATGTATAAATCTTGCATATATATCGCTATCTCTGTGTGAGTTGGTGAAGATATCTTTTTCGCTTAAAAGTGAAGCTAAGAGACAGGCCTCATAAGCAAAGCCTAAATCATTTGCTTTTAATATCATAAAAGCAAACCTTGGATGAAGTCCTAAACTAAGTGCATCTTTTCCAAAGGCTGTGATTTTAAATGCCTCATCAAGCATTTCAAGTTCTCTTAAAACTTCTTTTGTTTCTTGTATGATGCTCTGAGATGGAATATCCAGCCATTTCAACTCTTGTAAATCATCAACTCCCCACAAAGCCACATCCAAAAGGAATGCACTTAAATCAGTTCTCAAAATCTCTGCTTTCGTTGATTGCTGCAGCACTTTGTGTTCATGCCAAAGTTTATAGCACTTCCCGTTTGAGAGCCTGCCGGCACGACCGGCTCTTTGGATGGCTGAATCTTTTGATATAAAAGTCAATTCCAAATGATCCATGGCATTTGCATAGTTATAACGGGAGAGTTTTTCCAAACCGGTGTCTATCACCACCTTCACACCTTCTATGGTCAAAGATGTTTGAGCGATGTTTGTACTAAGGATGATTTTTCTATTTTGAGATTTCGAGATTGCCCTATCCTGCTCTTTTTTACTTAAAGCAGAATAAAGGGGCAAGACTGTGATATCTTTTGATAAAGAAGAGTTCACTAGCGAAGTTTGCAAGTTTTTAATCTCTTTAACTCCGGCTAAAAACACCAAGATATCGCCCTCGTCTTCTTTTATGGCTTTGAGGACAATGCTAAGAAGAAGGCTGTTTATTGATTTTGAATCGGGCTGTCTTGTTTTTATATCAAGATAAATATTTTGGACTTCGTAAGTTTTTCCTTTGGATCTAATGACAGGGACATTATCAAGGAGCTTTGAGATTTCATCTGAATTAAGCGTTGCAGACATTATCAAAAGCTTCAAATCCTCACGGAGAAACTCTTGCACCTGCAGACAAAGTGCCAAGGACAGATCTGTATGGACACTTCTCTCATGAAACTCATCAAAGATAACCATAGCCACATCATCGAGTGTTTGATTTGCTTGAAGTTTTCGCACTAAAATAGCTTCTGTCACAACTAAAACTTTTGTTTTTGAACTGTGAGAGCTATCCATCTTCACCTGATAACCAACACTTTGCCCCACTTCTTCACCTAAAGATTCAGCCATTCGTGTTGCCACCATTCTTGCAGCTACCCGACGAGGTTCCAGCATAATGATTATTTTATCTTTAAGCCATGGTTCATGAAGAAATGAGATAGGTGTGACAGTGCTCTTCCCTGCCCCGGGAGGAGCTTGAAGAATGAGTGTTGTGTTCTCTCTTAAAGTGCTTTTTATATCTTCAAGAACTTCATGTATGGGTAAAGTGTTCATATTATATAATATATCTTATCCGGCTTTCATCTTCAAGATAGCATCAATATTTATTTCTTTGTCATATTTCACAAAAGCTTTACATTTTTCTTGGATTGTATACATTGTCATTCTATCAGCCAACTCATTTCCCTCAAAACCGGAATGCGCTTTTATATGGGAGAGTGTCACATCTTTTTTAATGGAGTTGTATAGATAGTATGCAAATTTAATGATTTCTAGGTTTTTAATCTCTCCGCCTTTTTTTGTCCATCCTTTTTTCTCCCACGAAACAGCCCATACTTTTATACAGTTTATAGAGTACATGGAATCGCACTTTATCTCAACTCTGTTTCCATTTTCAGCTTCTTTTTGAGCCATTAGCAAAGACTCATAAAGTGCCCCAAGTTCTGCAGTGTTGTTCGTACCCATATCTTCATAGAGTCCGTACCAAAGTTCAGATAGTTCATCATTTCTATAAACAGCTATTCCAGAACCTGCTTTACCGGGATTTGGAGTGCATCCGCCATCACAATATATGGTCACATTATGAGCATCAAGAACCGGTGCCTGAACTTTCTCTTGTTTTCTAAACTTCTGCAAGGCTTTATAGTTGAAAATAACTTTATCTTGAATCTCTTTGTCTTCAATACCGCTTAACAAAACAAAAAGTTCCGCCCTTGCATCTGAGAGTTCTTTGTTAAGCGACAAATTTCTCCACTGAGATTCTTCACCTTCTTTAAGGTCCAGAAGAACTAACTGGGACTCATTTATCTCCTTATCTTTGTCTACGCCTAAATTTAACAACTCTTCTGTGACTACTTGCATTTTCTTCCTTGAAGTATTTCTTTTTTTCTTAAAGAGAATCGGCGCCCAGCTTAGTTAAAACAAGCGTTAAACCATCTTCTTTGACTTCCATAAAACCTTCTTTTTTCAGCTTATTCATTGCATCTTCTAAAGCATCATTTTGTTTGGCATCTAATTTAGTTAAAATATTTCTAACAACATCTTCTTTAGTCATGATTTGAGTGACATTCTTGTTTCTTCTAAACCAATCTTTAAACATCTTTTTAACTTCATTCATAGGTGTGAAATCGATTTTTTTATCTTTAGGAATAACAGATTTTCTCTTATTTTTTCTCATACTTCACCTTCATAATTGTACAATTTTATCAATTTGATATTGTTACATACTTTTACTAAAGAAAGAGAACAACAATAGCTTCACCGCTTAAAATATATCAAATTGCAATATTTTCAAAATCACTCTCTCTTTTTAACTACAATTATCCAACTCAAACAAAGGGAATAAACACTATGGATGGCACTATCTTGGTTACTTACAAAATACTATGCAACGCGGATTTAAATATAGAACTTAAGCTTGAAGAG
>JACNLH010000169.1:0-1071 GCA_014381585.1 Candidatus Sulfurimonas ponti
TACTTGCAAACTGTGGCATCATCTCTGCGTGATGTACAATCGGTCCAGCGATAAGCTGAGGAAAGAAGGTTACAAACAGTGCATAGTTTAAAAAGTCGTATTCTTTAGTTTCAGCTCTATAGCTGTCAACCAAATATGCAATTTGTTGGAAAGTGAAAAATGAAATAGCCAGAGGGAGTGCCAAATGCAATAAGCCAATACCTGAATCAAAAGCCAAATTGAAGTTTTCAATAAAAAAATCACTGTATTTGAAATACGCAAGTAATGCTATATTTGAAACAATACCAAATGTTAAGAGAGTGGATTTTTTTATTTTCACTTTAGCAAAGTTATTATTAAGAGAATTCCCTATGACATAATTAAAAAGCATGGATGAAAGTATGATTGGCAGATAAAGAACATTCCACCAAGAATAGAAAAAGAGTGAAGCAAAAACTAAAAAACCTTTTGCCCCTACCACTAAACGCTTGTTTAGAAGATAAAAATAGATAAAGAAAGAAAAGGGTAGAAATAAAAATATGAATTCGTAGGAGTTAAAGAGCATTAATTATTTTCTTTGTTAAGCTCATAAAGCTTAATATATTTATAAAAATTTGTAACCATATGTGAAAAAGAGATAATAAGTCCCACATAGCCATCTAAAAATCCACGTTTGAAAAAATATGTTTTTAGAAAAGAATATATTCCGTTGAGTATAGCTTTTAATGGTGAAGAACTTTTTTTACCGACGTTATTTTGAGCAAAAAGTGTTGAGTAGTGGTCTGCTTTGATAATAAACTGTGAAATTGTATGGTAGCTATAGTGCTCGACATTTCCCTCAAGTAATTCTATCTTTAACTTATCACTAATGATATCTTCATGAACATCACTCATTGTATACGAAGTAGTTTGTTTGTTGTACATTCTTTTAATTTTTTGATTGTTCCAACCGCAGTACTTTACCTGAATATCTTTGTAAAAGGCTTTAAAGTTAAGTTGATACACAGTACTTTCATCAAGTTTTTTTGTTTTGAGAGCATTGAGCAAAATCTCATCAATAACTTCATCACTGTCTATTATAATTACCCAATC
>JACNLH010000169.1:2055-5363 GCA_014381585.1 Candidatus Sulfurimonas ponti
TCAAAACTATTATTTATAATTATTTTATGCATCTTTCACCTATAATTTAGTATAATCGATGAATTATATTAAAAAAGGTGTTAAGTTGAAATTAAACTTTAGAAGTGGGAGTGCATTTGCGTCTAATAAGGCTAAAAAATATTTAAGCAGTATCGCTCCATCTGATGTTCAAAGCATAACCGTTATCAGACATGCGGCTATAGGTGATTTTATGAATATCAGACCTTTTTTAATTGAATTACGAGAGTTCTTCCCTAATGCAAAAATCACTTTAAGTGTGATAAAACACTATATGTATGGGATACCGGAAGATCTTATAGATGAGGTTCATATTATGAGTCGATATGCCTCGGATGATTTAAGAAAAAAGACTGGTTTGTTAGCTAGAATTAAAGAAGCTAGAGCACTTCCCCCTCAGGATATAATTTTCGACTTGACAGACAGCACTATCACCTTATTGTTAGTTGCATTATCAAAAGCAAAACTAAAAATAGGTTACCCCTATAGAGCCATTAGAAGATTCTTTTTTGATGTGGCTACATGGAGAAGTGATTTTGTTGTTGAGGCACAATCTGTGCTTCATATGTTGAATATTCTTGGAGCTAAAACAAGAACACCGCTTTATTATGGATATGAAAAAAAGTATTCAAAAACTGATGAAAAGCGTATTGTTTATTTTGCAGGTGCTTCAGTTGAGAATAAATGTTGGGAAAAAGAAAAATTCAAATCTTTAATAGAAAAGATGTCAGATAAGTATCCAAATTACAATCATATAATTTTACAAGGTATTGGTGAAAATGAAAAATTCTTAGAGATATATGATCCCCTAAAAGAGAGAAAAAATGTAATCTTGCAAGAGGTAATGCCTATAGAAGATGTTATGCAGTTTTTAGCAAATAGCAGATGTTTGGTTTCAAATGACACTGGTGTGAGAAATATGGGGATTGCTTTAGAGATACCGACTATTGGTGTGTTTTTTAATATTCCGCCATTTAGGTATTGGCCAAGAGAAGACAAACATGATTGTGTATTCAATATAGA
Source organism: Candidatus Sulfurimonas ponti (assembly GCA_014381585.1). Lineage (GTDB taxonomy): Bacteria > Campylobacterota > Campylobacteria > Campylobacterales > Sulfurimonadaceae > Sulfurimonas > Sulfurimonas ponti. Next base: position 3,097 of record JACNLH010000169.1, read on the forward strand.
ATATGAACAACCAAAAGTGGATGATGTTTATATTGCCACAAAAAATTTAATAGATAAGTTATATGCAAAATAAAAATATTTTAGAACTTTGTCTCGCACATGGACTTGGTGGCCTAGAGCTTTTTAGCGCATCCTGTTATAAAAGTTTTTCTCAAAAAACAAGATGTAAAATTGTTGTTGCTCCAAATCAAAAACTTGATAAATTTTTGGATGATACGGACAAGTATCTCATAAAAAGAAATAAATTCTTCCCAATTCTTCCGGCTTTTAAACTAGCAAAATATATAGATGAAAATGATATCGACATAGTGCATTTTCATTGGACACGGGATATGATGACAGCTGTGTTGGCTAAGCTGCTAAGTAAAAAAAGACCAAAGCTGATCCAAAGCAGACATATGGGTATGACAAGGTTTAAAGATGATGTATACCATAGGTGGCTGTATAAGAATATTGACCTTATTCATGCCGTCACATACAAGGTGAAAGAACAGCTTGAAAAATTTATACCTCAAGATGTGAGACCAAAGATAGAAATGGTTTATCTGGGTACTGAAGCTTCAGAAGCAGACGAAAAAATAGTAGAAGATTTAAAAAACAAGTATAAAAAAAATGATGAGTTTATAGTTGGAATTGTAGGAAGGATTGAGGATGGAAAAGGACAGCATAAAGTTATAGATGCTATTGCAAAACTTATAGACTTGAATATAAAAGCTTTAATAGTCGGTTCGGCTATGCAAGAATCGTATCTGAATGAATTAGAGCAAAAAGTCAAAAAATTAGGGCTTCAAGAAAAAGTGATTTTTACGGGTTTTACAAAAAATGTAGACGAGTATATGCAAATATTTGATATAAATATTTTAGCGACAAGAAATGAGACATTCGGACTTGTCGTTATCGAAGCAATGGTGAATAAAGTGGCAATGATAGCAACAAATCATGGCGGACCTTTAGAGATTATAGATGATGGGGTTGATGGTTTATTATTTGATGGGACTTCTGAAGATTTAGCTGAAAAAATAGAGATCTTATACAATAATCAAGAGTTTAAAACTAATTTGGCAATGGGTGGATATGATACAGTGATGAAAAAATTTAATGCGAACAAACAGAGTGATAAATTATATGAAGTGATAGTATGAAAAAGTTTAGTTTTATCCAAAAAATAAGAAATCAAATACGGGTGGAGGGTAATTTAGATTTAACTATAGCTAAAAATGTAAAGTTGGCAAATTGTAAAATTCGTGTTAAGGGTAAGAATAATAAGCTTACCATTGAAGAGGGAACAGTCATTAGATATACACAGTTAGAAATTTTAGGGGATAATAGTTCTATCTATATAGGAAAGAATTGTATTATTGGGCATGAAAGTTATTTATCTGCAAAAGAGGGTAGGACTTTGATAGTAAAAGATAATTGTTCTCTTTCAAGAAATGTAAAAGTGATGACTTCTGATGGACATCCTATATACCAAAATAATAAAATTATAAATCATGCTGTTGATATTACATTGGAAAATAATGTTTGGGTTGCTGATAATGTAACAATATTAAAAGGCTCAAATATAGGGGCTAATTCGGTTCTTGGTATAAACTCCACTGTTACAAAAAGTGTGCCTTCGAATTCTATTGCTGTAGGAAATCCAGCAAAAGTTGTAAAGCAAAATATTTCTTGGGAACATTAAACTAGGTTTCTCCAAATTCTTTATGTTTACTAGGCAGGTTGTTTTTTACTTCAGTTATATCATGAGATTTTTCAAATTCTATAAAAATATGGCTATTGACTAAAAATCTTGGATTAATAGCGAGTTTAAAAATTTCCCCGTACACTTCTCTCTTTGTAGTCATTGAAAAATCTTGATTCTTTTTTAAATTACGACGATACGCTATCAGATTCGAGAGAAGTATAAACGGATAAAAGAATATTAGTAAAATAACAGCAGTTGTTTTTACTCTTGTATTTTCTATATTTTTTATTTTAAATCCCGATAGTTTGGCTAAGAGTCGCAACTTATTAATCCCGATTAAAAAAATATGTCCATAATAAACTTCATTTGAAATTTCTTGATTTGACATCCAAATATCATCGAGTTCATTTTGCGGCATCATTTTATTGAATAATTCGTTTTCAGATAACAAGTAACTTAACTTTCCGACAAGGTTGGATGCATTAGGTGTTGTGATGATTAAACTACCGTGAGTTTTTAATATTCTATTGAATTCTCTTAATGCAAATAGTTGATTTTCAAAATGCTCAATTCCTTCTTG
>JACNLH010000034.1 GCA_014381585.1 Candidatus Sulfurimonas ponti
CAGCCATAAAAATATGTTCATCTTCTATGTCGTAAGGTTCGATGATTTGGTTGAAAATCGAAGCAATACCTGAAAAATTTTCTATATCCCAAAAAAGATAGTTTTGTGTAGCTTTAGACTTGTGCTTTTTGTTGATAAGTTTAAGACGTTTTGTGATGTTAAAGCTAGTATGTGCGGTATCATTCGTAGTCTCTATGGAGCGTTTAAGTTTATCGGCATCATCTGTAGTGAAACCTAGCAGTTTTCCCAGTTCTATATAAAGATTTAGATTTTGAATTTCATCTTCAGAACCGCCTTTTTGGTAGTTTTTAAGTTGGGATAATTTATTTTTTGAAAATACAAGATGCACTCCCATCTTTTCATGATTTGCATAGGCCTGCTTGACTCGAAAAAACACATCTTTTGCATATTTATTTTCAGGCAGCTCAACTGAGCCTCTGTATTTATATTCTATGGAGACTTTCTGTTGACTCATAGGCAGTCGATGAATATTTGATGATTCAGGTTAAAATTTTTCATTAAATTTCCTTTTTATTCTTAACATTATAAAAGTTTTTGCTTTATTTAAGTATAATGCCACAAATTTTTAAAAGACTTAAGTATCCACTTAAGCTAAACCCTGAAGGAAATATAGATGGCATTAAATGTTTATTATGACAAAGACACTAGTTTAGACCTAATCAAAAGCAAAAAAGTTGCAATGATAGGTTTTGGTTCTCAAGGACACGCACACGCAGAAAACTTAAGAGATTCTGGTGTTGAAGTATGTATCGGCTTACGTAAAAACGGTTCTTCATGGGCTAAAGCTGAAGCTAAAAACTTTGAAGTGCTTACAGTAGCTGAAGCTTCTGCCGCTGCTGATCTTGTAATGATTCTTTTACCAGATGAAAATCAAGCTGAGATTTACGCAAACGAGATTGAGCCTAACTTAAAGCAAGGTGCTACAATCGCATTCGGTCATGGTTTTAACATTCACTATGGTCGTATTCACCCAAGAGCTGACATCAATGTTACTATGATCGCTCCAAAAGCTCCAGGACATACTGTTCGTTCTGAGTTTGTTCGTGGTGGTGGTATTCCAGATTTAATCGCTGTTGGTCAAAATCCTTCAGGAACTACTAAAGAATTAGCACTTTCATATGCTTCTGCTATTGGTGGTGGTCGTACTGCAATTATTGAAACAACTTTCAAAGACGAAACTGAAACTGACCTTTTTGGTGAGCAAGCAGTACTTTGTGGTGGTGCAACAGCACTTGTTCAAGCTGGATTTGAAACATTAACTGAAGCTGGTTATGCTCCTGAACTTGCATACTTTGAGTGTCTTCACGAACTTAAGTTAATTGTTGACTTAATGTTTGAAGGTGGAATTGCTGATATGAGATATTCTATCTCTAATACTGCTGAATATGGTGATTATGTTTCTGGTAAACGTGTTATCAATGCTGAGTCTAAACAAGCTATGAGAGATATCTTAACAGAGATCCAAGATGGTAGATTTGCAAAAGACTTCATCCTTGAAGGTCAATCAGGTTATCCTCGTATGAACGCTGAGCGTAACAACGACAAAACGAAACTTATTACTGTAACTGGTAACAAACTTCGTGAAATGATGCCATGGATTGGTTCTAGTAAAATCGTAGATACATCTAAAAACTAATATTTTTAATTTCTGACACTCATCTTAAGATGATGTGTTCAGTCACGCACATTAGTGCATCTCCTCTTTATGCTCCTTCCCACCTATAAATCAAAAATACTACATTTTCATTCTTTTTATTTTATAGTTATTTCTTTTAGTATATAATTTAGAATATTAACTTAAAGGTTGACCTGATGACAGAATCTGAAAAACGTCTAAAACTTGTTGAATTCGGAAGCCAAATCTTATATAAGAAGTCTTTACCCGAAGGTTTGCCTCATATTGCTAAATATGCAAAAGAAATTATTGGGGCGGACAGATGCTCCATGTTCATATATAGTCCCAAAAAATCTGAACTTTGGACAACATTAGCTGATGGAGTTGAAAGAATTACTATATCTTCTGATACTGGAATTGTTGGGGAAACATTAAAAATAAAAAAAGCTATTATTGAAAATGATGTTCATTCAAATCCTAAGTTTTTTGGACATGTTGACAATGTGACCGGTTATCAAACGAATAATATAGTGACAGCTCCTATTTTTAATGTTGATAAAGAGATAGTCGGAGTATTAGAACTTTTGAATAAAGATGGTGGCTTTGATGAGAATGATGTTAAACATATGACTTTTTTTGCAAGAAGTTTGAGTGACTTTATAGATTTAGCAAATTTATATAAGGGTTAGATTTTAGATTATTTTTTGTAATCTTATAAGTGTTGAAAGTAAAATAGCGCATTTCTCTACAGCTGAACTTTTCATTTTCAATTCACTTCCAAGTAATAACTCTTGCATTTTGTAATAAGTATGTGGTTTAAAACGCAGAGCCAATGCTGATTTTTCTTCTACTACAAATTTTGGAGCAGGGTAGCCTAAAATTTCTAGAGCATTCGGCGCACCATTTACCCGTATATAGATGTTAAACATATAGAGTTGTGTAATATAAGAACTTATAGCAGTTATGATTCGTATCTCATCTTCACCATGCTCTAAAATGTTTTGTAGGTCATCTTTGAAGTCTTTTTTATTTAGTAAAGTTTTAATAAGCTCATCAATACTGACTTCTGCAAGACCAAAGACTAGATTCTCAATATCTTTGGTTGTTATCTCTCTATCATACACGCGTAGTTTATCCATCTCGTTACAGGCAAGTGCTACATCGCCATTGTGTACATTTAAAAGGTGCGATACAGAATACTTGTCAATCTTGACACCTTTTTCCTCTGCTGCTTGAAGAACAATATTTTGTGCTTCATAATCTTTAGGATTGAAAAAACGTATACACATGGTTGAAAATTTACCAAAAGTTTTTTTATTATTATAGGTTTTATGGTCACTTCCATAATAGGCATAGATAAAGATATTATCTGGATTCTTTTGGCAAAGTTCCATAAATATATCTAAGTCTTTTTTGGGAGTTTTTTTTTCACTTTTTATGATGAGTATATTTCTGTCTCCAAATAAAGAAGACTGAGAAAGGTGATCTTTTGCAGATTTAAAATTGTACTCGTCATGATAAAAAGAAAGAGTATTAGAGTCCTCTATATTTGACATCATATTTGTATACATATCAATAAGAAAGCTGCTTTCACCAAAAAAGACAAAGCTATTAGAAACTTTACCTGTTTTGATAGCGTTGTCTAACTCGTTTTTATACATCTTTATCCATTTTTGAAACTACGCTTGCAAAGATTTTTGCTTTTGGAATATCTACCTTATCTATTTTGACTATGACATCTTCAAAAAGAACAATATCGCCAACTGAAGTAATATTTAACCGTGCACCTTGAATTTCATCATGAACTTCTGCTTTTATATCAGGGTCAGTTGCTGTGATTCTTGCTTTAAATTCACCGTTGAGATTTGAAGCAGCCCAACGTGCAAATTTTCTTTGCTGAAATTGGACTTCTATCTTACTTGCTTCACGTTCTTTCTCGCTTATGGTCATACTGAGTGCTTCAATGTTTCGCAGTACGTAAGAGCCTTCATTTGTGTCGTTATTGGTTATGGCTTTGAGCAAACGGTGAACTATAAGGTCTGAATATCTACGGATTGGTGAAGTAAAGTGTGTGTACTCTTCAAAGCCAAGACCAAAGTGACCAGAATTGAGCGGCGCATATCTCGCTTGCATTTGTGATTGGATAATGAGAGTATCCACTTCAGAAGCTAAATCCATATCTTGCGCTTGTTTTTGAATCTCCGTAATTGTTTCTTTTATAGAATTTTTTATATCTATAAACATACCAATTCCAGCAAGTTCTTGATAAAGAATCTGTAGTTTATTTTGTGAAGGCGGTTCATGGATTCTAAATATTCCACGATCAAACTGTCTTGCTGCTTCTTTATTTGCTAAAAGCATACAGTCCTCTATAAGTGCGTGAGATGGAGTTTCTTCTGCATAAGTGGTAGACACAAGGTTGGAGTCTTCATCTATAGTCATCTCAAGTTCATGAGAGCGAAAGTCATAACCGATTTTCAATCTTTTTTCTTTAAGTGCATCTGTCACAACTCTTAGCTTTGTAATGTATGCAAATATCTCTTTTTCTTTTTCATTCTTTGCTTGGAGTTTCCCTTCAAAATAAGCATCTATCTCTTCATAATTAAATCGTCTGTCTGAATGAATAATAGCTTCATAGACTTTAGACTCAGTAACTTCTAAAGATTCTAAACTTAGTTTCATCTCAAAGACAAAGCTAAGTCTGTCAACATGAGGCTGCAGCGAACAGAGTGTCTCGCTAAGCTGTCTAGGTAACATTGGGATAGAGCGATGAGGAAGATAGATAGAAAAACTTCTGTAGATTGCCTCGTTATCAAGCGGACCAAAAGGTTTAACATACTCACTGACATCTGCAATAGCTACATAAAGTGTACTATTGTCTGCATCCCAGTAAATAGCATCATCATAATCTTTTGCAGTCACGGGATCTATAGTACAAAATGGCAAGTCACGTAAATCTTTTCTTGAAGGATATTTACTCGCATTTACTTGTTCAAATGAAGAGGCTATTTCTAAAACTTCCGGTTCAAATTCATCATGTTTATTAAACTGCGCAAGGACAATTTTCTCATCCACCTTTGGATCAGACATATTGCCCAGTTTTTCCATGATAGTGTAGGTGGTATTATCTATTTTAAAGACATCACCTTCTTTGTAACTATTAAGCTCTTGGGGTGGAATTTCCACACCTGTAGGATAGTCTGTTCTGATGTCAACGAGAGAGTTGGTTCCATGTTTAACAATAATATAACCAATGGAATAACTCACTGCGCGACCAACAACTTCTACAATTTTTGCAGATGGAGCTCCACGTTTTCCAAGAAGTCTTTGTGATATAACTAGATCGCCTTCTTTGGCATCAGCTAAGTTTCCTTCACCAATAAACAAATCGCGGGTAAGTTCACCAATGACAGTGAGGTAGGCAGTGCCTTTTTGAACAAGACCAAGAGTTCCGGCACGGTATTTGGAATTAAATTTGTAAATACCATTTTTAAAAGTAATGTATTTTTTTTGTAAGAAGTTATCAATATGCACTCTTTCACCCGGAGTGATATCTTGCTCACTCAGACCAAGAGTGAGTCTTATAAGTAGAGATTTCAAGTGTGACTATTTAATGTTTTCTATAGCAGTTTCAAATGTTTCTAAATTAAGATCATATTTT
>JACNLH010000033.1 GCA_014381585.1 Candidatus Sulfurimonas ponti
CTGAAATGTTCAGAGACTATATAGCCTCACAAAAACATCTTGAAGCGATTAATGATTTTTATGTAAACACATATCATGATGTGAGTTTCAAATCGATGAACACAAAAGATTTTTTTTATCCTTCGCCGGACACAAACACTTCTATAGATTTAAACTTTGCCACAGCACAAACCTATGAGATTATGTTGGCTTGTGATGCATATAGAGCAGAAGCTTTAAGCCTTGATGAAAGAGTCCGTGAAAATATAGAAGACTTAGACTTAAGTGATGAAGAAAAAATAAATTTAGCAAAATTTCAAACAAGTTTTTTTGAACCGTATTTGGATGTTAAAATAGAGATTAAACAAAATAATCATAGTTCACACATAATCTTTGAGTACAATATAGAATCTAAAAAGGGGTCTCATTTTGTCTTTGAAGTTTAATCATAAAATCAATACTGTATTTTTAGACACTGATTCTAAAGATTTTTTTATCACTGAAAAAGTGAATGTGATTCTTTCCCCATCATTATATTGGGTGAAAAAAGTCTCTTTACCTGTAAAGTATATAAGAGAGGTGAAGTCGCTTATCCCTTCTTTATTTGAAGACATCTTGCCTGAGGGCAATTATAATTACTTCACCTATAAAAAAGAAGATTATTTTTTTATATTTGCTTATGAAGATAAAGTGATACTGGATACTTTAAAAGCTAAAGGGATAAGCCCTGCACAGGTGAATAACGTTTATTTTGCACAGAGTGAGTTTGAGGAGATTTCCATTCCTCTTAAAATAAATAAAGATAAAAGCATATATCTTAAAGACTCTCTTGTGATTTTATTACCAAGTGTATGGACGCAAGCGGAAGAAGTGTTGGATATAGACACTGTTTCTCTCTCAAAGCATTTTATAAGATTGAACCAGTTTGGACATATTGTCAACAACAAAAGTCTATACACCTTGATGTTTATTCTTGCTTTAATTATCAGTATTGTAGGTGTTGAGTATTTTATTGTGCATGATAAAATTGCAAAAACTAAAAGCTTAAGAGATGAGCTTTTTGTGAAAAATAATCTTAAGTCGACCATGATTCAAAATCGTTCAATGCTAAAAGAGTACACTGCTCTTCATGAGAGACAGATGCTTTTTCGTCAATACACGTCACATATATTATCAATCTCTTTGAATCCAAAGCAAAGATTATCAGAATTAACTCTTAAGGAAAACAAGTTGCTTGTTGCATTCACCGGTGTGAGTAAAGGCAGTGAGTCTGATATTTTAAAAACATTAAAGAGTGCAGGCGTGAAACACACCTCAAGCTTAAAAGAAGACACCTTGCATGTGGAGATTAGTTTATGAAAACCATAAATCCGCTTCACTTAATCGCATTGCTCTTAGTGATACTCCTCTTTTTATATATTCAATTGTCAAGCGCAAAAGATGAGCTTCGCCTAACACAAGAAACATATAAAGAAACTCTGACATTAACGACTGATCTTAAAGGATTGAACGAGATTTATTCAGACAAAAAAGGTGTGCAAAAAGCAATTGAGATGATTTTAAAACAACATTCACTTAAATCAGCAAATGTGCAAGAAACTCTTAGAAAGTCGAGTGTTTTGATCAGTTCTGAGAGTATGGATAAAACAGCTTTGAATTCACTTATGAGCAAGATATTGAATGGCTCGTATAAGGTGCATACATTTACAATAAAAAGACTAAGTGACACAAAAGCAAATTTTGTTATGGAGATTAAATGGTGAGATTATTATACTTTGTAGCCTATTCTTTGTTTTTTATTTTTGCACTATTGTTTTTTATTCCAAAAGTGAGCCTGTATCATCAGCTTGAAAAAGAGCTGCAAAAGCAAAAGCTTGTCTTTTCAAACGAAGAAGCTATAGATAAACCTTTTGCTCTAACATTGCACGATATAGACGTTTCATATGACTCTATAGAGAGTGCAAAGGTGCAAAATGCAGAGATAGCATTATTTGTATTTTTTAATCATATAAATATTGAAAATATTGAACTCTCAGATATGGCAGCATCATTCTTGCCGCTTAAAATAGAGAGTTTAGATATCAAATACACTCTCTTGAACCCCTTGAAGATTTTTGGAAGCTCAAGAGGAGAATTTGGTGAAGCAAGTGCCACATTAAATATTTTAGATAGAAATATCAGTGTTATTGTAGTGCCATCAGAACTGATGAAAAAGAACTACGCTAAGACACTGCGCACTCTGAAAAAAAATGCTGAGGGGAGTTATGAATATGCAAAAACTTTCTAACGCTTCTTTAATAAGTATAATTACAAGAATTCTTATACTTCTGGCAATTGCAAAAGTTTTTTCCCTGCTGATATGGTGGTTTTTACCAGGCGAGGGGGTGGAACTTCAGGTGAAGAAAAACTATAAACCCTCTTACCAAAGAGTGGATTTTAAAAATATGCTTATCAGTCCAACAATGGCTAAGACAAAAGCACAGAAGAACACTGGTATTTCTGCTATAAATATTACAAATATGGTTTTAAAAGGTTTATACGGAAAAGGTGACAAGGGTATGGCTATAGTGGCTTTGAAGTCATCATTATCCAAAACATCAGTGGTGGCAGTCGGTGAAGTTTTTAGTGGTTATACATTAAAAACCATCCTCTTAGATGCCGTCGTGTTTACAAAAGATGATAAAGATTATACACTCACTATGGGCAAGGTGAAAGGGATGGGTAAGTCCTCTATTTCCACTGTTGCAGTAGAACAAACAAACAAGCAAGTTGCTCGTAAAGATATAAATGATTATATAGAAAACCGTAAAGATATTTGGAAAGACATTAGCATAGATGCACTAAAAGACGGTGATAGCATTAAAGGTTTCAAGGTTACACGTATCAACCCAAAATCAGAGTTGGCTTCGCTTGGTTTAGAAAAAGGCGATGTGATTGTCGCTGCAAATAATGTGGCCTTAAACTCATACAAAGATGTCCTTGATATTTATAAAAATATTAAGAAGTTAAAAACCATTCAGCTTATTATTTTAAGAGATAATCAGGAACAGGAGCTAGTATATGAAATTAAATAATTTAAGATATTTTGAGTATAATTTACAGGATGAGAGAGATGATTAAAATGATAAAACGACTGTTACTATTGTTATTTATTGCAAATATTTTAAATGCTTCTGATGGTTTTAAAATAATATTGGGGACGTATAATTCTCAAAAAGATGCAGACAAAGCTTTAATAAATATACAAACGAGTTTAGGAACAAATGAACATTTTTTAGATGCACAAACAAAATTCAAGCTCCAACTTGTAGCGGTGCCTTCTGATGAATTTTTTATTCCAATGATTAAACCGTTTCCAACACAGGCTTCAGCTCTTTCTCTTTTAAAAGAAATCAAAAAAACTCATAGTGACGCATTCATGAATGCAATAAGCTCAGAAGCAAAGGTGGAAAAAACTCCATATATAGTGCGTGAAAAAGTTAATGTGAACTTTGCAGATTTGGAGATCAGTGATTTTATTAAGTTGATATCAAAGATTACAAATAAAAATATTCTGATACATGATAAGATAAGCGGAAAAGTGGATTTTGTAAGTAATAGCCCCGTCTACGCAGATGAATTAATGGAAATTTTAATCTCTGTTTTAGAGTCTAAAGGTTTCACCCTGATGGAGAAAGGTTCACTTATGGAAGTGGTGCGCTCAACTGAAGCTGCAAAGCATAATGCTAAGGTTCAAAGTCAAGGAAAAAAAGCTTCGGGTTCTTTAATGATTACTCAAAGTATAAAGATTGACGGTGAAAACGTAGATGTGGTGGCGGCTAAGGTTCGTTATCTTATCTCTAAAACTGCAAAGCTTATGACGATGAAAGAGTCTAACACTCTTTTAATAACTGACTATCCAAGTAATATCGAGACGATTAAGCAGGTTATAGATGACTTAGTTGCAAGTGATGATGCAGTTGTGAAGATTGTATATGTGAAAAATACAGAAGTGAAAAAATTACAAGCAAGATTGGTTGATATTTCCAACTCTTTATTCAACGCTGCAGTGGAAAGTGAAAAAGTTAAAATTATTTATGATGATAACATTAACGGGATTATTATTGTCGGGCATAAAACAAATGTAAAAAAGATTCAAAGTCTTATATCAAAACTCGATATTGAATCAAACATAAATAAAACAGTGAATATTTTTCAGTTGAAAAATTCTGATGCAAAAGCAGTTTTGACAACATTGAATGACATTGTTGCAAAACAGACTTTTTCCGATCCAGCTTTAAAACCAAACATCACTTCAAGTGAAGAGATAAACTCCATCATTGCAGTGGGTGATCCTGTTGTTATCAAAGGCATAAAACTCATCATTGATGAACTTGATAAAGAAAAATTTCAAGTGTATGTAAAAGCTAGAATTGTAGAAATCAGTCAAACTGATTCAGAGGCTTTAGGGATTAAGTATGGCTTTGCAGGCGGGGATGTTTCTTCTTCAGGTCTGTATGCCATGAGCGCAAACTTTGGAGCTACTGATCTTACATCAGCAGCATTAGTTGCTGTTACTGATGCGCTGGGCACAATAGGAAGTGCTTCAACTAGCGCTTTTGCTTTAGGTGCCACAATAGATTTTTTAGAAACAAACGGCGCTTCAAAATCTCTTTCAAATCCGTCTATTTTATGTGTGAATAATAAAGAGTCATCTATTTATGTTGGAAAGACCATATCTGTTGAAGCGGCAAGTGTCTCCACAACATTGACAACCGGTTTATCAAAAAGTTATAAACGAGAGGACATAGGTTTAACGCTTAAAATAAAACCACGTGTCTCTTCTGTGGCTAAAGTCACTTTAGACGTGGAAGCCATTTTAGAGAATATTTTAGCAAATGATGCAAACGGTCAACCGGTCACATCCAAGCAAGAGGTGAAAACACAGGCTATTTTACGTCATGGTGAAAGTATTATTATCGGTGGTTTAGTAAAAGCATACAACACTTCTTCAACCACTAAAGTACCGCTTTTGGGTGATATTCCTCTTATAGGAAGTGCATTGTTTTCATCGACATCTGACTCAGAACAACAAGATAATTTAGTGATTATTTTAACACCGTATATTATAGATAAAAGTGAAAACTTATCAAAACTCCAACGTAACTTAGGGATGTTGACAAATCTTCAAAACAAATACAATCATGATGTTTTTAAGAATTTAACTGATGGTGAAAAGCAAGATATAATCATGAATAATAATCTTGATCTTGATGAATAAGTGTACTGACAATGTTAAATATAGAACCACTTCATAATCTTCACTTAGA
>JACNLH010000067.1 GCA_014381585.1 Candidatus Sulfurimonas ponti
TAAGAAGCTGTTCTAAAATCTGCAATGCCTCATCCACACTCTCTTTGATGTTAAATGGCTGTTTTTCTTTGTCTGGTTTAAAAAAGTTTGTAAAATCCTCTATAGTGTTTGACATATTTTTTATAATCTTTTTACTATCATCATAAAATTTTTGCACCTCAGTGTCATCCCTCTTCAATGAAGCCTTTTTCATGCTAAACACAGTTAAGTTCAACTCAGTGAGCGGCTGTCTCCACTGATGTGCGATGTTTGCCAACATCTCGCCAAGACTCGCAAGCCTTGACTGCCAGAACATAACTTTCTGTTTCTCTTCATTTTTAGAGATCTCCTCTTTCACCCGTAACTCTAATGTTTCATTTAAAAGTTGCAAGGCCTCAGTTTTCTCTTGCACTTTTTTTTCCAAGGTCTTGTTTAGTTGCTCTAGCTCTCTTTCTTTTTTTTCAAGTTTCTTTTTATAAAAAACCTCTTTTGTGACATCGTATCGGATCGCAATAAACTCTACAATATTCTCATCAAGATCTAAAATCGGAATCACGGTGGTGTTTACATAAAAAGTGCTGCCATTTTTTGCAAGGTTTTTAACTGTGTTTTTATAAATCTTTTTGGAATTTATAGTGTCCCAAAGAAGTTTAAAAGTGCTCTTAGCAACATCAGGGTGCCTTACAATATTGTGGTTTTTTCCAATCAACTCATCGTGAGAATAACCAGATATTTTACAAAACTCATCATTGACGAAGGTAATGATACCTGAGGTGTCTGTTTTGGAGATTATATTACTTTTTTCTATTGCTTCTTTGTATTGTTGTAACATGCATTATTTTACCCTTTTTAATCCCAAATAACGCTGACTCCATATTCTTCATTTAAAGTGATGTATTTCTCGTAATACACTTTTTTGCCATACTTTTTACTCAGCAACTCCACTTCAATTGTTTCTTCTTCCAACAGCTGTCTCACTTCTTGATACTTTAACCATTTTCCATACTTTGCTAAAGAATTTTGCCAAATTTTAAAGTCACAGGTGGAACTTTGGGTCAACTCAAACATTTCACCATCTTCTGTCATCCAGTTGGCATTTGTGCAAGCGTATAATTTCACTTTTTTTCCAGAGACCTCTTTATCTCTCACTTCTATGCTTCCATCATCGCAATATGGACATTTTCCTAAAATCATCTTAACTCCTCATCAATGTTTTTATAATATTATGAAAAATAAAAAGATATTAAAAATATGTCAATATGTAATATAATTTTCTTATTTCCTGCAAGAAGGAAAGATCATGAATGATTTTGATCTACTAAAACATAAAGCAATGGTGAAGTCTTTTCAAGATAATAATAATAATCCATTAGGCAGAGCTCCAAAATCTACATGCATAGTAAATAATATATGCTATAATACTTTTAATAATACTATTAAAAGGACTACTATATGACTATTATGGCAAATGACCTTAAAACAAGAGGTGTCACACTTCTTGACGAAGCACTTCAGCAAGATGATGAAGTAATTATAAGTGTACGTGGAAAATCTAAATATGTTGTAATGGATTTAGCACATTATAATTATCTTAGGGAATGTGAGCTTGAAGCTGCATTGATAGAGACACATAAAGAGATACAAGAAGGAAGAGCGAAAGTATTGACAGCCGATGAGCACATCAAGGCACTCCACGATGACTTATAAGTTAATCTTCACAGAGCAATATGAAAAGCGTTTACGAAAATTTATAAAGAAGCGTCCTGAACTGCTTTCTCAGTATGAAAAGACAATTAGGCTTCTTGAAGCGAATCCCCACCACCCATCTATAAAGTTGCACAAACTTTCTGGAAAACTTTGTGATCTTCATTCAGTCTCAATTAATATCAGCTACCGTATTACTCTTGAACTGATTATCACAGAAAAAGAGATTATCCCTATAGAGATAGGTTCACACGATGAAGTGTATTAAACTAATTACATATTCTCATACTCTATCCAACATCTGTTTTGCTGGGATAAGCTTTTTAGGGATGGCTACATTGCTAGTTCCAAAAATAACAGCTTTTTGAATTTAAGTATCAATCATAAAGGCTTAGGTAAGCCCTCATTTTTCTATAAAAACTATTCTCTCAGGTAGTTACTTTTACTTTTTCCTTGTAAAGAGCGTACCTTTTTCATGGACATCATCGAGCAGATAATTTCTCACTGAAGTTAGATCAAAGCCATTGCATAAAAACATCTCTAGATTGTTTTCCATTATATATTGAGCTGCCTTTAGCTTTGTTACTATACCGCCTGATGCAAATTTAGAATTTGGTATGAACTCTTGGTCTAATTCCTCTTTGCTTAACTCGTTTACTTGCTTTCGTAATTTCGCTTTTGGATTATCTTTTGGATTTGAATCATAATAACCATCGATGTCACTTAGTATCACAAGCAAATCTCCTCCTGAATAGTGTGTAACATGAGCTGAAAGTTGGTCATTATCCCCAAAAAGCTGCTCTGGTGTTGTCGAAATATCATTTTCGTTGACAATGGCTAATAAATCATTTTTAAATATTCTTTTTATAATATCTTGAAAAATTTCTGTATGGGGTTTTGAATTGAAATCATCTTCTGTCATAAGAATCTGAGAGATTGTAATGTCAAAAATATCAAACAGATTCTTGTATGCACTCATAAGAATAGGCTGTCCAACTGAAGCTAACACTTTTTTACTTGTAGGGATAAATTTATTGAGTTGCACTGCGGTAAATCCAGCTGCGACAGCTCCAGATGTAACTAAAATAACTTCATTTTTTTTTCGTAGGTCTACAATAAGAGATACAAGGTTTAACATCCTCTCATATGCAATATGACCATCATCAATTAAAACGCTACTACCAACTTTAATAACGATACGCTTCATATAAAACTCCTTAAATGAGTATACTTTTTTTATTTATAATTCTTATTGTAACATTTGCAACCATGATTTTTAAAAAACTTCCAAAAAGTACAGGTTTAGGCTTGTATATGTCTAGCATAATTATCAATAAACACCTTCAAGGTAAATTAAGTGCCACAAACAAAGATGATGCTTGTTTTATAGTGAGGTTGCCTAAGGTGAAGAGTGATTATTTTGAGGAGTAATGAAGACAGTGTATAAGGAATTTAACAGTATTATCTAGTCTATTCAGCTAGCTCCAGTATCCGAAACAATCATTTTTATTATAGTTAAGTAAATATTAATAATATTTACTTATACTAGCATCTAATCGATATTGTAGTGAATAAGGTTTAATTATATGTACCAAGATATATTTGAAAAATCAACAGATGGTATGTTGATTATTGAAGATGATAGGTTTATTGACTGTAATGATTCTGTTGTTAAGATGTTACGATATGAAAAAAAAGAACAATTGTTAAATACTCGTCCTCACGAACTGAGTCCAAAGTATCAATCAGATGGTAGGACTTCTGTTGAAAGAGTAGAAGAAAATAAGAAGTATGTTCTAGAGCATGGAAGTATGACGTTAGAATGGATACATCTTCGCTCAGATGGAGAGCCATTTTGGGTAGAAGTTGTATTGACTGATATGTCAACTGATAATAAAATAGTGCTACTTGTAGTTTGGAGAGAAATTGGCGAAAAGAAACGCCTAGAAGAAGAGAATAGCTATCAACATATGTTATTAGAATCAGTTTTACACTCCACAAAAGATGTGATTTTTTACAAAGATTATAGTAATGAAGATGGTAGGTACATTGGATGTAATTGTTCTTTTGAAAAATTTGTAGGTAAATCAAAAGAAGAAATAATAGGAAAAAATGACATAGAACTGTTTGGTAAAGAAGTAGGAGAATTTTTCAGAGGAAAAGATTTAGATGTTATAAACGCGAAAGTTGATATAACAAATGAAGAATGGGTAATTTATCCTAATGGAGACAAGGTATTAATGAGTACTACAAAGTCACTTCTTAGAGATAAGAATGATAATATTATTGGAATTATGGGGATAGCAAGGGACATTACTCAAACACACACTAATCAACAAAAGATTCTCCAACAGTCTCAAAGTTTAAAAGAAGCTGCAAAGATAATCAGTCAAAATGTTATTCACTCTGAAACTGATTTAAAAGGTATTATTACAAAAGTCAGTAAGGCATTTTGTGATATTTCTGGTTATAGTAAAGATGAGTTATTAGGTAAAGCTCATAATATTGTTAGACATGAGGATATGAGCTCTTCAGTTTATAAAGATATGTGGCAAACAATAAAAAGTGGAAATGATTGGTCAGGTGAAATAAAAAATAAACGTAAAGACGGCTCATATTATTAGGTGGATTTTCATGTAACACCTGAATTTGATGCAAAGAAAAACATTGTTGGATATTTTGCTATTAGACAAGATATTACTGCAAAAATGGATTTAAAAGAACTGAATAATACTTTAGAAAATTCTAAACAGCACTTTAAAGAATTATCAAGTATTGATCCATTAACTGGAATTTATAATAGACGTTCATTTTTCGAAATTTCTGAAAAACTCATTAAACTTTCACAGAGAAATAAAACACCACTTACATTGATGATGTTTGATATTGATTTTTTCAAAAAAGTGAATGATACATATGGACATATAATAGGTGATGATATTTTAATATATATAACTAAAATGATCAAAGAGAGACTAAGAGAGAGTGATATTTTTAGTCGTTATGGTGGGGAAGAATTTATAGTTTTACTATCAGATACAGATTTGAAAAATGCTTTGAAGATTGCTGAAGAGATTCGTTTTATATTTTCAAATAATGTTTATAGTGATGGAAAAGTATCTATACCAATAACTGTAAGCATAGGTGTTGGAGAATATAAAAATGAATTATTAATGAGAGAGTTTATTCAAAGGGTAGATGGAGCTCTTTATAAAGCGAAGGAAAATGGTAGGAATAGAGTAGAAAGTGATTAGTTTCGTTTTTAGTTAATCTTGATGCTGCCATCTTCAGTGCCTCTATAATGAGGTGTGTAGTTTGCAGTATTGCCGTAGTTTAGTTTTAGCCGGATACGATGATTGGTATCTCCCGCCTCTGAAACAATTAAAATCTATCGTTGATAAAAAAAAATACAATCCGGCTATACGGGATGGATTTAAAAATATTAAAGCCTATCACTACCGGTCAGCTTCATCGAATCTTTCTTGGAGTAATATAAATGTGCTCAATATTGACTTCAAAAACGGTCAGGTTTACAATAATAACAGAAAAGGCATGTGCAATGTCAGATGTGTAAGAGGTAAATATACACTCTGATATAATACGTAAATACATACGAAGGATACCGATGAAAAAAATTTCAAATATTTTAATGGGTGCATTTTTAGCACTGGGGATGAGTTTTAGTTTAGCAAATGCTTCAAATGAGGGTCAAAACCTCCAAATATTCAGTGTTGACAATTCAAATGGCAAGATTAATGCTAAAAGCATCGAAGAGGCATTTAATGCCAGCGGTGTTAAAGTTGATGTCAACAATGACATGAATTCTATTTTCTCAAAAAGATATGGAAATGTGCATCATAAACAATACAACTTGGCGATTTTCACCAATTCTGAGTCGGTGAAAAAACTTATGGATAAATATCCAAGTATCGGTTTAATCACACCATTGTCAATGTCAATCTATTCCGGTGAAGACAAGAGCATAAATATTGCAACTCTTTCATTGGCCGGTATGTCTAGAATCACCAATATACCTGCTGATGATGCAGATTTAGTAGCATATTCTAAATTAGTCGATGGAGCACTTCATAAAGCTTTAGCAAATGGTGAATACCTCTCAGTGAAACACTCAGAAAATACAAACGATGAGCTAGTGACTGCATTTGAAGTTGAAGTTGAGCTTGACAAGGGTGTTACATATAAAGAGTTTAAAGAAGGTTTCAAAAAAGAATTTGAAGCTGAAATAAGTCCGGTTGGATTTTTAGTGCCTAAGTCTTACACTGTTGCACATGCTGATTATGACTTCTTTGACACATACTCAATCATCAGATTCAATGCGATATTTCCAGTATCAAAAAATCATCCGGATGCCGGTGCATATGCTCCTTTTTCTTTAGTTATTTACAAGAAAAAAGATGAAGACACTATGCATGTTGCATTTCCTTCAATTGACAACTGGATCAAGGATCTCGATATCACAGATAAAGAGGCTATCAAGGCAGTTGAAGAAACACAAAATATGATGAAAGAGATTCTAGAAGGGCTCACTGAATAATTTGTTCTAAATCCTCAGCTTTTTCGCTAAAATTCTAGGTATGAACACATACCTAGAAAAATTCAACACCGCTATAGAAAACACTTTCTATAATAAACTTCCAGAAAATGAACAATCTTTTATAAAAGAAGAATCACTTAAACTCAAATTCTCCCATCAAGAGCTAAAACAAATCATTGACATCGCCAGAGACCTTGAAATGTGGAATGAAAAAAGCATCATGGAGATATATCCTCAGCATTCACAGAAAAAAGTCATCTTCACCCGACTGCGTAAAGCTTATGAAGATATTCGGGATAAACCTAATTCTTATGATAACTTTGAACTTAAAAATATTCCTGCAGAGCAAAAGTACACTTTCACCACACAAAGTAAAGAAGGGTTCGGATTGGGACTTTGTCCTGTGGCATCAGAAAAAACCCGATGCTGCAACCTTCTCACACTTGATGCAGTGGAGTCTTGCGGCTTTGACTGTTCTTACTGTTCCATTCAAAGTTTCTACAATCAAAACACCATCACCTTTGACAGTGGCTTCGCCGAGAAACTTTTAAACCTAAATCTTGATCAAAGCAAAACCTATCATATCGGGACAGGACAAAGTTCTGACTCATTAATGTGGGGAAACAGAGAAGGTATTCTTGATGCCTTATTTAAATTTGCTCGTGAAAACCCAAATGTCATTTTAGAATTCAAAACTAAATCTGATAAGATTACATACTTTATGGAAAATGATGTACCAAAAAATATCCTTTGTACATATTCACTCAATACTCAGACCATAATAGATAACGAAGAACATCTTACCGCCTCACTTAACAAAAGAGTGGCAGCTGCAAGAAAATTGGCAGATAAAGGTGTTAAGGTTGGCTTTCACTTCCACCCGATTGTTGAGTATGAAAATTATCTTCAAGAGTATAAAGAGGTCTATGACAAACTAATCAGTGAATTTGATGTTGGTGAAGTGGCACTTGTGAGTTTTGGAACACTAACCTTTATCAAACCCGTCATAAAGCAACTCAGAGAAAGAGAATTTCGAACAAAGATCACTCAGATTCCTCATGCTGATGCAAGCGGTAAAACATCATACCCCGATGCAACAAAAGTTGAAATGTTCAAACATGCCTATGAGAGTTTTAAAGCATGGCATAAGGATGTGTTTTTTTACCTTTGTATGGAGGAGCATCAAATGTGGGGAAAAACATTTGGCCACCAATACTCCACCAATAATGACTTCGAGAAAGCGATGTTAAGTGCTTATGCGAATAAATTAGATATGGAGTTTTTAATATGACACAAGAGATAAGTGAAGAAAACTATTTTTTATCCCAGCCTCACCAGCCATTTTTTATACTGGCAATTGTAAATGCCATTGTCATGATCTTAGTATTTGCACTTAGCTTTAAAGGTGTTTTGAGCTTAGAGATAAGCAGCCTGAATTTTCACGCATATACAATTATTTTCACTGTTTTTCTAAATGTATTCACCGGTTTCTTATTCACCACCTTTTCTAGATTCACTCAGCATCAGGTTATAGAAAAAGACACCTATCTTAAAATATTTTTTGCCAATCTTCTTGGAACTGTTCTCTTTTTAGCCGGTGCATTTACAAACGAGATAGTTTTACATCTTGGAATTTTAATACTGTTTTCTTCCAACATCTACATAGTCTACATACTTGACAAGATCTATAAGAATGGTCTAGCGGCAGATAAACAAGATGCTTATTGGATTTTAGTGGCAAATTACTTTGGTGTGTTTGCTCATTTCTTATTTTTACTCTCTTCATTTGTTCCAGGTCTTGAAAATATCGCTATTAAGATATCATTTTATCTTTATCTCATTTTCTTGACATTTGCAGTGGCTCAAAGAATGATTCCTTTTTTCTCACACTCTTTTGAGCCTAAGGCTGAGAGGCTTTTAGTTGTTATCTTCACCCTTTTTGTCTTACGGACACTCTTTAGTGTTTTAGACATTGGCGTGGCAGAAATCATACTCGACTTGCTTTTAGGATTCTTTTTACTTCGTGAGTTTTTACGTTGGAAATTATCCCCCCTGAATTCTCCTGCAATTCTTTGGGTCCTTCACCTTGGTTTATCTTGGTTGCCGATAGCATTTTTACTTTCTGCACTCTCATTAACAGTGGAGTTGCTTTTAGATACTGATTTTTATTATTTAAATATTCATCTTCTTGCTATCGGTTTTGTAACAACCATCTTAATCGGTTTTGGGACTCGTGTGACTCTTGGGCATTCATCCCAGGCACCTCACGCAGATAAGTTCGCTATCAGTCTATTTTGGTTTATCCAAATAATAGTCCTTTTAAGAGCTTTATATAGTGTGAATATAGCTTTTGCTTGGAATCTTAACTTTTTATTTGACATTTCATTCACGGCTTGGTTGCTTTTGTTTGCACTTTGGGGAGGAAGATACTTTAAGGTATTGGTCTTGGGCAAGAAACTTTAGTCCAAACAGAGATATACTTTATGATAAGAGAATTAGTTTGTCACTTGTGAGGGCTACAAACCTAATACTCTTGTCATAAAATATTATTTGGCTTTGAGATAACCTGAACTTTTTTTATCCACAGCTATATCTAAAAGCAGCATGATGGCTTCTCTGTTGCTCTGTACATATTCTTTTATGATATTAGTCGGTTTTGAAAAGTGAATAGCACCGTATTCTTTTTGAATCAGAAAATCACCGAATAAAGTTGGATAAATGCTCACTTTATAATAATTAATTCTGTCTTTTGTAGTTTTAAATAATATCATACAAACGACTTAGCAAAAAGCATACCAAGAGTCTATAAGAACAGTGGAGTCAGCTTGTGAACTTAACGAGTATCATCCCTGCGAATTTATGTGCATTATAGTATTCCACCCTATATATATCACCGCTTTCATCTACAGAATATCGTGTTGCTATTTGATTTTTTTGGATATTTATATCTGTCTCTATCTTTTTCTTATTCGTATATCCAATCACATTCACACGGAACTTTTTGTCATGCTTCACCAAAAAATCTTTAGACACATCCACAATAGAGCCAAATGAAACATTTTTAAGTTTGCCATCCACCAAAAGTTTCACAGTGTTGTTTTCTGCAACATGTTCTTGATAATCAGCTTTTAACTTAGAGAGCCTTCTGTTTCCATAATGAATCGTATAAATATTTTTTTCTTTAACTATTGTTAAAAGCGGGTTGCTTGCTTTAAAATCAAGTATCTTATCTTTTTTGATTGGGAAATATTTTAAAAATCCCCGTATCTTACTCAAAGGAAGTTTAATCTTGTCATTATACATTGATATATAAATATCATTATTGATTGCAGCATACACACCTTTAGCGGTGAAATCAAATTTTCTTTTATACTCTATACCCATAATATCCATATATTTTTCAAGCGCTAAAAGATGGTAATACACTCTCTCGTGCGTGACTAAACTCTTACTTGCTTCATTGCCAAAGGCAGCCTTGCCGTTATTGATTGCAAAATAGGTGAGAGTTTTTTCCATCTCTTTATCACCTTCAACCGTACGTGTGTTATGCACATGGTATTTATGTTCAGATTTCATAAGGTTTTGGTTCACATACTCGACCACTTCATCTGATATCTCTTTTAGATTTCCATATTGAGGTATATCAATCGTTGTTTGATCTATAATTGAGCATTGTCCCCATCGAGATGGCGAATGTAATTTATCTTCATAAGTTGGACGAAAAAAACCGCTCCCATCATGAAGATTCACCACAAGCTTCACCCGCTCATCTTTGATATAGGATTTAATTCTTTGGATTGTCTTATATTCCGGATCGGATTTAGATAAATGAGCAAACTTACGGTTCATATCCCCATAAGGTCCTCTGCTTCTTTTAATGATGCTGTAAAAATTCAGATTGGGAACTATCCATACAGAACCTTTTGTAATTTCATAATGCGTGGCTAAAATAGATGCAGAGATAAAACCTCCAGGCTCATCGCCTTGAATGCCACCAACAACAAGAAGAGTGTTTGTATCGTCTTCACCTTTTTTAATAAGGTCAAAATCAAAATGATTATTTGAAAGAAGAAGGGTCGTGGCTAAAAGTAAGGTGAAAAAAGTGAGCAGTTTCATTTATATCACTTCAACATGCCATGGCTCAAAGCGCACACCGTCGCTGTTGTTCATGTTGTACCGCATGCCTATATAGTCAAGCTGTATCATTTTATTAAACTCATACGTTGATGCAAAGTCTGCGGTGAAGTTTTTATATCCCCAGCCTTTTCGGCCCACATCAAAATCACTGATCGTATGGTAAGAGTATGCAGGTGGAGCTATACTTTTTGAAGCCTTGGTTATGTTGCCTCGGCAATTATATATTTTATTTACATATAAACTCAACTGCTTCATAACATTTCTAACACCGGAGGTTAGAATAAGCGTGTTCCCAACATCTTTTTTGAGACTTTCATAGTCTTCTTCGGCCTTTCCTTTAAATAAGAAATGACCTGTGTAAGGGATTTTTTCTACGTCTTTATCCGCGATTTGATTATTGATATCCGCACAAGTTTTTGCGCCGTAAAAGCCGTATTGATTTTGATCTTCTTGAAATAACTTATCCATGAGTTCAAGTTCTTTTTTTGTAAAAGCGCCGATACGATAATAGTTTCTTGCATAAAACAAGGTGTCGTTGTAGGAGATAAGATTGAAGTTTGCAAAACCGACGTGCCGCTTGACACGTATAAGTCTTTCATTAAGACTAACCAAAATTTGCCATTCTTCTTTACTTAAGTAGATATCATTATCATCTGCCATAAGCTGATTTGCAAAAAGCGGTGTTAAAACTGCACACGATAAAAAGTTTCTTCTGTTCATAGAAGATATTATATCAGAATTTCAAATAAGTGATACAGAAAATAGTTTGATTTTAAGGATTAACCCTACACATTCATCGCTATGATGAAATCATTTCCTTCTTCTTTCATAGTGAACTTATGCTTTGCACAAAAGTCGTTATTCATTGTGTCTCTCATCTCTATAGCTTTTATTAAAGCCTCATCTTTAGAGTCCATCTCTATGTTGTTTGTCATATCACTTCTTTTAAAACATCCACATTCTCTATCTACAATTATTTTAAACATTTTTTTTCCTTTAAATTTTCGAAATAATATCTAAATGACTTATATCTTCACTGAGTAATATTCAAAGGAATATTTTTTAAGAGTAAAATAAATATTTTCAAAACAGCTATAATGTCATATATATTTGAATTTAGATTCAATAGACGGAAACACCAAGGAAAATAATGCAATTAAATAAACACTTAATTTTAGGAAAAATCAACACTTTGAGGGTTGATAGAGATACAGCCCCGGGACTCTACCTTATGGCTGAGGACGAACAAGACGTTCTTCTTCCAGGACAATACGCGACAGAAAAGATGGTGCAAGACTCTTTAGTGGATGTCTTTTTATACACTGACTCCGAAGACAGACTCGTTGCGACAACAAATAAACCGACTGCCATGCTAGATGAGTTTGCACTTTTTGAAGTTGTGGATGTCGCACCCTTTGGCGCTTTTATGGACTGGGGTCTTACAAAAGATTTACTTGTTCCAAATATGTTTCAAAAAACCCCTTTTGTTGTCGGTGAAAAAAGATTTTTAAAAGTCATATATGATGAAAGAACCCACAGACTTGTAGGAACTGAAAAATTAGGCGATTTTTTTGAGAGACGCGTAAAAGGTTTAGCGGTGAATCATGAGGCTGAAATTTTAATTATTTCAAAAACCCCATTAGGCTTTAAGTGTATTGTGAATGACAAATATGAAGGTTTGATTTATCATAATGAAATATTTGAGACTATCAATTTAGGCGATAAAAAAATTGCCTATGTTAAAACCATAAGAAAAGACGGAAACATTGATTTAACACTGCAAAAACCTGGAAATAAAAGCAGTGGCGGATCAAGCGATAAAGTTCTTGCTCTGCTAAAACAAAACAATGGCATCATGCCTTATAACTATAAAAGTGATGCAGAGCTTATCAAAAATATATTTGGACTTAGCAAAAAAGATTTTAAACGTTCACTCACAACACTGGTGGATGCAAATAAAATTGAAGTGAAAGACACCGGCATTTATATAAAGGAATAGTCATGGCAAAAAAGAAAAAAAAGAGCGTAGAACTCTCTGATCAAAAAATCACATTTAATGTTGACAAACGCTTCTATAAAGCTATACGATACTATCCGACTGCTATGAGTGTTGATGTTATGGAGTTTGGTGAAGATGGTGAAAAAATCGGAGTTTCAAATATACCTTTCGCACATGTTCCAAAAGAGATTAAAAAAATGATAAAACCCAACTGAACTATGAAAATATCAGTTAGGCCTGCACGGTGCTTTCGGCTTAAAGTCCTATGCAACATCAAGGAGAACATAATTATACAAAGCATTTGTTACAATAGTGTTAATTTAAGATATAATAAACATAAAAAGGGCTAATAATGAAGAAATGCAATTCTCTAGAAGAAGTAAGAACAAAGATTGATGAACTAGATGATAAACTTGTAGAGCTTATCTCTGAGAGAAGTCATTATATCAAGCAAGCTGCAACTTTCAAAAATAGTATAGATGAAATTAAAGCAGATGATAGAATAGAGTTTATAAAACAAAAAGTTAGACATAAAGCAATTCAACTCGAAGTTTCACCAAATATGATTTCAGAGCTTTTTACAATTATGATAGAAGAAATGGTAGAGACTGAGATAGCAGAATTCAGGAATAAAGACGCGTTTTAATTTTAATCATTAAAATGAGTAAAACCCATTTTAACGGCAGGGACATATCTGTCCCTACAACCCCCTAAAGCTACAAAAATTATATTTTTGAGAAAGTTGGCTAACAAATAGTATTTACTATTTATAACGATATGTGATTCTACCCTTATCTAGTGAGTATGGAGTCAACTCAAGTTTCACTTTATCACCTGGAAGTATTTTGATATAGTGCATACGCATTTTACCCGCTATATGACATAAAATAATATGTCCATTTTCTAATTCAACACGAAAAGTTGCATTTGGTAAAGCTTCAATAATCTTACCATCAACTTCAATAACGTCAGATTTTGCCATTAAAAGTCCTTTAGTTTCTCTTTAGTAAAATATTACGCAAGAGATAATATTTCAGCTTTACCGTTGATAACTGCAACAGTATGCTCATAGTGTGAACCGCGTAAACCATCGGCACTAACAACATCCCACTTATTCTCTAAGATGATTGGTTTAGAATCTTTTTGACATATCATCGGTTCAAGACAAAAAACCATTCCATTTTTAATCTTTGGACCGGCCTTAGGATTCTTACCATCAAGATAGTTAGGTATTTCGGGCTCTTCATGAGGTTTTTTACCTATTCCGTGACCACAAAAGTTATGCAAAGGAACAAAGCCGCGAGATTTTATAAACTCTTCCATAGTTAAGGATAGTTCTTTAAATCTCATACCCTCTTTAATTTCACTGATAGCATGATATAAAGTATCTTTTGCACAGGCTATCAAAGCTTCATCCAGGGCACTGATTTCACCCACTCCGGTGGAAATAGCAGCATCTCCAAAATATCCATTAAGTTCAGTACCAATATCAAAACCGATCACATCACCCTCTTGAAGTTTATAATCAGTTGGAATACCGTGAATAATCACTTCATTAAGTGAACAGCAAACAGCATTAGGAAAGCCGTAAAGACCTTTAAAAGAGGGTTTAGCACCAGCCGAGCGGATATAATCTTCAGCCATAGCATCTAAATCTTTTAAAGAGGCACCAACTTTTGTGTTTGCTTGAAGTAGTTCTAAAGCACCGCCAACAATTTTGTTGGCAGCACGTAATTTATCAATTTCTTCAGTCTTTCGTAGCGCAATCGCCATTTTTATAGACCGACCGCACTTAAAGTTTCATATTTACCCATATAAATCTGAGCTTCAATTTTTCTCATTGTGTCAAGTGCAACCTGAACCACGATAAGAACAGCTGTTCCACCAAAGAAAAAGCCTACACCCATCTCATGTATAATCATAAATGGCAAGGTTGCAACAAGACCAAGATATAATGCACCGGTAAATGTCAATCTGCTGGCAGTTTCATTTAAAAACTCCATCGTGGCATTACCAGTTCTGATACCTGGAATAAATCCACCCTGTCTTTTTAGATTTTCTGAGATATCTTTTGCATTAAATGTGATCGAAGCATAAAAGAACGCAAAAAATACAACAAACATAAATGTCAAGAATTGAAAGAAATAACCATTTGGATTCAATATGTCCGCAACTGCTTGAACAGTAGGATTGGTGCTGCTGCTCATTACAGTCATAGGAAACATTAAAATCGCAGAAGCAAAGATAACTGGAATAACACCGGCTAAGTTCACCTTGATTGGAATATAGTTCATAACTCTTTTGTTCTGATTTTGCATCATAGTCTTTTTAGCATAAGTTACAGGCACACGACGTTCACCTAACTCAACATAAATAATAATTGCAACAGTTCCAAGTATAAGAGCAAGAATTGCAAGTACAGTAAGGAAGCTCATTGCACCAGTATTGACCATTGTAAATGTTTGACCTATTGCAGATGGTATTGCTGATACAATTCCTGCGAAAATTATTAGTGAGATACCATTACCTATTCCACCTTGAGTGATCTGTTCACCAATCCACATTAGCAACATTGTTCCTGCCAACATTGAAACAGCAGAAAGTAATATAAATGTATTTTGATCAACTAAAATTGCAGAATTTCCATTAGGACCGGTTAAACTTTGAAGTCCGACACTTACACCTATAGCCTGAATAACTGTGATGACAATAGTCGCATAACGAATGATTTGCATATACTTCACCATTCCATCACGCTCTTTTTTCATTTTACCTAGAGGAGCAAAAGTTGCAGCTAAAAGTTCCATAATAATTGAAGCAGTGATATAAGGCATAATACCAAGTGAAATGATAGAAAGTCTCTCAACAGCATTACCACTGAACATATTGAATAAGCCAAGTGCGTCTGATTGATGTGAGTCGAAGAATGATGCGATAACAGCAGTATCTACACCAGGTACCGGCACATAAGCCAGTAAACGGTAGATGAATAAAAACCCTATTGTAATAAGGATCTTATTAACTAGATTTTTATTCACAATTAGTTACCTGTTGTAGTAACGTTTTCGTCTTTAATTTTTGAAGCTAAATCTTTAGCAGATGCTCCAACTAATTTAACTTTAGTGACAGCAGCTCCCATTTTGTGAACACCACGGATTGACTCTACAGTGATTTCAGCTAATTCAGCAACAGCTTTAATTTTTCCAACGTTAATTACATAAGGCTTCACCAAACGAGAAGTGAATCCTATTTTAGGTAAACGTTTTGCAAGTGGTTGTTGACCACCCTCAAAGTTTCTTTTTCTTTTGTAACCTGAACGAGATTTCTGACCTTTTTGACCACGTGCAGCAGTCTTACCAGTTCCAGAACCTTGACCACGACCAACACGCTTACGGTTAGCAGTAGATCCCTCAGCAGGTGATAAATTTTCAATACCCATCATCTATCCTTTTAAACGGCCAAGTGCTTCAACTGTTGCGCGAACCACTGTACCTGGATTGTTTGAACCGATACTCTTAGTAAGAATATCTTGCACACCTGCAAGCTCAAGAACTGGACGCATAGCTCCACCTGAGATTACACCTGTTCCTTCTGATGCCGGCTTAAGAAGAACGCGACTAGCATTATACTTATGCTCAATATCGTGAGCGATTGTTGTACCTTTAATACTAACAGTTGTTAGATTTTTAAAAGCATTATCAACAGCTTTACGGATTGCATCAGGAACCTCTTTCGCTTTTCCCATACCATAACCGATAGTGCCGTTTTTGTCACCAACTACGATAAGCGCAGTGAAACGAAAACGACGTCCACCTTTTACAACTTTAGTTACACGACCAATATTTACAATTGATTCTTCAAAATCATCTCTGTTAATTTCCATCTTAGCCCCTAAAACTTAATTTCGTTTGCACGAAGTGCGTCACCAAATGCAGCAATAACGCCGTGATATTGGTAACCATTACGATCAAATACAACAGAAGTTAAGTTTGCTTCTTTAAGTTTAGCAGCAAATGCTTCACCTAGTGCAGCAGCACCTTCTTTGTTTGATTTATGACCAGTTGATTTTGAGTTTAAAGCACATAATGTTGTTGCAGATGCATCATCAATTGCTTGTACACTTAAATAACGATTTGATTTAAATACAGAAACACGAGGAAGTGAAGCACATCCAGATATTTTTGCACGAATACGACGCTTACGCTTTAAACGGTTAGCAACTTTATTTTTTAATACTTTTGCATTCATTTTCTAATACCCTCCCTTACTTCTTAGCAGTCTTACCGGCTTTACGCACGATATGCTCTTCCATGTATTTAACACCTTTACCTTTGTATGGCTCAGGTGGACGGAAACTTCTTATTTTTGCAGCTGCAGAACCTAGAAGTTGTTTGTCATGACTCTTAAGCGTGATAACATTTTTCTCAACAGTGGCTTCAAGACCATCAACTAAATCAAAGTTGATGTCATGAGAATGACCAAGTTGAAGATTAAGAACTTTACCTTGAACAGCAGCTCTATAACCAACACCATTGATCTCTAGCTGTTTAGTATATCCAGTAGTTAAACCAGTTACAATATTAGCAGCTAATGCTCTATAAGTTCCCCAAAATGCTCTGTGAGCTTTTTCTTCAGACTTAGCAGCAAAAGTTAAAGTATTTCCTTCTAAAGTGAAAGCAACATTTCCTTTTGTGTCTAAATCCATACTATTTTTGCCCTTAGCAAAAGTTATAACATCTCCATTTGCACTAACATTAATGTCAGCAGCAAATTCTACTGGTAATTTTCCAATTCTTGACATGCTATCTCCCTACCAGATCGTACACATAACTTCACCGCCAATGCCAAGCTCGTATGCTTTGTCATTAGGAAGAACGCCATGAGATGTACTTACAATAATAGTTCCGTAACCGTTTTTGAAACGTTTGATATCTTCTTTACCTTTGTAAACACGTCTACCAGGTTTAGAAACTCTTTTCATTTCATTGATTACTGTTTTACCTTCATCATTGTATTTCAATACAACTTTGATAGTTTTTTTAACGCCATTTTCGATTACATTACAAGACTCTAAGTAACCTTTTTCCACTAAGATATTTGCCACAGCTTCAATACTTTTTGAATGTACTAAAGTTGTAACCGGTAATCTTCTCATACCAGCATTACGAACACGCGTTAACGCATCTGATACTAAATCATTAATCATTTAATTTCCTTATGATGCAGTTGGGATTTCCCAACTACTGATTGTCAGCAGTATCTACTTGGCTTACCAAGAAGACTTTCTAACACCTGGGATCATTCCCTCATTTGCCATTTTTCTAAAACAGATACGACAGATTCCAAAATCACGCAGCACTGAATGTGGACGGCCACAGATTTGACATCTTGTGTATCCACGCACTTTGAACTTAGGTTCTCTAGCCGCTTTTGCGATCATAGACTTTTTAGCCATTAGTTACTCCCTTTAGTGAAAGGCATACCCATTTTCTCTAAAAGAGCAAAACCAGCCTTATCTGAATCAGCAGTTGTAACAACTGTGATATTCATACCATGAATTTGCATGATTGAATCATAGCTAATCTCAGGGAAAATAAGTTGTTCTTGAAGACCGAAATTATAGTTACCACGGCCATCAAAACCATTTCTTGGAACACCACGGAAATCTTTTACACGTGGAAGTGCAATAGATACCAGACGATCAAGAAAGTTATACATGTTTTCACCACGAAGTGTAACACGTATACCAACTGGCATACCTTCACGAACTTTAAAACCAGCCACTGATTTTTTCGCGATCACTGTTGTTGCTTTTTGACCGGCAATCTTAGTGATAGTATCTTCAATGTTTTTAATAAGTTTATTATCTTTCATCGCAAAACCAGCACCGACAGAGATAATCACCTTATCTAACTTTGGAGTTTGCATAGAGTTAGCGATCCCTAAGTCTGCTTGTAATTCAGATTTTAAACCTAAATATTTTTCTTTAAAACGAGCCATTATTATGCCTCCACTTTACGTACGTTTGAAACATCTATAGGCATCTCTTTATTGATATGACCACCTTTAGTGTTATCTTCAGTTGGTTTGATAGCTTTTTTAGCCACCTTGCAACCCTCTACGATAACCTTGTTTTTCTTAGGTAACACTGCTAAAACAGTAGCCTTAGTTCCACGGTCATCTCCAGCGATAATTTCTACAGTATCGCCTTTTTTGAAATTAAATTTTGCCATTAAACAACCTCCGGCGCAAGAGAAACAATTTTCATGAATCCAGCGTAACGAACTTCACGACCGACAGGGCCGAAAATACGAGTACCGATTGGCTCTCTCTTGTCATCAAGTATAACAGCTGCATTGTCATCGAAACGGATTAAAGAACCATTTTCTCTTTGAACTTCTTTATGAGTTCTAACAACAACAGCTTTTACAACTTTCCCTTTTTTAACTTTAGCAGTCGGTGTCGCTTTTTTCACAGAAGCAACGATAACATCACCTATAGAAGCATAACGACGCTTAGAACCACCAAGCACCTTAATACACATAATCTCTTTTGCGCCAGTATTATCAGCTACAACTAAACGAGTGAATCCTTGGATCATTATTCTGCTCCTGAAACTACTGTTTTAAGTCTAAAAGATTTAGTCTTAGAAAGTGGACGACATTCGATTGCAACAATCTCATCTCCAACTTTAACTTCATTACGCTCATCATGCACTAAGTACTTTTTGAAACGTTTTACAACTTTGTGGTAACGAGGGTGCATTACACGACGCTCAACAACAATAGATACTGTTTTATCGCCTGCAATAGTTACAACTTTACCTTGAATTTCACGTTTATGTGTCATACCCAAGCTCCTAGTTTGCCACTGCAGTAAGTGCAGTGTTGATTTTTGCAATATCTTTTTTAGCGATTTTAAGTTCACTAGTGTTTTGAAGTTGCATCATCTTTTGTTTAATTTTTAAAGTAAACAGTTCAGTTTTTCTTTCTTTTAGCATAGCTTGAAGCTCTGCTGTGTTTTTATCTGCTAAATCAGAATATTTCATTGCTCATCTCCGCAGTAATTATTTTTGTTTTAAATGGTAACTTATGCATTGCAAGAGTTAATGCTTCACGAGCGATATCGTGAGGAACACCGGCCATTTCAAATATAATACGACCTGGCTTAATATTCATAACCCATTTATCAACTGCACCCTTACCTTTACCCATACGAGTTTCAAGAGGCTTTGCAGTTAATGGTTTAGCAGGGAATACACGAATCCAAATCTTACCATTTCTTTTAATGTGACGAGTAGCAGAGATACGAGCAGACTCAATTTGACGAGAGTCTATACGACCAGCTTCTACAGCTTTAAATGCAATGTCACCGAACGCTAATTTATAACCTGAACGAGCGTAACCACGGTTACGGCCTTTCATCACCTTACGGTATTTTGTTCTTTTTGGCATTAACATAATTATTCAGCCTTTTCGTTATTTTCGCGACGAGGTGCACGTTTACGTGGACGCTCTTTTTTATCTTCTGCAACTTCAACAGGTACGCCCTTAGTAAGAACTTCACCTTTGAATATCCACACTTTAACACCTATGATTCCATAAGTTGTATGTGCTTCAGCAAAACCGTAATCTATCTTAGCACGAAGTGTATGAAGAGGAACACGTCCCTCTAAATACCACTCAGTACGAGCCATTTCAGCACCGCCAAGACGACCAGAAACAGATACTTTGATACCTTTAGCACCAGAACGTTGTGCACCTTGCATAACTTTCTTCATAGCACGTCTAAATGCTACACGGCGCTCAAGTTGAGTTGCCACATTTTCAGCCACTAATTGTGATGAAGTTTGAGCTTTTTTCTCTTCTTTAATGTTGATTGAAATTGGCTTACCAACTAACTTTTGAACAGCAGTTTTAAGTTTTTCAATGTCCGCACCTTTCTTACCGATAATGATACCGGGACGAGCAGCAACAATTGTTACACGAAGACGCTTCACTGTTCTTTCAATGATGATGTTTGCAACACCAGCATAGTAAAGTTCTTTTTTCAAATATGTTCTTATCTTGTGATCTTCACCTAAAGCAGCAGGAGCTGTTTTAAAGTTAGGGAACCAACGGCTTTCCCAGTTACGATTGATACCAAGACGTAAACCAATAGGATTAACTTTTTGACCCATTCTATTTACCCTCTACTTCTACTAAGATATGTGCTGTTGGTTTTCTAATACCTGAAGCCATACCACGAGCACGTGGACGGAAACGCTTTAGAACTGGACCATTGTCAACACGACATGATTTAACAATACAATCTTCTGCTTCCATACCACTATTAGCAACAGCTGATGCTATCACTTTATAGATAATTTTAGCTGCCTTATTTGGAGTGAATTCTAAAGCTGCTAATGCTGCTTCAGCATTCATACCTTGAACTTCTCTAGCAATAAGACGAGATTTAATCGGAGATACACGGATAAATTTTAATAATGCTCTAGCCATGTCTATCCTTTCTTTTGTACAGAGCCCTTATGGCCCTTGAATGTACGAGTTGGTGCGAATTCACCTAACTTGTAACCAATATGGTTCTCTGAAACATGTACAGGAACGAATTTACGTCCATCGTGAACATTTAATGTGAAACCAACCATATCAGGTGTAACCATTGATCTTCTTGACCAAGTTTTGATAGGTTTTTTATTGCCTTCAGCTTTAGCTTTAACAATTTTCTTCATTAAATGGTCATCAACAAATGGACCTTTTTTTAGTGAACGAGCCATATTAACCTACCCTTTTAGCATTTGGTTTACGACGAGTGATTATTAACTTATCACTTGCTTTCTTACGACGAGTTTTAGCACCCTTCGTTGGTTTACCCCATGGAGTAACCGGATGACGACCTGAGTTCGTTTTCCCTTCACCACCACCATGCGGGTGATCTATCGGGTTCATTGCAGAACCACGAGTCTGAGGACGAATACCTAAGTGACGTTGACGACCGGCTTTAGCGATAACAATGTTACCGAACTCTTCGTTTCCAACACTTCCAACAGTGGCTAAACACTCACCTAACACTAAACGCATTTCAGATGAAGGCATTCTAAGTGAAACATACTTACCATCACGACCCATAATTTGAGCAGAAGTTCCAGCAGCACGACACATTTGTCCGCCCTTACCAGTCTTAAGTTCAATATTATGAATTAATGTACCCACTGGGATATTTTTAAGTTTCATAGTATTACCAGGCTTCACATCTAAACCAGATTCAGCTGATTGAATAACATCACCAACATTTAAACCTTTAGGTTGAAGAATATAACGCTTTTCACCATCTGCATAATTAACAAGTGCAATTCTACAGTTACGGTATGGATCATATTCAATAGCTGCAACAGTACCTGGAATATCAAATTTATTTCTTTTGAAATCAACAATACGGTAAAGTTTCTTAGCACCGGCTTGACGGTGACGAGATGTGATACGACCATTGTTGTTACGACCAGAGTGAGTTGGAAGTTTTACAAGTAATGAACGAACACTAGCTTTTGCTGTGATATCTGAACTATCAACATTTGTATAAAAACGACGAGACGGAGTTACCGGTCTATAAGTTTTAATTGCCATGTTATACCGCCAAACTTTCTATTTGTGTACCTTCAGGCAATGTAACATAAAACTTTTTAAAGTCATTTTGCTTACCTTTAACACCACGGAAAGTTTTTCTCTTTCCGTTTTGATTCAATGAGTTGATGTTACTTGGAATAATTCCAAAATACTCACGGAAAACCTCTTTAAGACCTGTTTTAGTCATACGTGGTGAAGTTTGAACAACAATAACACCATCTTCTTGCATACCAAGAGTCTTTTCTGTATATAATATAGATTTAATATCTGTAATATCTGCCATCTACTTATGCCTCACTTACTAGAGCTTCAAATACTGCTTTTTCTATCACGATTGAACGGTAGTTAGCAGCTAAAAAAGCGTTTAATTCGTTAGATTCTACAACGTAAGTAGCTTGAATATTTTCAAAAGCTAAGAAAGTCGGCTCATCTAATAAAGATTTAACAAAAAGCGCATCTCTTTGGTTTAGTGATTTAAACATTGCCATTGCATCTTTAGTTTTACCAGATGCAACTTCAATAGAATCAACCACAAAAAGAGTGCCATTTTGAGCATGCTCATTTAAAGCAAAGTTTAAAGCAAGTTTTTTTTGCTTTTTATTCACTTTTAAATCATAGTTACGGTTGTTTTGAGGACCAAAAGCTTGACCACCGCCTACGAATATAGGTGAACGTCTTGAACCTGCACGAGCACGCCCTCCACCTTTTTGAGCCCATGGTTTTTTACCACCACCACGTACTTCACTTCTACCTTTAGCAGTTGCAGAATTTGCACGTTGTGCAGCTTGAGCAGACTTAACATAAAGATAAAGGTTATGAGGGTTAATTCCAGAGAATGACTCTGGCAATGCTAACTCAGATGCTTTTTCCATTTTATCATTTAAAACGATTGCGCTCATTATTTAGCTACCTTTACACGACCTAAAGCACCGTTTGCACCAGATACAGAACCTAAAACCGCAATGATTTTATTTTCAGCATCGTAAGAAACGATCTCATTTTTAACACTATTTTGTGTATTTCCGTAATGACCTGGCATTTTCTTACCTTTCATTACACGACCTGGCCACTCAGCATTACCGATTGAACCTGTTCTACGACCAAATCTATGACCGTGTGAAGCTGGTCCACCACCGAAGTTCCAACGTTTCATTGCACCGGCAAAACCACGACCTTTAGTATTAAAACTTGATTTAACTACGCTAGCTTCTGCTAATGGTGCTAAATCTTGGTCTCCGGCTTCAGTGTTTGCCACTTCAAGAGTGACGAAACGATTAAATTCAGATGAAAGGCTATACTTTTTTTGTTGACCTTCAATTGCTTTGTTCATTTTTTTACCGCTGTTATACGCAACAATAGCAGTACCTTCGTTCACTTCACACACCTTAGCATCTAGAACTCTTAAAAGAGTGACTGGTTTACTTGGAACTGTGATAGTACGACTCATTCCTATTTTTTCAACAATATATTCCACGATTACTCCTACTTATCCATAGAGCGAACTTCAACGTCCACTTCTGGTGCAAGATCAAGCTTCATTAATGAATCAACAGTCTCTGGCGTAGCAGATACGATATCTATCATTCTTGCGTGCATACGAATTTCAAATTGCTCACGAGCTTTTTTATTAACGTGAACTGATTTAAGTACAGTATATTTACGAATCTTTGTTGGCAAAGGGATTGGTCCACGAATTTGTGCACCTGTACGCTTTACAGCCTCTACGATTGACGCTACTGATCTATCTAATACACGATGATCGTAAGCTTTCAATTTTAAACGAATTTTTTCCATGTTTTTCCTTCTAAAGAACTCGTTGGATCCTAGCCCAACTATTTTAAGGGAACGGAATTGTACCCAAACGTGATCTTTTATTCAAGGATTTAGGGGGTGAAAAACGAAAAAGCTTTAAATTTATTTCCTTTTAATAAGGAAATGATAAAATTCTACACAAGAAATTTTAGGATTATTATGGAACTTTTACTTGAAGAATATTACAAAACTGATCTGCACATAGATAAATTTCATGATAGAAAAGTGTTTATTAGTGAAAAAAGCTGCCAAATAAACGGTATCACTCAAAGCGGAAAAACAAAGCTGGTGAAAAACTATCTTCTTGGTTTGAAAAAAAACTCTTATCTCTATATAGACTGCAATGATATTCGGATTGATTTTAAGCAACTAAACACCGCTCTCTCAAAGTTTTGCACCTTAAACAAAATAGGTGTTCTTGTTTTAGACAATTATACACCCACTATTGAGTTTGTAAATGTATCACAACTTATTATCACATCTGTGCTTCACCATGAGATTGAGTATCTTGAGACTTTACAACTTTATCCTCTTGATTATGAAGAGTTTTTAGCGTATGAGCACAAATATGATTCAAGTGCGTTAAACCATTTCTTTCAACTTGGCGGTTTTCCCTCTATGCATAAAATTTTCTCAGATGAAAGAAACCTTTATATTCAAAAAATATTACAAGATGCTCTTAATGATATGGAATTTGACATATTGAAATTTTGTTCAAAAATAATGTCTCAAAAAATTTCTGCTTTTACAATATATGAAAGATTAAAAAGCACAAGAAAAGTTTCTAAAGACAAACTCTATAAATCTTTTGATTCTTTAATCTCAAAAAACTATCTTCACACTATAGAAAAATTTGAGCATCCCCGTGCCACAAAAAAAATATATCTTTGCGATATCTCTTTAAAAAGTGCCTTAAGTATAGAAAAACATTTTGGAAGATTATTTGAAAATATGGTATATTTGGAGTTGTTGAAATCTCATGTCATATGCTATTACGATGAGCTGATTGAGTTTTATATACCTGGCAATAGTGAAATAATACTGTGTATGCCATTTTCAGATGAAAGAGCCTTGTTTAAAAAGATAGAACAGATTGAAGCTTTTATTTTCACGCATAGTATAGAAAAAATCACTTGCGTTACAATGAATATTGAAGGAAGCATATCTCATCCACTCTCACGTGTTGAGATGCTTCCTTTTGATATTTGGGCTTTAGGAGATTAATATGGGATTATGCGGAATAGATGAGGCAGGTCGTGGACCGATTGCAGGAGACTTGGTTATTGCTGGGTGTATACTAACCGGTGAAGTCCTTGGTTTAAATGATTCAAAAAAATTAAGCGAAAAAAAACGGGAACTACTTTTTGAAAAAATAATTTTAAATAGTTCCTATCATGTGGTGAAGTTCTCTGCTTTAGAGATAGATGAAAATGGAATTTCTAAATGTTTGGCAAGCGGTCTGCAAGAGATTATGAAAAACTTAGATGCCAGGGAGTATCTTTTTGATGGAAATACGACATTCGGTGTTGATGGATTAAACACTATGGTGAAAGCAGATGGGAAAATTGCAGAGGTAAGTGCTGCTTCTATCATTGCCAAAGTGACACATGACAGAGATATTCTAATAGAGGCTAAAAAATATCCAGAGTATCAATTCCAAAAACACAAAGGCTATGGAACTAAACTTCATGTAGAGATGATTAAAAAATATGGCTACTGTGCCATTCACCGTCGAAGCTATAGACTAAAAGCTCTTGAGGCCACACTTTTTGATGAACCATAGATCTTAGTCTTCTCTATATTTCGAAATTCCACAAGGCTGATTCGGCGTTGGAGGATTATCTTTTAGATATGTTAAATCTTCTTTAGTTTGATCTAAAACTTTTTTTTGTTGCAAGATAGGAAGCATTAAATTATCTTTTTCATTGAGTGGAATGCTCCAATCTAAAAGAATTTTCTGCACTTCATCATCTAGCTCTTTAAGGGCATTGTCTATATGTTTAATTGAATTCATAAATGGAGTATAACAAAAATTTAGAATAATTTAGATATAATCCGTCTTCTAAATTATGTGTGTGCTTTATTCTGCCTCTTTAGAGGCAAGCTTCAGCACCCGAGCGGTCAGCGATTTTTTATGGACGTGTTCATAAAAAAACATATTTAGTAAAATTTTATGAAGGAGCCATCGATGCCAAAAATGAAATCGGTAAAAGGCGCTACTAAGCGTTTTAAGGTTAAGAAAAATGGTCAAATTAAACGTGGTAAAGCGTTTAGAAGCCATATTTTAACTAAACAAGATGCTGGAACTCGTCGTAAGCAAAACAGTCCTGCTGTTATAGCTGACGTAGATGCTGCAAACATTAAGGCTATGATTAACTAATAACCAGTTAATTCATTAATCTCCAATTTAAATAAATAAATTGGGCAAGTCCATGAAAAATGGCACCTTGAGCACATAAAAGTGACTGGGTAAAGAAAAAAGGAAAAAAATGCCAAGAGTAAAAACAGGTGTTGTTCGTAGAAGAAGACACAAAAAGATATTAAAATTAGCGAAAGGTTTCTATAGTGGTCGTCGTAAACACTTTAGAAAAGCTAAAGAGCAAATCGAACGTTCATGGGTGTATGCTCATAGAGATCGTAAGCAAAAGAAACGTGACTTCCGTAAATTATGGATTGTTC
Source organism: Candidatus Sulfurimonas ponti (assembly GCA_014381585.1). Lineage (GTDB taxonomy): Bacteria > Campylobacterota > Campylobacteria > Campylobacterales > Sulfurimonadaceae > Sulfurimonas > Sulfurimonas ponti. The sequence continues at coordinate 26,489 of JACNLH010000067.1, forward strand.
GTATCAATGCAGCTGCTCGTTTAAATGGAATGAACTATTCAACTTTCATGAATGGTGTTCACAAATCTGGCATCGAGCTTGACCGTAAAATTCTTGCTGATATGGCGATGAATGATGCAGCAGCATTCACTGCAGTTGCTGAAGCTTCAAAAGCAGCATTGGCAAACTAAGTCTAAACCCTTTTAGGGTTTAGCTTTGCTAAACTTTATTTAAATATAAAACACTGGTCCCCTTCCTGTTATAGTAAATCCCCAAAGAATTTTTTCTCGATACAAAAACACCTCTACCGTTAAAAGCAACAGAGTTTCGGAATATTTCACTTAATATTTGTGTATCAAACCCCATCCCTTCATCTGTGATTTGCGTCACTATGTATACAAAAGAGTTATGCTTCACCTTAGTGACTTTCACCCATATTTTCT
>JACNLH010000032.1 GCA_014381585.1 Candidatus Sulfurimonas ponti
TTGTAGATATCCCAACTTCTGCGCCAAATCCAAAAGCACCACCATCGGTGAAGCGGGTAGAAGCATTTACATACACGCACGCAGAATCTATCGCATTTAAAAATGCTTCAGCACTTGTTATATCTTCAGTAATAATCGATTCAGAATGACCTGAACCAAATCGAATAATATGCTCAATTGCACCGTTTACACCATCTACAACTCGTATGTTTAAAATATTCTCTAAATATTCCGTATCATAATCTTCATCTGTTGCATGAGAAACTTCCACAATCGATTGTGTTTCTAAACAACCCTTTAAGTGCGTAGAAGCTTTGTCAAATTCTACTTTTAATTTTGGCAGTATTTCTGATGCAATCGCTCTATCAACTAGTAAAGTTTCCATGGCGTTGCAAACGCCTGGACGTTGTACTTTAGCATTTATAGCAATTGCGATTGCATTATCTATTTTTGCATCTTTATCTATATATGTATGACACTGCCCTTTATCATGCTTCACCACACTCACGGTTGCATTTTCACTCACATACTTGATAAGCCCTGCTCCACCGCGAGGGATGATTAAGTCAACAAATTTATCCATTTTGATAAGCTTCGCCACACCTTCACGTGAACTATCTGGAATTAATGAGATGAGTGATCTTGGTAAGTCATTTTTCCCAAGTACATCTTGAAGTACTTTTGCTATAGCTTTATTTGAATTTTCAGCTTCTTTTCCACCTTTAAGCACGCATACATTTGAGCTTTTAAAACAAAGTGCAGCTGTATCTGATGTAACATTCGGACGAGATTCATAAATGATTCCGATAACACCGATAGGAATACTAACCTTCTCAATTTTTAAATCATCTTCTGTAATCCAACCATCAAGAACACGGCCAACCGGCTCTTTTAATGCAGCTATCTCTTCTATAGCTGTTGCCATAGAATCCACACGTTTCTCATCTAAAAAAAGTCTGTCCATCAGTGCTGAAGTAAGCTCATTTGTTTTGCCCTCAGCCATATCTACAGCATTTGCAGATAATAATGCAGAAGTGTTAACTCTTAAAGCTTCAGCCATTTCTAATAAGATTTTATTTTTTTCTTTTCCAGTGAGAGTGTTTAAAATTCTACTTGAATTCTTTGCTTCTTCTAAAAATTGTTCCATAGTGACTACCTTCATTTTGATATGCTATACTAACATAAAAAGATTAAGGCATTATATGAAAACTATCACATTTATTGGAAATGGAAATATGGCTCTAAGCATTGCTCAAGGTTTAAAGAGCACTTATAAGATAGAAGTGGTTGGAAGAAGTTTAGAAAAACTCGATGCATTTGAAAAAAATCTTGGTGTTAGAATTGATAAGGCACTTATGGATGGTTTTGATATGAGTGAAAAAACAATTATGCTGTGCGTTAAACCTGCAAATGTTGAAGACATTGCAACTAAACTAACTGGTGTTGCGAGTGTCATTTATTCTGTACTTGCTGGAACATCTTTACAAAAACTTCGAGAAAATTTAAAACCTAAAGCAGTTGTACGGACTATGCCTAATCTTGCCGCGAGTGTAAATAAGTCCATGACAACTTTAACAGGCGATATTGAGTATAAGGGTGAAGCTGAAAAACTTTTAGGTGCTATTGGTGCGACAAGATGGCTAGCAAGTGAAAAAGAGATTGATATTGCCACTGGTTTAGCCGGAAGTGGGCCAGCATATCTTGCGCTAATAGCAGAAGCTTTAGCTGATGGAGCGGTGAAGCAAGGCTTAAAGCGTGATGATGCTATGGCTATTATGCGTGGTCTTTTTGACGGCTTTGGAACACTTATTCAAGATATTCACCCTGCACTGCTCAAAGATGGGGTAATGAGTCCCGGTGGAACTACTGCAGCTGGTTATGGCGCATTAGAAGATGGAAATGTACGGAGTGCTTGTATGAGTGCTATTGAGCAAGCTTATTTAAAAGCTACGAAACTTTAAAGATAAAATAGTTAGTCTTTATAAAAAACTAACTATCTCTTTTTCTATATCCTCTTTTTCTATAATACTATCGTGAACAATCTTTTTAGAAAACAAAGCTTTAACCATAGATGGAATCTCTAAGGAAGCTTCTTTTGATATAGCTTCTAAAGCCACTATATCTTCGGTGTTCACTTCACCTGTTAAAGCATTTGCTATAACGGGTGAAAACTTTGTCCACTCAGCTGTTGAATACACAATGGACTTAATCTGAGGATTGCATTTTGTCTCGTAAGATTTAAAACACGTTGCAGTGTGCGGATCCATTAAATAGCCATTATTTTTAAAAGTGGCTTGAATATATGCCTTTCCTTCAGCGTCACTGCAATAATCAGCAACAAAATATTCTTGCAACTTTGCAAGTTCTTCTTTTGTTAAAGTATATATATGATTTGTATCTAAGTCTTCCATCAACTCTCGTGTTCTTGAAGCTCCATACAAACTAAAAAGAACTCTCTCAACATTAGATGATTTTAAAATATCCATGGCAGGCGATGTTGTAAGTTTTAACTCACTTTCTCTAATGTCGTACACACCGGTTTGAATAAGACGAGTTAAAATATTGTTTTCGTTTGAAGAAATCACTAACTTTTCAATAGGAAGTCCCATATCCTGAGCATAAAAAGCACCAAGAACATTTCCAAAATTTCCACTTGGAACATTTAAATACACTTTTTCACCAATCTCTATAGCATCTTGACGCACCAACTCTAAATAGTTATGGATATGATAAATAATTTGAAAAATTATACGCCCAAAATTAACAGAGTTTGCAGCAGATAAAGAGATACTTTTTTTCTCTAAAGTAGCTTTAAAACTCGGTGAAACTAGCAAGCTTTTCAATGCCGCCTGTGCATCATCAAAGTTCCCTTCAATCCCTATAACTTTTAAATTATCAGCATCTTCTGTAACCATTTGAAGTCTTTGAACATCTGATGTTCCATTTGCTGGATACATACAAGCAACTTGAATATTTTTTTGGTTTTTAAAAGTCTCTAAAGCTGCTGGACCGGTATCTCCGCTTGTAGCCGCTAAAATAAGATAGTTTTCATTACGTTTTTGTGCAACTGAAGATAAAATTTTTCCAAAAGGTTGTAAAGCCATATCTTTAAATGCACGAGTGGGACCATGATAGAGTTCACTCACATAAAGATTCTCTTTCACCTTCACAACAGGAACAGGATTAGAAGCATCATCAAATTTATCATATAAAGACAGTGCTTCATCAATGACGCCTTGCTCAATATCTATCTCAAATTTTGCCAATACATCTGCTGCTAATTCTTTATATGAAGAGTTTAAATGCTTGTTTAAAAAGTCTTCCCCCAGATTAGGAAGTGTCTCAGGCACATACAGTCCGCCATATGAAGCTATTGGACTAAGAATAGCTTGTGAAAAAGTTATTGATTGAGGTTTTTCTGGTTCACACCCACGAGTTTGAATAAAGTTCATAGAATTCTCTTTCATTTTTTTGAAATTATATCTAAAGTTTTGTTTGAATTGTTGGATTAGGACTTCGCATCTTGTAAATATTTTAGAAATAAAATAGAATAAAGAGAGTAAGTAACACTCTCCTAGCTATTAAGAGTATATTGAATTTATATTACTTAAAAAGTTTGATTGGATTAATGTGATATGACTTTTGAGTCACTTCAAAAATCAGTTCTTCATCTACACGACCAATAGAGTAACCTTTTTTAATCTTCTTTCCTTTTTTAATGTTAGGTGAAATCTGGGATAAGTTCGCATAAATAGTATGTAAGCCATCTTCATGTTCTACAATTACAATATTATCAAGAACAGCTGTTTTATCAGCGTAAATAACTTTACCATTAAATACAGTTTTAACTTTTGCATTTGGTATATCTGGCTTCAATGATATAGATTCATTAAAAATTTTAATACCATAAATTGGATCTGTATACGTACCATATTTCTTTGATATTGTGTATGCATCTAAAGGTGCAATTGTCTTAGACCCCTTATATTCTTTTGTCTGTATAGCTTGATAACTACTGCCATGCTTCTTAACTTTAGGTAAATTTGTATCTTCTATTATCTCTGTTTGTTCTTCAAAAGCAATTTCTCTATCTTTTTCTTCTTTGGCTTTTTTCTCTTTATCTATTTTTATAATATTTAACTCTGCAAGAGTATTTTTAAGCGCATTTTGTTTTCGAATCAAGGCTTTAACTTCTTGCTTGTATTCAGATTTAGCTAATTCTAATTTATTTAAAGATTTTTTATTTTTTTCCTGTGCTGAAATAAGTTTTTTTCTCTTAGCATCAATACTATCAATTGCAGTTCTTAAAGATTTTGCTTGTTCATTGAGTGATTCAATATCTTTTGAATTACTGTAATACTTTTCATTTAACATTTGAGCTTTTTCTTTAGAAGCTTTTAGCATCTCATGAAGTATTTCAAATTCAATCAAAGAATTTTCATCAACCGTATACTCATCTTCTAGTATTACAGATAGCGAAACACTTTGCGCGATAACAAAAACTAATTCTTGTTCAATAGCATCTTGATCTTTTTTTAATTTCTCATTATGTGTAACTAGATTGTCTAGTTGGGAGGTATTATCCTGATAAGAAAGTTCTTTTTGCGAAAGTTGTAGTTTTAGATCTTGCAAAAATTTCTGTTGCTCTTGAATTTCTAATCTTTGTTTTAAAATAGCTTTAGCATTTTTTGCCAGTTTTTTATTTAAACTTGTATAACTCTTACTAAATGTATTTATTTTTGAATTAGTAGATTTAATTTTTTTGTTTATATTATCTTCAGCTATAAGCAATATAAATGGGATAAGTAAGCCTATAAGTAAACGAATCATACTTCTTCTTTATGTCCTAAAAGAATCAACGATGCTAAGAGCACTGATACGGACATAGCTATTGCAAATAAAAGTGAAAAGTCTTCTACTTTATCGAAAACAACTACATCTATGCCTATACTTTCAAACTGACGTGATATCCATATACTAGACTCAATATAGGAAAAAATAATAAAAGTAATAACACTCGCAATAATCGCATCTACGATTGAGAGCCTAAACAGTACTGCTGAACTGAGCCAAACGGGAGCACCAAAAAGACCCATGATACTCATTCTTTCATTATGCATAAACTGCCAGATT
>JACNLH010000164.1 GCA_014381585.1 Candidatus Sulfurimonas ponti
AGATTCACTTGTGTGGCTATTTTTTGATTAAGAAGAGGATGTTCTTGGATGAGAGCATCTCTGTCTATTGTTCTTTGCATCTCAAGAACTTCCGCAATAGAGTCACGGGTCAGTTGCAGTAAAACAGAACGAGACATTATGAACTCCTATTGAGAATTTATTTGGAGCCTATATTATACCAAGTTTTGTTTTTTTTGCTTTGTTGATTTTTTTTGCTTTGTCTGTTTTTTGAGTTTCTGCAAGTGTATAAGTTTGATAATAATCATTACGCTGATCACTTGAAAAAGAGCAGCTAATATAAAAGCGTAGTAATGTAATTGATCTATACTTTTTGCTGTGAATGCTAAAGTTGCCATTGCTATAAGAAGAGTCAAAGGCATGGAGTGTGATAAGCCCATAAGAATCGAGTCAATAAGACCGAGTTTATTTACAAACACCAAAGATGCAACAACTCTCATACAAATCATTGCCAAGGCTATGAGTGCTGATTTATAGATAAGCCCATCCATAGCAAGCGCACTTAAATCAAATGAACTCCCGATATGTATGAAAAATATGGGGATTAAAAATCCAAAACCAAAGGAGGCCAGTTTTTCAGGCAATTCATTTTTATGTTCAAAAAATGTCGGTATAAATATTCCAGCTAAAAATGCTCCAAAGGCAAGTTCTAAATTAAGGTAAAGCATAGAACCCACAAGAAGCAAGAAAATAGCGATGGAAAGTCTGATATCTTGTTCTTGATTATCCTCTTCGGGCATTAAAGCTTTTGAGACTTCGGGAAACCACCAAAAGATTAACTGCATTACACGGAAGATAAAAAACATTAAAATTAAAAATGCACTAAGAGAGATAATTGTTTTGATAAGGTCTAAGCCTAAGCCTGACTGTAAACCCGCAGAGGTGACTGTTAAAATGGCTATACTTACAACTTCACCGATTCCTCCGGCCGTCATAGAGATGTCAAGCCAAGGGGTTTTTCCGTATTCTTTACTTAGTGTGGCAACTAAACCGACCGAGATAAGGGGCAGAAGAATTATAAAAATATTCCCCAGTTTAAAATAGAGTGAGAATATTATGGCAAAAGCATAAAGAATGATGAGATAAAACATAACTCTTTTCATGGTCGCTGCCGGAGTTTTAAGAACGTTTTTAAGATTAATCTCAGTCCCTGCAATAAACATCAGATAAAGAAAGCCGATCTCTGCAACAATTTCAAAAAGGTGTTCATCGTGGAGAAAGCCTATGTAACCAAGGATTGAACCTAAAATGATTTCTATAGGTGTGGTTGGCAGTCTGAGAAGTTTTGCAAAAAACGGTGAAAACACAATAATAAGTGCTATTGTGATTATGAGGGTCACATTATCGTGCATTTTATCGTACTTTCTTTGCCACTTCTAGCTCAAGTGATTCAAGCATATCTAAATCTTTACTAACCATTCTTCCGGCAGTTGTGAGATAATTTCCCACAACGATAGAGTTTGCACCATGTTCGAATATTTCAGCTTGTCTTTCTCCGAACATCAACTCCCTTCCTCCGGCAACCATAATTCTCTGTGCTTTTGGAATACTCTTTCTTGTAAGTTTTATCAACTCTAATGCTTCATCAATCCCAAGAGAATTAGGCTCGAGCTCGAGTGCTTCGTTATGATGATAAAAGTTTATAGGGACAGATGTCGGATTAAGTGATTCAAGAGATTTAAGCATAGAGATTCTATCTTCTTGTGTCTCGCCAAGGCCGAAAATACCGCCGGTTATGAGTACAAGACCTGATTTATTCACATTTTGGCAAGTTTCGTATCTTTCACTCCAAGGATGTGTGGTGCAAATTTTTGGATAAAAGGCTTCAGAGGTTTCAAGGTTATGATTATAGGCTTTAATCCCTGCTTCTTTTAATGTGAGAAGTTGTTCGAGTGATGCAGTTCCATTACAGGCAATAAGTCTAAGTTCAGGCATTTGGGCACTTACTGCTTTGGCAACATCACAAACAAATTTCAGTGTTTTATCATTTAAACCTTTATCTGCTGTAACTAAACAAAAGCCGAGCGCTCCGGCAGCTCTTGCATTTTTTGCTTCTTCTAATATGAGGTCCATATCTTTTTGCTTATATCTGTCTATGTCCGCTTTATAGCGTACACTTTGAGAACAAAATTTGCAATCTTCTAAGCAAGTGCCACTGTTTATATTACAAATTGAGCATAAAAAAATCTCTTGATTCATTGAGCTATCCTTGTATAGTTATATTCTTTAGTATTGAATATTTTTGTTTTTTTCGCTCTTGTGAAGTGTGTTACGAAAAATTTCTCATCAGTGACTTCAAGCATTACACATTCTGAAACAGCTTTATTTCTTGCACATGCTTCACCGGGATTTAAAAAAAGAGTTCCATTGTTGAATTCTGATTGAAATGTATGCGTATGACCAAAAAGGACGACTTCAGTGTCAGGAGTCATATAAAATGGTAAGTGCATCAACTTAAATTTTGCACCTGCAAGTTTAAAGTAATGAGGTTCTTGGACAAGATTGTATTCATTATGATAAGCGACTAAATGCGAATCATTGTTTCCATAGACTGCCACATACCTTTTTCCACAGTTTTCTAGGAGTTCTAGAATCTCAACTTCAACTATATCCCCGGCATGAACAATAAACTCAGCACCATTTTCTAAAAGCACATTAAGCGCTTTTTGCGCTTTGTTGAACTTTTTATGAGTGTCAGATATGATGCCTATCTTCACCGCTTATTCTTCTCTTGGTGTGCGAGCTTTACATTTTACACATTCATACACATTTTTGTTTCTGTATGTTCGCTCCGCAAGTAAGCCGTTTGTACAGCCTTTTTCTTTACATTTGATGGTTGTCGGTTCAAATTTTGAAATGAATTTACACTCAGGATAACCTTCACATCCCCAAAAAGGGCCGCGACGGGAGTTTTTAAGTGAAATCTTCCCACCGCAATCAGGACAAGGAGTCTCAGACACTTTTTCTTCGACGTTGATGCTTTTGGTGTTTTTACAATCAGGATAATCACTACATGCTAAAAACTGACCGTTTCTGCCATTTTTGATGACCATATCTTTACCGCATTTGTCACATTTCTCTTCTGAAAGATTTTCTGTTTTTGGAGCTGGATTTCCCTCTTCATCCACTTGTTCTGTATATTTACATTTTGGAAAACCGCTGCAGGCGATGAAGTTACCAAATCTGCCAGAACGTAAAAGCAATTCACTTTCACCGCATTTTGGACAAGTTCTTCCAGTCGGTTTAGCAAGTTTAAGTGAAACAATATTTTCTTTACCTGCTGCAACCTGTTCCATAAAAGGAAAATAAAAATCACTTAAAAGCTCTTGCCAGTCCACAGTCCCTTCACTTACTTCATCGAGTTTTTCTTCCATGTTGGCAGTGAAGGATATATCTACGATGTTCGCAAAGTTTTTCTCTAAGATTTCAGTCACGGTGAAAGCCATCTCGGTTGGGATAATCTGTTTTTTCTCTATAGTCACATAGGTTCTAGAACTTAAGGTTGCAACTGTCGGAGCGTAGGTCGAAGGTCGGCCCACACCTTCGGATTCAAGTTTTTTGATTAAAGATGCTTCAGAGTAACGGGCCGGAGGTTCGGTGAAGTGTTGCTCAGGTTTGACACTTTGAAGCTCTGCTTTTTCACCTTCTTTTAAAGTCGGAAGCAGTTTATCTTTGTCTTCAGCACCTGTCACAGCATAGAAACCGTCAAATGTCAGTTTTCTTCCACTTGCACGGAACTCATTTTCATTTCCCTTAAAGATGATGCTTTGTTGTTCAAATTGGGCATCTTCCATTTGACAAGCCATAAATCTTTCATAGATTAGACGGTAGAGTTTTATCTCATCAGCCTTTAAAAAGCTTTGCGCCATTTCAGGGGTGAAGTTAAGCATGGTGGGACGGATAGCCTCATGCGCTTCTTGAGCACCTTTAGATTTTTTGTTATATGTTTTTGGCTCTTTTGGAAGATATTTTTTACCATAACGATTTTCGATAATCCCGCGAACAGCAGATACAGCTTCGGCAGCTAAGTTAAGTGAATCTGTTCTCATATAAGTGATAACACCCGAAGTTCCATCAGGAGTTTTAACACCTTCATATAATGCTTGTGCAATCATCATAGTTCTTTTTGGAGTGAATCCAAGTTTGCTTGATGCGGTTTGTTGCAGAGTTGAAGTCATAAATGGCGGAGGGGTTGAGCTTTTTCTTTGTTTTGTCTCGATTTTGGAGATGATATAGCTGTCTGCATTCACACTTGATTCAATCGCTTTAGCCTGTGCTTCATTCTCGATAGTCATTTTGGAGATCTTCTCTTCTTTATGAAGAATAAGATTCGCTTCGATATCTTTTTTAAATGATGTGTCAATAGTCCAGTATTCCACAGGGACAAAGGCTTTGATTTCACGTTCACGGTCCACTACAAGTTTAAGTGTTGAAGACTGAACACGTCCGCCTGAGAGTCCTTTTTGGATCTTAGAAGCTAGGAGCGGTGAGAGTTTGTATCCAACCACACGGTCTAGCAAACGACGGGCTTGTTGTGCGTTCACCATATCCATATCTATTGTTCGGGCGGATTCAAGAGCATGGTTGATAGCTGTTTTGGTGATCTCATGAAATACGATACGGGGAAGTTCAAGAGGGTCTTTTTTTATAGCATGGGCAATATGCCACCCGATAGCTTCACCCTCACGATCCTCATCGGTCGCGATATATATAGTGTCAGCTTTTTTTGCAAGTGTTTTTATCTCTTTAACAATGGCGGCATTCTCTTTTGCAACAGAGTAGGTTGGCACGAGATGGTTGGTTTCTTCTTCAACAGTGATTCCAAAACGGGATTTTGGTAAATCACGGATATGACCTTTAGAGGCGATAACCTCATAGTCTTTACCCAGAAAGTTTTTAATAGTCTTCGCTTTGGCCGGTGATTCGACGATAATTAAGTTCAAGTAGTATTCCTATATAGTAGTATAGTAAATTGTTTTTTAGTTTTGGAAGTGTAGCGAAAAAAAATTAAATAGTGAAAAACAGG
>JACNLH010000085.1 GCA_014381585.1 Candidatus Sulfurimonas ponti
ATGCAAACACCTTTAGAGAGTTTTATAGGTCATAAGGCTGACACTGGAATGCAGTGCGGTAATTACTCTATAGATATTCCTAAACTCCAAGAAGGTGAACAGTATAGATTTCACTTTGATGCAACTGCGTGTGTGGGTTGTCATTGTTGTGAAGTGGCATGTAATGAGCAAAATAATAATCCAGCAGATATAAAATGGCGTAGAGTCGGTAAAATGGAGGGCGGCTCGTTTCCTGCATTTAGCCAACTTTTCAACTCTATGAGTTGCAACCATTGTATAGATCCTGCATGTTTGATTGGATGTCCGACTAATTCTTATATAAAAATAGAAGAAACCGGAATCGTTATCCATGAAGATGAGACCTGTATAGGGTGTCACTATTGCACCTGGAACTGTCCTTATGAGGTTCCGGTGTTTCATGAAGAGAGAAAGATAGTCACCAAGTGTCATATGTGTCATGAAAAACTAGATGTCGGTGAAACTCCGTCTTGTGTGCAGGCATGTCCTTCCGGTGCGATTATGATTGAGACTGTCAATGTTCAAGAATGGTTAGACACAGATATGGCAAAAGAGGCAAATATACCATTCTTACCAGATGCCGGCATTACAAATTCCACGACAAGATACACTTTACCTGAGAACTTACCGCAAATGAGTGAGGTGGATGAGCATATACTTAAACCCGCACATTCTGAACTGCCTCTTGTTTTTATGACAGTGCTCACTCAAATATCTTTAGGCGGATTTTTTGTTCTGTTTTTAGGTGATGCTATGAGTGTTTTTGGGTATGAATCGGCAAACTGGATGATGGCACTTTTAGTGATGTTGCCCGCAGCAATAGGCCTTCCTTTATCAGCACTTCACCTAGGGCGTCCATTTTTGGCAATGACTGCGATGAAAAACATTAAAACATCATGGCTCTCACGCGAGGCCTTGGCACTTGGAGTTTTCACCTTGCTTATGAATGTGGTGGTTGTTTTATACTTTATAGAAGCGCATATAGTTCTTAGAATATGGACAGAAGTTTTAACTCTGTTTATAGGGATATACGGAATCTATGCACAAAGTATGATTTACCGCATCAAAGCACGTCCATCATGGGATAGAGAGACAACCAACATTAAGTTTTTTGCTGTGGCGTATGTGGGTGCATTTTTAATGGGGCTTTTTGCTCTGGTGTTCAGTATGTTGGATATTGCTGTGCCGTTGATTGCTTTAGGGATGTTAGGCGCTTTAGCACAAGCCTTTTTCTCTTTAGAAGACTTAAGAGTTTTAGGAACCGATGGTGAAAATGCATACCAGCTTGGAAGAACATTAAGACTCTATAATGAAAACTTTAAAAATATAAAAATATTTCGTTTCATATCGCTTTTTCTTGGAGGTGTGCTATTACCTCTTTTTGTAATCACACAGGTGAGTGCTGATGCTGTGGCAGGAGCAAGTGTGACTTTGTTTGTATCTTTATGTTTGGTCTTTGCAAGTGAGATAAGTGACAGATTTTTATTTTATGCAACGGTGGTTCCACTAGGTATGGCCGGTGGTTTTTTTGTGGGAAAACAAAGGTCTTAAAACAAAGATTAAAGTAAAAATTATATAATATTAAATAGTAGATAAAATTTCTCGAAGGAAATTGAGATGCAACATTTAATAGGGCAAAGCTGGCATAGTATAAAACCGGAGAAGATTGTTGAACTTTTTGAAAGTGATGCGAGTGATGGCTTAGGCCCGCTGAGTATAAAGCATAGAGAAGATTTTTTCGGTAAAAATATATTAAAAGCAAAAAAACAAGACTCAAAATTAAAAAAATTCATCCTTCAATTTCATAACGCACTTATTTATATCCTCTTAGGAGCATCGCTTGTCACCGCAGCCCTTGGAGAATGGATAGACAGCGGAGTGATATTCGCAGTTGTCATCATCAATGTGATTATCGGATTTTTACAAGAGATTAAGGCTGAAGAAGCGATAGAGTCTCTTAAAAAGATGATGAACACAGAAGCTATAGTTATTCGAGATGGTAAAAAGCTTAGAATTTCTTCTGTAGATTTAGTACCGGGAGATATAGTTTTACTCGAATCGGGTTTAAAAGTGCCGGCAGATCTAAGGCTTTTAGAATCTCATGATTTAAAAGTGGATGAATCAATGCTCACAGGAGAATCTCTAAGCACACTTAAAAATATAGAAATCCAAGACCAAGATATCACCTTAAACGACAGAGATAATATGGCATACTCTGGAACATATGTGACCTACGGCAGAGCAAAGGGTGTTGTCGTAGCCATAGCACAAAACACTGAACTGGGAAAGATTGCCCATTTAATTTCTGAAACAATGTCAATGGACACCCCGCTTACAAAAAAAATAGCATCTTTTTCTAAAGTGCTTCTTTATGTGATTTTGACTCTGGCAGCTTTTACATTTTTGATTGGGATACTTCGCGAAAACAGTGCTATTGAGACTTTTATGGCTTCGGTGGCCTTGGCTGTCGGAGCTATTCCTGAGGGTTTGCCTGCTGCTGTGACTATCACTCTTGCGATAGGTGTGAGCCGAATGGCTAAAAAAAATGCCATCATACGAAAGTTGCCGGCAGTTGAGACGCTTGGAAGTGTGACAACAATATGTTCAGATAAAACGGGAACTTTAACACAAAATAAGATGAGTGTCACCAAGGTTTATAGTTGCGGAAATATATATGATATATCAGGGACCGGCTACAAACCAGAGGGTGAAATTTTTCAAGACAATGAAAAAGTAAGTGTAATTGATGAGAGTTTACAAGATGTTTTTCGTGCAGGGTACTTGTGCAATGAGTCTTATCTGGTGGAAAAAGACGGTTTATTCACCATTAATGGAGATCCGACAGAAGGAGCATTAGTTGTCTCTGCTTTAAAATCCGGATGTAGTGAACATGAACTAAATACAAAATACCCAAGATTTGATTTACTTCCATTTGAATCAGATAGACAATTTATGGCCACTATAAATAGAGATATAGAACATGAACAAAATGTTTTATATCTTAAAGGTTCTATAGAAAAAGTTTTAGCTATTTGTGATTTTGAATCACTAGAGGGTAAAGTTATAGATGTGGACAGGGATAAAATATTGCATCAGGCAGAACTTTTTGCATCTGAGGGTTTAAGAGTTTTAGCGATTGCTAAAAAAGTTGTGCAAGGCGATAAAATTGACAATAGATTGTTAGATAATAAATTCATCTTTTTAGGTCTTCAAGCGATGATGGATCCACCGCGAGAAGAAGCTATAGAAGCGGTGAAAGAATCTATTGGAGCAGGTATAAAGATTATAATGATCACCGGCGATCATGCACATACAGCTTTCTCTATTGCCAAGATGATGTCTATAGTTCCCGAGGATACAGAATTTGAAGGTTCTGTTATACAAGGAAAAGAACTTTTTAATTTAACAGATGCAGAGCTTATCGAAAAAGTGCAACACGTAAGAGTGTTTGCAAGGGTTGAGCCTGAACAAAAGTTGAGAATTGTGGATGCCTTACAGGCAAGAGGCGAGATAGTCGCCATGACCGGAGACGGTGTCAATGATGCTCCGGCCCTTAAGCAGGCTGATATAGGGATTGCTATGGGAATCGGTGGAACAGAAGTGGCCAAAGAAGCAGCGGATATGATTTTAAGTGATGATAACTTCAGCTCGATCGCCCATGCAGTGAGAGAGGGTAGAAATGTGTTTGACAACCTTATAAAGTTTATCACATGGACACTTCCGACGAACCTCGGTGAAGGGCTTGTGATATTGTTCGCAATTGCATTGGGGCTTACACTTCCAATCTTGCCCGTACAGATTTTATGGATAAATATGTCAACAGCAATATTTTTAGGTTTGATGCTTGTGTATGAGCCTAAGGAAGATAACATTATGCTAAGACATCCAAGAAATCCAGCGACACCGATTTTAAGTAAGAGTATAATTGTTCAGATGCTGGTGGTGGGATTTTACATGCTGCTGGCATCCTATGCAATGTTTAATTATGCTATTGCCAATGGCCATACTGTGGAGTATGCAAGAACCATTGCTGTGAATATCTTCGTTTTTGTAGAACTTTTTTATCTCTTTTCTTGTAAAGAATTAGAAAAATCAGTTTTTAAAACAGATATATTCAACAACAAATACTTACTTGTCGGTGTGGGCGCTATGATACTTTTACAAGTGGCCTATACACATACTGATTTTATGCAGCTTTTGTTTAAAAGTGAAGCTTTAGATATTCAAACATGGGCAGAGATACTTCTCATCTCATTTGCTGTTCTTTTTGTTGTTGAGATAAAAAGATCCATAGAAAAAAAATTATTAAAGGCTTAGGTGCTTAATGTTTAACTTAAAAAGTTTTTTCTCATCCCAAGAGGGTAAAATATTTTTCATCGGGGTAGTGTTGCTGTTTGTGTATATTGCAATCATTATAGCCAGTTATGTTTTTTCTGCTGAGAATGCAAATGTTTTGCTAGTTATGAGTGTCACAAACTTTTTCTTCGGACGTGCTGCGGGTATCTCGTATGGGTACACCACCGAGTTGAGCGATGGTATGATCTTACTTATGAACATGCTTGTAGAGTTTATAATGGTTTTGATTATTTATCCTTTGTTTGTGCTTAGTTGGAATAAATCTCTAAACATAGAGGTGCTAAAGAATTTTTTTACAAATGTTAAAATACAAAGAGAAAAGTACAAAGATTATTTTGAGAAATACGGTAAGTATGGATTGTTTTTGTTTGTTTGGTTTCCCTTTTGGATGACAGGGCCGGTTATCGGTGCTCTCATAGGTTTTTTAATAGGTATAAAACACTACACAACAATCCTGATAGTCCTAAGCGGAACATCATTGGCAATAGTGATATGGACATATTTTTTAAAAGAGTTGATGCTCGCACTTAATCAACTCAGCATGAACGCTCCATACATAGTTTTAGGGTTGATTATTATCGTTGCATTAGTTTTAAAACTTATGAAAAATAAAAAGGCTTAGACAATGAAACACAGATACATAGGTAAAACAGGATTAAGAGTCACACCGATTTGTTTAGGGACTATGGGTTTTGGTTCTTGGAGTGATGAAAAAGAGTCCTTTAAAATTATGGACAAGGCAGTGGACTTCGGTATAAACTTTTTTGACACTGCTGAGGTTTATCCAATCCCTCCAAAAGCAGAATATGCTGGCCTGACAGAGAGTATCATAGGTAGATGGTTAAAGGATAAGCAAAGAGACAAGTTTATCATCGCTTCTAAAGTTGCCGGAGCTGCAAACGGTTGGTTTGTTCCGCCCATCCGTCACGGTATGACAGCTATTGATAAGTTTCATATAAAAACTGCAATAGAAGGAAGTTTGAAAAGGTTGGGGACGGATTATATAGATTTGTACCAGATGCATTGGCCCGACACGATTATCCCGATAGAAGAATCACTAAGAGCTTTTGATGATTTGGTTCAAGAGGGGAAAGTTCGTTATCTTGGCACATCAAATGATACCGCATACGGCCTCACAAAAGCAAATGAGACTTCAAAACGTTTAGGAATTTCAAGATTTCAGTCTATACAAAATAACTTCTCTTTAAACAATCCACGTTTTTTAGATGAGTTGGCACAAGTATGTAAGAAAGAACAAATATCATTACTTCCATATTCACCGATTGGCGGCGGGGTTTTAAGCGGGAAGTATAATGGAAAGTTTTATCCTGATAATGCAAGATTTTCAGATTACTTAAAAAGTGACAATCCTCGTGTGCAAGCACAGGCTGCAAGATTTGTAAATAAGAAGTCTTTAGAAGTGACTCTGAGGTATATGGAGATAGCAAAGAGACTTGATATTTCACCGGTGACTTTGGCAGTGGCGTACTCAAAACAGTTTGACTTTGTGGCTTCAACTATCATCGGTGCAAGAAATGCAGAGCAACTTGATGCATCCTTCGCAGCAATGGATTTAGAGTTAAGTGATGATATTATGGGAGAGATACAAAAGATTCAAGAAGAGATAATGTACCCGATGGGGTGATTAATCCTTCGGTCTTTTTGTATATCCGTATTTAGCGACACATTTTTCAAACTCTTTTTGGTCTTTTCTTGATTTTTCTAGAAGTTGCAACATAAGACCTGTTGCTGCAGCGCTTGTGTAGGATGGGACAATCATACTCTGACATGCGGCAATCTCCACAGGATTTGGGACACATCGTTTTTTAAACCCTGTGTCAAAACAAATCTCCGCTTTAGAACATGCTTCAATGAGATCTTTTGTAAAACGTGCTTCACATCTTCCATAGTGATTAAGCTGATGCAACTCCATCCAACAGCGGTCATGTTTGTTACATGCTTCACCTAGCTTAACCGAACCAAAATTATTTGGCAGAATCTCAGCTAAAGGGGAATCAGGTCCGCATTCATTTGGTTTAAAATGGTAGGGAGGACTGGCTTTTGGCCATCTGTCTGCGCAAATATACTTGTTTTCATTCGCTATGACTTGTATTGCCGAGAAGATGAGGATAAATACGATGATTGATTTTTTTAACATACAACTCCCATTCTTTCTTGACATTATAACTTGAAAACTGTTGTAAATGCTTAATATTTAAGCTTTATTATAAGATGAAGTTTATACATTATGCTATTATCTCTTATAAATAAAGAGTGAGTGAATGATGATTGGCATGATAAAAGATTTTTTAGGTTTTGATATAAAGGCTGATAAGTATAAACTCTCACATGACGCACAGTTCGGTATGATAAGTGATGAGAAAAAGCCGGATAAATGGGTGTTTTCCACATGCGGATACTGTGGAGTGGGGTGTGGACTCTACATCGGTGTCAAAGATGGCAAAGCTGTGTATACAAAAGGGAATCCTTCGCACAATGTCAACATGGGAACACTCTGTCCAAAAGGTCTGAGTGAACATCAGCTTATAAACTCTAAGGAAAGAGTGACTTCACCGCTTATTAAGCGTGCAGGGACTCTTCGCCCTGGAACTTGGGATGATGCCTATACAAAAGTTTCAAAAGAGTTCAAACGTATTGCACAAAAGCACGGCGAAAAAGCTGTTGGAGTCATCTCCACCGGACAACTTTTAACAGAAGAGTTTTACACACTTGGCAAGTTCGTACAGCTAGGACTTAAAACAAACAACTATGATGGAAACACCACACTTTGTATGGCCTCAGCTGTGATGGGCTATAAACAATCTCTTGGCTCGGATGGTCCGGTGGGTTCGTATGAGGATTTTGAAAAAGCAAACACCATTTTTTTAGTGGGTGCAAATATCTCTGATAACCATCCTATTTTGAAACTTCACCTTGCAAAAAATAAGAACAAGCCAAACATTATTGTCATAGACCCGCGTTCTTCAAAAACTGCACAGATGGCCACAACTTTTGTACCGATAAAACCGCGAACAGACTTGGCACTCTATAATGGCTTAGCCTATATCGTGATGGAACAGGGCTGGGAAGAAATGAACTATATCAATTCTCACACTACGGGCTATAAAGAGTTAAAAAAACATCTTCAAGATTATCCTCCCCAAGAAGTTGCAAATATAACAGGTATAGATGTGAAAACACTCTATGAACTTGCACGTCAGTTTGTCGCACAAGATGCAGTTTTAACTGCTTGGACTATGGGTGTGAATCAGTCTTTTATGGGTACAGACACTGTAAGTGCAATCATTAACCTTCACCTATTAACCGGTCAAATCGGTAAAGAAGGAGCTGGGCCTTTTTCTATTACTGGACAATGTAATGCAATGGGAACAAGAGAGTTCGGTTTCACTTCTTCACTTCCAGGATATAGAAACTTTGGAGATGAAGCCGCTTTAAAGGACTATGCACAAAAAGCAAATGTGCCTGAAGAATTGGTTCCCACTGAGCGCGGATATAAATACGCTGAGATAATAGATGCGATAGACAGAGGCGAGATAAAAGCGCTTTGGATAGTTGCAACAAACCCGCTTGTTAGTTTTGTAAATCAAAATAAACTTCGTGAGACACTTGCTAAACTTGACTTGCTCGTAGTCCAAGATGCTTTTATGTCCGACACAGCAGAGCTTGCAGATGTGGTTTTCTCAGCAGCAACCTGGGGTGAAAAAGAGGGTGTGTACACAAATTCTGAGAGACGATGTAACCGTGCAAACAAAGCAGTGGAACCGATAGGAGATACAAAGAGTGACTTTGACATCGTTCTTGAATTTTCAAAATATTTTGAAGGTGTGAATGAGATGTTATTTCCTAAGTGGGAAAAACCGATAGACGCTTTTAATGAATTTAAAAAACTAAGTGAAGGTCAGTTATGTGACTACTCGGGTATAACGTATGAGCTTTTAGAAGAACATGGCGGGATTCAGTGGCCTTGTAATTCTGAGCGACCATTAGGCACAAAGCGCCTTTATTCACCGGATATTGCGTTTCGCACTAAAGATGAAAAAGCAAAACTTTTATGTTTAGATTGGTTTCCTATGGCTGAACCTGTCAGTAAGGAGTTTCCGGCACTTTTAAACACCGGACGAACAGTGGAGCAATGGCATACACGTACAAAAACAAGAAGTATAGATATATTAAATGATTTAGCGCCTGAATCGTGGATAGATATCAACCCAAAAGATGCAGAGGCTCTTAAGGTGAAAAGCGGCGATAGAATGGCAATTTCAAGTGCAAGAGGAAGAGTGGAAGATGTAATGGTGAGAGTTTCACAAAGTGTGAGAGAGGGAAATATATTTGTTCCTTTTCATTACAACACACAGCTTGTCAATACCCTTACAAATGACAGCTTTTGTCCGAAATCCGGTGAACCAAACTTTAAACAGACTGCAATTCAACTGCATTCTAGTGAAGTTCCAGATGGTTTAGTGTTTGAAGAAACTGAAATAAGCGGTGAAATTGTTCATGTGAAAACTGCTTATGAAGGTATAAATATAATAGAAAAAGAGAAAGTTGTAAATGGAAAATAAAACTTTACCGATTTTACTGAAAAATCAAAAAATCCTTCTTATCGGTGGAGGAAATGTGGCTTTGCAAAAAGCAGATGTGCTTCTGCAAAATAAGATAGATTTTAAAGTGGTTGGAAGCGTATTGGATTATAGAATCAAGACTATCAGTCCAAATGTAGAGCAAAAAGATTTTGAGCTTAGTGATATACAAGACTATAAAATCATTATAGATGCCACTGGGAATATGGAAGTCACAAATGTGCTTTTAGAGTATAAAAAAACGCATGACATACTTTTAAATGTGGTGGATGTTCCCCAGTATTGTGATTTTTACTTTATGGCCTTAACAAAAAACAGACCGCTTCAAATCGCAGTCTCAAGCAATGGCGCATCGCCCACTGCTGCAAAATATTTTCGAGATGAATGTGAAGCAATGATTCCAAAAGATATCACGGCATACTTAGAAGCGAAGCAAAAAGAACGGGATAATGGCATCATAGAAGTTGAAAAAACACAGCAAGAACTGATGCAAAAAAAGGCTAAGATTTATCTTGTGGGTTGCGGAACAGGGGATGTTGAACTTCTAACACTTAAAGCCTACAAAATCATTAAAAGTGTGGATATTGTTTTTATAGATCACCTTATCGCAGATGAAATTTTAGAGATAATCCCAGAGACTACGAAGAAGGTTTTTGTGGGAAAACAAAAAGGTTTTCATTCGGTGAAGCAAGCCCAGATAAATAAGCTTTTAATAGAAGAAGCCGCAAATGGCTCAAGCATAGCAAGGCTTAAAAGCGGCGATCCTTATATATTTGGACGTGGGAGTGAAGAGGCTATTTCCTTGGTAAAGGAGGGGATCGATATAGAAGTTGTTCCTGGAATCTCATCCGCAATTGCCGGACCTCTGCTTGCTGGAATCGCACCGACTGCCAGAGGATATGCTACAAATCTCTCCATCGTATCTGCACATTTAGCAGGAAACAGAGTGAATCTGGAATGGGTTCCAATGCTAAAAATGGACAACCATACAGTGGTTGTGCTCATGGGTGTCTCACGGGCAGGTGAAATTGCAGCATGCGCTAAAAGTATAGGTGTGGATATGAAGATGCCTGTCGCAGTCATCTCAAATGCTTCACGGAAAAATCAAAGTACTCAAATAGGCACTCTAAAAAATATGCACACACTTTGTGAAAATGCACCACGACCGGCTTTGATTGTTATAGGAAATGTTGTGAATCTGCATGAAATCTTGCCAAAGATGGACTAAAGTTTTTCTTGTCTTTTAATAGTGCACTGCCAACCAGACAGTTTGCTCATGAGAACTTGTCCAAGAAACTTTATGTTTTTTGTGTGCCGGTATGTGGATGTAGTCTCCACTGCCAAGCCGAATTTCAGAACCGTCTTCAAATGAAAGGATAGCCCCGCCTTGTAGAACAATCACCCACTCATCATTTTCTTGAATATACCATTTATCATCTTGCGTTGCTTCTCCCTGAGAGACGATTCTTTGGATCTTAATGCCATCTTTGGAGATGATGTCTTGAAAATGTTCTTGATTTAATTGTGCAGGGATATTGTTAAATATATTTGTTGCTTTCAAGATAAACCTTTTTAGTAGATTATATCCAAGGATTTTGATAAAATATTTTAAATGAAAAAACTAAAATATCTTCACCATTATCCACAACAGACACAAGAGCAAGTGCATAAACTCATAGAAGCAGATAAACTTTCTGCATATCTACTTGGAAAATATCCATCTTCTCACAGCTTTAAAAATGACAAAGCACTTTTTTCTTATACAATGGCATTAAAAAATGAGTTCATAAAGAAGTCCGCACCTCTGAGTAAGGTTATCTACGATGGAAAAATTAATGTTATACATAATGCTTTGGGAACACATCACTATATATCCAGAGTTCAAGGATCCAAGCTAAAAGTGAAAAATGAGATTAGAGTTGCATCGATGTTTAAGAATGTCCCTCAAGAATTTTTAGAGATGATAGTGGTTCATGAACTCGCACACTTTAAAGAAAAAGAGCACAGTAAAGCCTTCTACAAAATATGCACACATATGCAAAGCTCTTATCATCAGGTTGAATTTGACCTAAGGCTGTATCTGACTCACATAGAACTCAAAGGTAAACTTCAAGAGTGGATTTAAGAAAAAAGCTTGTAAGAGTTTTTAAAATCTAAACTCATCATTAATAATTATAATAGTTATAAGTTTGTTAACAGCTTGATTGCTATACTTCCGAAAATAAAACATATTTTAAGGTCTTGAAATGAAATTATTTAGAGGTGTATTGTTTAAAGATAAAAACTCTCTACACGAAGATATACTAAGCAGTGATGATGCAATCACCGTAAAAGCAAGAAGCACGATACAAAAATTTTGCAGGCTTGGTTCATCCCGTCCAAGAAAAACCCTGTACAACTTTCTTGAAAAAGAATTGAATGTAAAACTAAGTGGTCCCAGTTTTGATGTCTTGGGGCAAAAAGAGCATCCACGTTTTGAATGCACTGATAAAAATGAATTTTGTAAAGAAACCTACAAAGTGATAATGGAGCTAAAAGCAAAAGAAAGTATCACAGGACAAAGAAAAATTTGAAGTTTACGCAAATCAGTGCAATGAAGCTTAAGATTGCACTTCATAAGTTTAAGAGATGGATGCTGAGAGTTTAAAGCCAAATTTAAAACATAAAACTGCGTAAAATATAAGCACTTATTCTATTCTTTATGCTTGCTATCTAGCTACAATTCTTATAATAAATAAGGGAGTTTGCTATGGAAGTTTTACAAGAAGCGTATGATGCGAGGGCGACGAAGCTTAACAAGATAGAAAAAGTGAAGAATATGAAAAACCCTCAAGAAGCTTTTGACAAACTTGAGGGGTATGCCCGTGATGGCTATGGATCTATTCCTGCTGAGGATAAATCCTACTTTTTAAAATGTTTTGGAATCTATGACAGACCGGCCACGCCTGAGAGGTTTATGATAAAACTTCGTATTCCCGGAGGACATCTTAACTCTGCTCAAGCAAGGGTTATAGGGGAGTGTGCCAAAGAGTATGGACAAGATTATATAGATTTGACCACACGTGCACAATGCGAACTCCGTTATCTTAAGATAGAAGATTTACCTTCACTCGTACAGCGAATGAAAGATGTGGGAATTAACGCATACCAAACTGGTGTGGATAACATTCGCGGGATTATGGGTGATCCTCTTGATGATTTGGCGTTTGACAACATTTTGCCTTCTCAAAAAACACTTTTAAAACTTCAAGAAACATTTCTTTATTCACCGGATTGGATCTCGACACTTCCTAGAAAATTCAACACTGCCATCACCGGTTCTATGACCAACAGGTGTAATATTTTCTGTCATGATGCCTCATTCGCCCTTGCACAAAAAGACGGTGTGTTCGGGTACAACATGTATCTTGGCGGAAAAGTCGGGGTTGTAGGAAAAAATGCGGATATATTTTTAAAAAATGAAGAGGAAGTTGTAAAAGCTTTTGACTCGATTATAGATTTGTTTAAAAGATTTGGATTTCGTGATAACAGAAATAAAAACAGACTTCACTTTCTTATAGAAGCGGTGGGAATGGAAGAGATGTCAAAAGCGATTCGTGAAAATGCCGGTGTTGATTTTGCGACTGCGGGAATCACGATGACAAACATAGACTCCACAGACGCAGATCAAGGCAAGGTGCAACTGCGTGACGGTTCTTTTGGAGTGCATATCGTTGTTCCATCCGGAGTTTTTACGGGTACGGCTATGGTTAATGTAGCGGACTTGGCGGACAAGTATGGTAATGGTGAAGTACGCTTTGATATGGAACAAAGTATGTATATTCTAGGGGTAAAAGAAGTGGACTCAATGTTGTCTGAGCCATTTTTTAAAGAATATAAAAATGTTAATTCACCGTACTTTAATCATCTAATCGCATGTGCAGGAACTGAGCATTGTCCTTTTGGAGTAATCGAAAATAAAAACGATGCTATAAATATGTCTGCGTATTTAAGCGAGCAGGTTCCACTGGAGAGTGGAAAAGTGAGAATGTACTGGTCTGCATGTGTTAAAGGTTGCGGTATACATGGACTTGGAGACATCGGATTTGAAGGGTGTAAAACCAAGGTGGGAGGCGAAACAGTCGGAGGGGTGAATATCTTTCTTGGTGGAAAGTTGGTGAGTGAAGGTCAAGAAGGGCATACTGTCTTAAAATCAGCACCGCTTACGCATGCGAACTTTTATGTTGAGACTTTAATGCTGGCGTATAAAAATCAAAAAAAAGATACAGAAAATTTCGAGCAATTCTCTGATAGGATATTTCAGAATTATTCAAGTGCCTACTTAGGTTTTGCTATGAAACTAGGTGCGTACTTACGCTCTAAAAACATAGAATATTCACCAAGTTTTTCTGAGAAAGTGAATACTGGTAAAAACGAAGAGTTTGAAGTTTTTGAACTTGGTCGTAAACTTTATTATAATTTGTCCAAAAAAGAAGCATATACAGCCTATGAGAGATTCACAAATGTTCTCAAAGGTGAAAAGCTGGAAAATATTCGGGATTTAAATCCCGATATTGATGAGAATATAGCACTTTTATGTGAAGCTATACTTCACCCCAATGAGGAAAAAAGAGCTGTTGTCTTTTCAGAACTCACTCCCCTGATAGAACTCTATTAACTAAGAGTCATTATGGATTATTTTGGTTTCTTCTGAGATTTTTTCTATATATGCATCGCCATAAAATGATACACCGATAGACTCTATTTTTTTGAAAAATATACTTTCTTCATCATAGTGCACCGCGATGCTGTAGATATCTTCACCGTCGTGTTTTTGCACCTCCACTAAATCATGTTTTTTATAGATAAGAGTATCTGAGTCTTTTTTATCAACATAAAAGACTTTGCCTATTTTAAGCTTGTAACTTTGCATATTCAAGTAAAGTGATAAATAATCATTATGATAAAGTGTAATGTTCTCTTCGCTTTTTTCTTGAATCAGTTTTCTTTCATCTTTGTAACTGAAAGTGAGTGGATCAAATGTGCTCACTGTTTTGTATTCTTCTTTTGAAACGGTTTTGTAAACAGTGTTTTCTTCGTAGTCAAAGTGATATGTTGTAATTTTTTTATAGTCTTTTTCGATTGCTTCTTTTGTGAATTTAAAGGGGATATAAACACCGTCTTTTATCTGTCCTTCACTTGTGAAAACATCACGTCTGTTATTTGTTAAATACTTTACCGCACCTATGCTTGTGGTGGTTGCTTTCATTTCATAGGTGTTGTTGTCAAAGTTCTGTATAAGCACCACGTCTACAAAACCTATTTGACCATAGATAGTTATCCCACTCTCAAATTTCAGTGTTTTAACCGAAGTGTATCCAAAAAGTGAAAGGTGAAAAGTCAATAAAACAATAAATATTCTCTTCATATATAAATCCTTAAAACTGTAGATAATTTCATATTGCTGATTATAACAAATATCATATAAGTTTATGAAAAAAAGGTGGATTAATTGTGTGAAAATCACTCAAAGTAATTTTAAAGAGATTTTTAAGTATAATTCACGGATTTTATAAAAAGGTGTATCAATGGCTAAAAAACGCGTATTAGTTAAGTTTTCAGGTGAAGCTCTTGCAGGCGAGGAAGGGCATGGAATTGACACACAAATATTAAACTATATCTCTCAGGAGATAAAGTCACTTATTGATGCTGATATAGAAGTCGGTATTGTTATCGGCGGAGGGAATATTATCCGTGGTGTGACAGCGGCTAAAGACGGAATAATAAAAAGAACAAGCGGCGATTACATGGGAATGTTAGCCACTGTGATCAACGGTGTTGCAATGCAAGAAGCGTGTGAACATGTGGGACTTCAGGTGCGTATGCAAACAGCTATAAAAATGGAGCAGATTGCTGAGCCTTATATCAACCGTAAAGCTGTCCGTCATTTAGAAAAGGGGCGTGTTGTTATATTTGCAGCCGGAACTGGGAATCCATTCTTCACAACGGACACAGCGGCAACACTAAGAGCAGTTGAAATCGGTGCAGAGGTGATTATTAAAGCTACAAAAGTTGATGGTGTGTATGATAAAGATCCGGTTAAATATTCTGATGCAGTTAAACTTTCAGAGTTAAGCTATGAACAAGCTCTCAATGACAATATTAAGGTTATGGATGACACTTCAATCGCACTCGCAAAAGACAATAAATTACCAATAATCGTATGTGATATGTCTATAAAAGGCAATCTTTTAGACATTTTAAACGGGAACATGCAAAACTGTTCCATAGTAAAATAAATATAACAAACCAAGGAATTAAACCTAATGAAAACAGAAGAATTAACAGCGAAAATTTTAGATGCCAATCCAAACATGGATAATTATCAATTGGCTATTGCCGTGGCAAAGAGATCTGATGAGTTATTAAACGGTGCAGTGAGTAAATTAAATATTGATCCTAAATCTGTAAAAGCGGCAGATTTAGCTTTAATGGAAATCGCAGAGGGCCTTGTAACTATTAAAGGCTTTGTTGACATAGAGAGATAGTTTTTGAGTCTGAGCCAGGTTGATATTGAAAAAGTCAAACATCTTCATGATGTTGGCTCAGCACAAGCATATCTTTTTTCTCAAATCCCATCCAGCAGTCTACTTGTAAAAGCATTAGATTACTCCAAAGACGCACATATATCCCAAGTGAGAAAGAGTGGTGAACCTTATATTATTCATCCTATTTTAGTGGCGAGTATTGTAGCTTCTATTACAAATGATGAGTCTATGGTGATTGCAGCTCTGCTTCACGATGTGGTTGAAGACACTGAAATAAATATTGATGAAATATCTCAACTTTTTGGTCCTGATGTGGCTCACCTTGTTGAAGGTCTTACAAAAATAGATATTATCCGAGATTCGGAACTCGTACCATCTGCTTCAAATGAAAAACTTATTGTCTCAGCTTTATCTTTTAGAAAAATGTTACTTGCAAGTATCGAAGATGTCAGGGTGCTTGTTGTAAAGCTTTGTGACAGACTGCATAATATGCTCACACTTGACGCACTTCCAAATCATAAACAACAACGTATTGCAGAAGAGACACTTGTTGTGTATGCTCCGATCGCACACCGTTTGGGTATATCATTTTTAAAAAATATACTTGAAGATTTAAGTTTCTCTTATTTGTTTAAAGAAGAAAAACATCACATAGATAATTATCTAGATACAAATTATCATGCGATGGAGATGAAGCTGAATGAATTTAGAGAGTCTATAACAAATTTACTTATTAAAAATGGATTTCATGATGACTTTGAAATTCTTTCGCGTGTGAAACATCGTTACTCCATATACTTGAAAATGCAAAGAAAAGGTGTGAGTATTGATGAAGTTCTTGACCTTTTAGCAGTCAGGATTTTAACAAGCGATGCGGTGAAGTGTTATAATATTTTAGGTTTGATTCATTTACATTTTCAACCGCTTTCTTCTAGATTCAAGGATTATATTGCTGTTGCAAAAGATAATGGTTACCAGACTATTCACACCACTGTTTTTCATAACACTGCAATATTTGAAGTTCAAATCAGAACTTTTGATATGCATAAGACTGCTGAACTTGGAGTCGCTGCACATTGGAAATACAAAAGTGGCGGCAATAACGATATAAAGCTTGATTGGCTTCATAATCTTCAGTACCAAAATGAATCTGTGGAAGATTTTTACACTTTGATTAAAAATGATTTATATTCAGAAGATATCTCTGTTTTTTCACCGACTGGTGATGCCTTCACGCTTCCTCGCGGAGCTGTGGTTTTAGACTTTGCCTATGCAGTGCACACTGCGGTTGGAAATAAAGCGGACTCTTGTCTTGTAAACAAAACGAAGGCATCTCTTTTAAGTGAGCTTAGCAACGGAGATATTGTTAAAATAAATTTAGCAGATGAGATTATTACAAGATGTTCTTGGATTGATGCGGTTAAAACTTCAAAAGCCACATCAAATATGAGACTCAATTGCAATGCAAGAATCCGTGAAATAAACGCCAAAACAAGTGTGCTTATAGTCTCGACTGCAATGGGTTTAAAGCCTTCGCGCATAGAAGAGTGGTTTGAATCAAGCATGTGTGAAGGGCGTTCGAATATCCCTTGTGACATTGAACATTTTCGGACTGTTATTGGAAAATATGTGGCTGATATCAGTAAAAACAACAGATTCTCAAGGTTTCTTTCCAGACATAGATTTAAACTCAAGTCTAAAGTTATTTCAGGCTTAGAGGTATTCAGTGTCTCAAACGTGAATGATGTGGTCTTTGATTATTGCTGCCATCCAAAATCCGGTGATGAGATTATGGCATTTGTTGAAAAATCTAAAGTGCACGTGCATCATAAAATGTGTTCACATGCATATAAAAAGTTGGAAGAAAAGAATCCAATGGTGTTTATCCGTTGGAAGAAAGAAAATAATTATCATTATAGTTTAATCGCATCTTTACATAATGAAAAAGGTGCATTGGCAAATTTTTTAACGTATTTGGTTAAATTGAACATAGATATCAGCTCCATAGAGTTGGGAAAAGACACTGTGGATTATGTGAAGTATTGTGAGCTTGGTTTTGAATCTAAAGAATCAGATATCAATGCTCTGCGCACAAAACTAGAAAGTAAGATTAAAGTGATACATATAATACGGACAGATGATGCGTATCGTTGATTTTACACGTAAAAGGAACTAGTCCCTTTTACTGCGCTTAGACCGCTGAGGTCACTAAAGCTTGGCTCTTTGAGCCAGATTAAATAATTAAATATATACTTAGGAAATAGAAATGTTAGAAGAAGCTATAAGAGAGATAAACAGAGGCACCGCTGAGATTATTGATGATGCGAGAATTGAAAAACTTTTAAAAGCATATTTTGATGAAGGCAAAACGTACACGGTGAAGTGTGGCTTTGATCCCACAGCACCTGATTTACATTTAGGTCATACTGTACTTTTACAAAAGCTTGCAACATTTCAAAAGTATGGTGCACGTGTGCAATTTCTTATAGGAAATTTCACTGCAACTATTGGTGACCCAACAGGAAAAAATGTGACTCGTAAAGTTTTGAGCGCTGAGGATATTGAAAAAAATATCGTTTCATACACCACGCAGGCTTTTAAAATTTTAGATGAGAGTAAAACTGACATAGTGTACAACAAAGATTGGTTGGAACCTCTGGGTGCCATAGGGATGTTGGAACTAGCTTCAAACCTCACTGTCGCACGGATGTTGGAACGTGATGATTTCTCCAAACGTTACGCGAGTCAGACTCCTATCGCTGTGAGTGAATTTATGTATCCTCTTTTGCAGGGTTTTGACAGTGTGCATCTTAAAAGTGATGTTGAGATCGGAGGAACAGATCAAAAGTTCAACCTTTTAATGGGAAGACAGTTGCAAAAAGCTTACGAAGTGAAAAAACAGCAAGCAGTGCTTATGATGCCGATTTTAGAAGGTCTTGACGGTGTGCAGAAAATGAGTAAATCTTTGGGCAATTACATCGCTGTGACTGATGAGCCAAACGATATGTTTGGAAAAGTTTTAAGTGTCTCGGATGATTTAATGTGGAGATACTTTGAGCTATTAAGCACAAAGTCGCTTGATGCGATTGAAGCACTCAAAAAGGGTGTTTTAGATGGATCACTTCACCCCAAAAAGGTGAAAGAGGATTTAGCACTTGAGATCACTGCGAGATTTCATTCTGATGAAAAAGCAAAAAATGCTAAAGAAGAATTTGAAAAAGTGCACGCAAAAAGCCAAATTCCAACAGATATTCCTGAGTTTATGATAGAAGGTGAAGTCTGGATAGCAAAAGCCTTAGTTGAATGTAAAATTTCACCATCAACTTCTCAATCTAGGAGAGATATTAAGCAAGGTGCTGTTAAAATAGACCAAATAAAAGTATCAGATGAGCAATTACAACTGCAAAGCGGTGAATATATACTGCAAGTTGGAAAAAGAAAATTTGCGAAACTAAAGGTTATATAAATGAGTTTTAAATCTTTACAAATTGGTAAACACACTATACAAAAGCCTATCGTTCAAGGTGGTATGGGTGTTGGTATCTCTTGGGATCAGCTTGCCGGAACGGTTTCTAAAGAGGGTGGACTGGGTGTTGTCAGTTCAGTCGGGACAGGTTATTTTGACAATAAAAAATATTCTCAAAAACTTGTGGCAGACAGACCTCTTGATGTGATGAATTTTTATTCACCGACGGGTTTTAAAGCTATACACGATTCTGCAAGAAAAATTTGTGGAGATAAGCCTTTGGCTGCAAATATTTTATATGCGATCAATGATTACGGCCGTGTTGTAAAAGATGCGTGTGAAGCCGGTTTTAACATCATTATCACAGGAGCGGGTCTTCCTACGAATATGCCTGAATTCACTGAAGGTTATCCTGATGTGGCACTTGTTCCTATCGTTTCATCTGCAAAGGCGCTTAAGATCATTTGTAAAAGATGGAAAAAAAGATATGACAGAATGCCTGATGCGGTGATTGTTGAAGGTCCAAAAAGCGGTGGGCATCAAGGTTTCTCATATGAACAGTGTAAATTGCCAGAGAATCAATTAGAGATGATTGTGGCACCTGTGGTTGAAGAAGCTGCATTGTGGGGAGATATCCCTGTGATTGCTGCCGGCGGTGTTTGGGATAAATCTGATATAGAAGAGATGATGGCTCTTGGTGCCCGCGGTGTTCAAATGGGTACAAGATTTATAGGTACACATGAATGTGATGCACATGACAACTTCAAACAAGTGCTTATAAATGCTAAGCAAGATGATATTAAACTTATGTCATCTCCTGTCGGTTATCCAGCGCAAGGTGTAGTCACAAATCTCACTCATCTTATAGAAAAACGTGAAGGTCCGGATATTAAATGTATATCAAATTGTGTGGCTCCGTGTAATCGTGGCGAGGAAGCAAGAGTTGTAGGTTTTTGTATCGCAGACAGATTAAGTGATGCCTACGAAGGAAATCTTGAGACCGGACTTTTCTTCTCTGGAACGAATGGTTATAGACTGGATAAAATTATTTCGGTCAAAGAGTTGCTGCAAAAACTGACAGAAGGTGAATAGTTAGTTAATGTTACGTCCATTTTTACTTTTTCTACTTTTAGCAGCGTCACTAAGTGCTTTAGGTGATAATGATATATTGAATCGTGCAAATGGATTTCTTAATTCCTCAAACAAAAGTAATCATTTTAGAGCATATAATGATTACAAAAATCTTTATCTGCGTTCAATCATGCTTGATGATGCACATTTACGTGTTAAATCCTTAAAAGGGATTGTAAAGAGCGGTAATAAACTTCATATCGATGTTTCAGAGTATTCAAATGAATTATTAAGTCTAAACACTCCTAAATTAACTCCTGTGTACAAACCTTATATTCCTAAAAGAAAAAAAGAAATCAAGGTCACATCTTCACATAAATTAAAGGATGCGGGCTTTAAAGATTCTGAATTGGTTCTTGAATTTGACAAAGAACTATCTACGAAGCAGGTGAACTACTTCACTTTGTACGACCCTAAAAAAAAGCAATTCAGATATGTCTTTGATATCCACGCATCTATGCTGAGTGAATCAAAAACATTAAGAAAAGATGGTGTCAAACGAATAAAAATAGCACAATACAATCCAAATACATTACGTTTGGTTATTGAAAACACGCAAAAAATTAAAGTGGGTTATTCACAAAAATCTAAAAAACTTATAGTTAGAATAGATGCAGAAAAAAAGAATACAAAAGCAGTGGTCTTAGAGAAAAAAAAGAGTATCCCTTCTCGTTTAGACAGAGATAAAACAATTGTGATTGATGCCGGTCACGGCGGAAAAGACCCCGGTGCTGTCGGATATAGAAAGTATAGAGAAAAGATAGTCGTTATGCAAATAGCCAAGCGCTTGAAATCGATTTTAAAAGCCCGCGGATATAAAGTGCATATGACTAGAGATAGAGATAAGTTTGTCAAACTAAGTCAAAGAACAAAGTATGCAAATCAAAAAGATGCAGATATATTCATCTCAATCCATGCAAATGCAGTGGCGAAGAAAAATGCAGGTGAAGTGCATGGGATAGAGTGCTATTTTTTATCTAAGTCACGTACAAGCAGGGCGAAAAAAGTTGCTGCAAAAGAGAACTCAGCAGATTTAAGTGATATGAATTTTTATGGAAAACAAAGTTTCTTAAACACTATAAGTTCACATAATATGATTGCATCTAATAAACTTGCAATTGATTTACAAAGAGGGATGTTGGGCTCGCTTAAAAAGTCATATAAGAATGTACATGACGGCGGTGTGAGAGAAGGGCCATTTTGGGTCTTAGTCGGAGCTCAAATGCCAGCTGTTCTTGTTGAAGTGGGTTTTATCACACACCCTAAAGAAGCAAAGAGACTTGTAAGCGGTGCGTATCAAAAAGAATTGGCGAACGGACTTGCAAATGGGGTTGAACGCTATTTTGCCAACTGCAGCTAATCAGAATTCATCCCTTATTTAAATATCTTCTTGAGTCTTATACTCTAAAACAGTGGCACGTGATTCTTTATCATAGATGATTTGCTCTATTTGCTGTTTCACTTTATCGTATCTGTACTGTTCTTTAAAGCCCATAATTCTTCCACCGGCGGCATTAGGGTGTCCACCGCCATTTGCCCATTCTTTAGAAATCTGAGCAACACTAACCTTGAAGTTGGCTCTTAAACTCATAGCTCCGCGGTAGCTTACATCAACGATAAAGTCATATTCAGGATAGGCGACTAAAAAGCCGTTTCCAACGATAGAAGTGTTTCCGACACCATAAGAGAGATAACCTTTGTAACCTTTATAGTAGATGGTGTTTGTATCTCTTTTGGCACCTAAGAGTTTAACAACATAAGCAGTGGAAAGGTTGTCTAGTGTATTGTTCTCATCGATTTTGAAAAACTCTTTTTTAAGTGCATGGATTTTTTCATCAAGAACTATAGGTGCATTTTCTTCATTGAGGTATTTTACAGCTTCTTGTAAAAGTGAAATTTTGTAGTTGTTATCCTCATTTGCAAACATGACACGGTTAAGCTCTCTTGTCTCAGTCACAAGACGCATACATACTTTTCCATATTCAAAATTTTCCACTTCATCCAATTTCCACAAGTCAACTGCATTGACAACATTCACATATTTTTCCATCCACGATGGTTCATCAAACTCAAAATGCTCTTTTGCATAATCATAAGTGATTTTTGTAGCACATCGCTCCACATCTAAAAAATACCAGTCATATTTGCGGGCACTGTCTTCACCGCTTCCATGATGATCAAGTAAAACAAGTTCAACATTAAGTTTGTTGGCATTCATTTTCGCCACTTCACCATTGATCCATCTTGACTCATCCATTGTAAGGTTTAAATCTGTAATGAGTATAAGAGCACTTTTTTTCTCTTTTTTTATATTTTCAACAATAATATCAAGTTTGGATTTAACCTCTGCACCATAATTTGCATTGTAGTTTTGAATCTTATAAGGTGTGTGCTGCATAACAAATTGACAGCTGTAGCCATCTAAATCTATGTGCGATAAATGGTGTATTATTTCTTTATTCATTGTGTTTTTTTCCTAATATTATTTTATTCAATAGTAATACTGCCCATAACTTCAAAGCTTGCACTAGAGTCTATCTCTGCATGAGAAAGCGTGATGACATCAAGTGAGAAACGCTCAAAAATCTCAGCCACACCACGGCGGATTTGCGGATCTACGATAATGACGATAGGTGAAACACCTTTTTGCAATAGTTCAGCCGCTTTAGTGCTTGTGGCTTGAATGAGGGCATTTATTTCACCGACGTTGAGCATAAGGTTTCTGTGACCATCACGTTCTACGGATTTTTCTATCATCATCTGTTCAGAGCTTGTCTCAAAAGTTAAAAGGCGGATGACTCCATCTTCACTTGAGTACATTTGGGTTATGATGCGTGAGAGTTTTGTTCGAACCTGTTCTGTGATGATATCAACATTTTTGGTGTATTCTGCAACATCGGCAATGGTCTCTAAGATACTCAACATATCTTTAAGAGGGATTTTTTCGTGTAAAAGAGCCTTAAGCACTCTTTGAATAAGTCCGATAGGTGCAACATTAAGCACATCTGTAACGATGACTGGAAAGTCATCTTTAATCTTATCCACAAGTGTTTGCACCTCTTGACGTGTGAGTAATTCTTCTGCATTGCGTTTTACAAGTTCAGACATATGGGTTGAGATAACTGTTGCAGGATCTACAACTGTATAACCGTTTTCTATGGCAAACTCTTTTTGCTCTGCCGGAATCCAAATAGCATCAAGTCCAAAAGCAGGTTCTTTTGTCGCTTCGCCTTGCACTTCACCTGTTGCCATCCCACTGTCCATTGCTAAAAAACGCTCAGGGATGATAGTCCCCTCACCGATAGAGATACCTTTTAAAAGAATTTGGTATTGTTGTGGTTGGAGGTGAAGATTATCTCGAATCCTAACCTGAGGCATTAAAAATCCAAAGTCACTTGCGATTTTTCTTCGCATAGAACGGATACGTTCAAGTAAATCCCCACCTTGGGTGTTGTCTGCTAAACGGATAAGTTGATAACCAAGTGTGAGTTCAAGCATTTCAACTTTGAGGATATCTTCAAGTGCCGCCTCTTCTTCTTGGCGAATCTCTTCATTGGTCTTTTTAGGTGGACTTGCAGGTGTTCCATCTGGATTTACAGCTTGTTCGGGAATTTTTTTGGAAGTAAACTCATCTCCAATATCTAAAAAGCTGAGTTCACCCTTTTCATATTTATACACAGACCAGCCAAGTAAGGCAAAAAGTATCCCTACAAACCCCATTGACGCAGTGGGAAGTCCCGGAACCATCGCAAATAAAATCATGATTAAACCGACTATCATCATGATTTTTGCATTTCCCATCATCTGGTTTATCGCACCGTCTGCAAAGTTGTCTTTAGAATCTCCGGATGAGCGGGTTATCATAATACCGGTGGCGGTTGAGATGATAAGGGCCGGAATCTGACCGACAAGACCATCTCCGATAGTTAAAAGAGTGAAGGTCTGAGCACTTGCTGAAACGTCCATGTCATGCTGAAAAACACCAATTAAAAAGCCGCCGATAATGTTGATAAGAGTGATGATGATACCCGCAACTGCATCACCTTTTACAAATTTTGAAGAACCGTCCATAGCTCCATAAAAGTTTGCATCTTGAAGAATCTCTGCACGGCGTTGTTTCGCCTCGGCATCATCAATAAGTCCGGCATTAAGGTCAGCATCCACCGCCATTTGCTTACCAGGCATAGAATCAAGTGTAAAACGTGCTGCCACCTCTGCAACCCTTGTGGAACCTTTGGTTATAACCATAAAGTTGATTAAAACCAAAATAGAAAAAACGATGATACCTATAACAAAGTTCCCACCGACAACAAAGTCTCCAAAACTGGTGATAATAGTGCTTACATTTTCAGGTCCTTCGTGGCCATTGCTTAAAATCATTCTTGTGGTGGCAATATTTAAAGAGAGCCTGAATAAGGTTAAAATCAAGATAAGTGTTGGAAAAGTTGTTAAGTCGGTGGGTTTTGGAACATATAAAGAAATCAGCAGTATCAAAACTGCAAGTGCCATAGATGTTGTCAGCAAAACATCGAGCAGGGTTGATGGTAAAGGAACGATGATAATTGCCAAAATTGCCATGACAAATATAACAACACTTAAATCTTTTTGACCTAGGAGAAAGTTTATCGTTAATGCAGTCTGTTGCTTAAGTGTGGGTTTTCTAGCCAAAAAAAGTAACCTTAACTATTCTAAAATATCAGCTAAAGTAAGTTCAGCCAAGAATAAATCTATTTTACCTTGAAGCTTATTTAAAAACGGCCATATACTGCAAATGTTAGCTCTTTCAGATGGGCAGTCTTCTCTTGAAGGGGCACACTCAAAAACTGCCGGAGCTTTGCCCTCAACAGCGGACATCACTTCAAGCATACTGATATCTTCTGGTGCCAATGCCAGGGAAAATCCGCCATGCACACCCTTAAAAGATTTAAGAATCTCTTTTTTTGCAAGAGCCTGAAGAATTTTAGCCAGAAAACTTTTTGGGATGGAAAGTTCACGGGAAAGTGTTTCGCTATCCATTGGGGCATCTGCTTTAGAGAGTACAATTAAAGAGAGGATGGCATATTCACTGGCACGGGTTATTAACATATATTGAGCTCTCTTTTGTAATCTTTTTATGAAAGGATTATAGCTAAAGAATTTGAAATTTAGTCAGTATCCATTATAGATGCTTTTAAAATCACATCCAAAATAATTTTAAATGGTGTATATATTTGTAATTTTAAGTAAAATTTGCTAAAATTCGATTTCAACTTTCATAATGTAATGACTGTTAGATTATTATACCACTCAGGAGGCTATTATGGCTTTAGATTCGGCTAAAAAACAAGAGATAGTTACAAAATACGGACGTAACGAAAATGACACTGGTTCAAGTGAAGTTCAAATCGCACTTTTAACAGCAAGAATTGTAGAATTGACTGAACACTTAAAAGTATTCAAAAAAGATCATGCATCAAGACTGGGACTATTGAAATTAGTTGGTCAACGTCGTCGTTTAATGAAGTATTTCAAAAGAACACAAAAAGATGCTTATAATCAATTAGTATCTGATTTAGGTATCAGAGACAATATCTAAGACTAATTTCTTACATTCTCCGCTTAACAGCTTTTGTTAAGTGTAAGGTATAAAATTTTATTATACCTTACATCCCTCAAAATATAAAAAACACAAAAAAGTAACAAAACGACACTCTAATTTATTTAAATGTACAAATTTTTTAAAAATAACACCATCTTAAGACCCCCCTTCATTGTACAATAGTTTCAAATTGATTTCTACGGAGGTTTAGAGTGTCAAAAAACAATAATGGAATAAGCACAGAAGGTTTAACATTTTTAGAAGATGGTGAAGTGCTCTACAATGATTTATATTTATTATCAGAAACTGA
>JACNLH010000177.1:0-1403 GCA_014381585.1 Candidatus Sulfurimonas ponti
GAAAATTCAGAATTTAAAATTATGATTGTTGATGATGAAATATTCAACATTGAAGTTGTGATAGGGTTTTTAGAAGATGAAGGTTATACACTTGCTTATAATACGAACCCAAAAAAAGCTTTACAAAGAATTTTTGATGAAGATTTTGACTTAATACTTTTAGATATCAATATGCCTGAACTTAATGGTTTAGATTTGTGTAAGCGTCTTAAGAATGATGCAAAAACACAAGAAATACCGGTTATATTTTTAAGTGCATTCAGTGACACTAAAACAATCACCAGTGCCTTTTCCTCAGGAGGGGTGGATTATATTACAAAACCCTTTAACGGACTTGAACTAATAGCTAGAGTCAATACGCATATAGAGTTACGAAGATATATTAAAGAACTTCAGGTAAAACAAGAAAAACTGGCACAAATAGTTGCAACTGATTCTTTAACAGGACTTGCAAACCGTATACGTTTTTTGTCTATATTAAAAAGAGAAACAGTTCAGAGGACAAATGAGAATTCTCATTTGTCCTTAATCTACATAAAAATTGATAATATACATAAAATAAATACTCTTTACGGCTATAAAAACGGGGATGCTTTTATTGTGAAAATGGCAAAAGTTCTTAATGAATTTAAAAAAGAGACTTCGACACTTGCAAGGATATTCGGAACTGAATTTGTGTTGCTTATGCCCAAGACATCTTTAGCATCTTCGAGTAAGGTGGCAAAAAAAATACTCGCTACAGTCAGAGAGACAAAGTTTGTAAATCTGCAGGTGACATGTTCTATAGGAATTGGAACATACACTCCAGGTGAAAAATATGAAGCTTTTCTTCAAAGAGTTGAAAAGCTTATGCAAGAAGTTAACCATAGCGGTGGAAATATGATTGGCGGATCGGTATAGTTTTTAACTCCTCACTATTCCACAGTTACAGATTTTGCCAAGTTTCTTGGCATATCCACATCATTGCCAAGTCTCACAGAAATTTCTAGTGAAAGCAGCTGCACCACAACCATCATTTCAAAAAATTCCAACATATAATCTTGACATTCGTTGATTTGAATAAAATCATCAGCTTTATCAAACTCTAGTGCACTGATTGCACAGATGGTGCTGTCTCTCGCACTTAACTCTTCCACATTGCTTTTTGATTTTTCGTATAAAAGATGCTGTGGAAGCAGGGCAATGGTGAAGAGTTCAGGATCTGCTAGAGCGATAGGACCATGTTTCATTTCCCCACTAGGATAGCCTTCTGCATGTAAATAGCTTATCTCTTTTAGTTTGAGTGCACCTTCAAGTGCAAGAGGGAAAAACACATCTCTTCCGATAAAAAAGAATCCATGACCATGAAGATATCTTTTAGATAATCTTTTAATGCGTTCATGCATAGCATCTGTGACTTTAAC
>JACNLH010000177.1:1891-4997 GCA_014381585.1 Candidatus Sulfurimonas ponti
GCACATAGTTTTATCTCGTTTATTCCATCAAAAAGCTCAGAATTTAATTCATCAAAAGTGATCTCATCTTCACTCAGTCTTCCAATAAGGGTGTCAGCAATCACATCACTTTGCTCATAAATCTCTTTTTCCATAAAGAATCTATAGCCGTCTTTTTGAGCAGATAGTTTATCTGTCGCTAAAAGAGAATAAACAGGTTCTTTTTTTGTGCCGTCTTTTGAGTAAATGGCAAGTTCTTCTTTTGTAACATAGCCATAATCGCCATCTTCAAAGTAATTCACTTCTTTTGCCAAACCGATAATCGGAGAATCTGAAGATGCAAAGAACTTTTCATTTTCTTCATTGACTCCAACAAGCATCGGTGAGCCATGTTTGGCATAAAAAATTGTTTCGTCTTCACCTTTAGTCACGAGTAAGATAGCATAAGCACCCTCAAGCTCGGAAATTGTTTTCTCAAATGCTTCAAAAGCATTTTGTGCACTTTTTAGGTTTTTTTCAAACTGGTGAACTATAACTTCTGTATCTGTCTGAGAGAGAAATTTCACACCTTCAGCTTCAAGTGAGTGTTTAAGTTCAACATAATTTTCAATGATTCCGTTATGAACAACATAAGAGCTTTCGCCTAGGTGAGGATGTGCATTTAATTCAGTCGGTTTTCCATGTGTGGCCCAACGGGTGTGACCGATTCCTATGGCAAAATCTTTTGTGATAAAGTCTTTTGTTTTTTCTTCGAGATTCACCAGTTTGCCGACAGCTTTGTAATTAGAGAAGTTTTTATTTTGCAGCACTGCAATCCCGGCTGAATCATAACCCCTATATTCCAGTTCTTTGAGACCTTCTAAAAGTATTTTTTTTGTATTTTGATCCCCTAGATATCCAACTATTCCACACATGTAGCACCCTTTTTTGTTAATAACTGATAAATTTTATCGGTATTATTACATATATCGTTTTGTTTCTCCATTAAAAAACTATCTTTAACTTTATGTTTAGTGGAGTGGATTTTTGCAGTGACAATGTTTATATTGAGTTGCTCAAACATATTCATAATATACGCAAGCAAACCTCTCTGGTTTGTTGTTTGAACATTTATCTCTGCATGGGTTAATGAATGATCACAGTCAATAGCGATACATTTTTTTTCTAAATGAATATTTTGAAGATTAACTTCCTTATTCATATCAAAAGCATTATGGATGATATCTTCCACCTCTAGCAGTTCATCTCCATGTACCGTTTTTTTGAACTCTATCTTAAAATATTTGATACCATCAAAAAGTGTGAAAATTTCCATGCCACCGACATCAAGATGACTGAGTGTTGCCAAAAGATAACTGATATTGAGCGGAATTCTTCTATATAACTCTATGGTTAAAGACTTTTCATGATGCATGTTAAAAGTATACTCATCCACACTTTTTGCAACTTCTGCAATTTTTACAATATCTATGGGAGTGTGTTTAAAAAAGAAAAGATTTGATTCAATACGTAAAACCTTTTTTTGCATAAGAGAACTTAAGTCTTTAAACTCTGGTAGATTTTTCACTCTTTTTTCGATAATCAACCGTTTTTTAGCGTCTGTGATTCTGTTTGTATTTTCTGATATCTCCAAAGCACTTTTGTATAAATCTAAAAGCAGTTTAGAATTAAATGAGTTATAGGTGTCACCGGCGACACCGTTTATATCTGCATAGGTTAAAATATATAAAAGTTTTAGATTCTTAGAAGTTCCAATGTCAGACATGAACTTATAAAGAGTTTTTTCATTATGGATATTCTCTTTAAAAGCCACGCTGCTCATACGGACATGATTTTTTACGAGGATGACCGCTATAGAGATAAGTTCTTCTTTAATCCCCAGTTTTTTTGCAAAAGGCACTATGATTTTCGCTCCGACTTCACTATGGTCTTGTTTTCTGCCTTTTCCCGTGTCGTGAAAGAGCGTAACCACTTTGAGTATAAGTTTTTCATCTGTGCTAAGCTCATCATAAAGCTCTTTTATAAAAGAATCTTGAATATTCTCAAGTGCCTTCACACATTGTATGGAGTGGATGTCCACCGGATATGTATGGTAACCGTCAAACTGCGGAAGGTGAAGCACCTTTCTAAAGTTGGAGAAGAGTTCGTGTAAAATCCCAGCATCATAAAAAAGTTTTAAGAAGCAATACATATTTTCTCTTAACAAGAGTTCTTTAAGAAGTTTATATGTTGTTTGCTTGAGGGGATGCTTAATTTGTGTATAGGTGAATTGGGCTAAAAAACCTGCATCAAATTTATAATCAATATCCGGAAGTGCTATCAAAAGCTCTAAAAGAGGGTTTATAGCTAAAGGTTTTAAGTGGTATGAAGCGTATAGTCTGTTATCAAGTGCGTATATCCCTTTTGTAATTCTGGATTTTTTAAACTTAGCTACATAACTCATATCTGCTATATACGGCCGAACCATTTTTTTAACAAATATTTGAGTGAAATTATTGATACGCCATTGGGCTTGAAAAACTTTCGTAGCCATTTTTCTAGTGTCTTTAAAGCCAAGCATTGTTGTAATGCGTGGCATATGTTCTAAAAGAAGTCTATCTTCTTGTTTACCTGTGATGAGGTGAAGAGCGCTTCTGACGCGAAATAAAAGCTCCAAGGCTATTCTGTATTCTTTATACTCATCTTCGCTGAATAACTTACCAGTCAAGTCTTTTAAGTTGACAACCCCGTATATAGTCTGCGCTATCCAATAGATTAGTTGCGTATCCCTAAGAGCTCCAACGCCCTCTTTGATGTTTGGTTGCATAGAAGGCGGATATTTTTTTCTTCTGATTTGCGCTTCTTCAATTTTCGCTAAAATGAACTCTTTTTGATTATATAAACGGATTTTTTGAAGCTGTCTTCCTGTTTCATGCCAGGTGAACGGTGAACCGGTGATAAGTCGGGATTCCATTAAAGAGGTTTTGATTGTTATATCTTCATTGCTTGCTTTAAAAAGGTCTGTTGTCTCGTGAACCCTATGACCGAGTTTAAGCCCTGCATCAAGAGCAAGGTAAAAAAACTTCTCGATGATAAGTTGCGCATTATAACCATCGATTTTTTCATAAACTATAAGTAAATCAATATC
>JACNLH010000081.1 GCA_014381585.1 Candidatus Sulfurimonas ponti
TAAATATAAAAAGGTGGTCGGGGTGAAAGGACTCGAACCTTCGGCCCCCTGGTCCCAAACCAGGTACTCTAACCATACTGAGCTACACCCCGACCTATTACAAAAACCAACAAGTAGCTGATTAATGAGGCGAAATTATAGTCAATTAGCAAGGTAATGTCAATGCTTTTTGTGAAATTCTTTGGATATATTTTTATATTCTTGTATAATCATAACAATAGAGGGGAGTTTAATATATGAAAATAGCAAGATTTAGTAGATTAGGATTTATTTTAGCTGCCGCAGGAAGTGCTGTGGGACTTGGAAATATTTGGAAATTTCCTTATATTGCGGGTGAATACGGTGGTGGTGCTTTTGTTTTAGTATATCTTCTAACTGTGCTATTGATCGGGTTTTCGATTATGATTGCTGAGATGCTTATTGGATATCTTGGACGTAAAGACGGGGTTACTTCTTTTGAAGATTTAGCACCTAGAAATAAAGCTCTTTGGAAGTTTGGCGGTTTTCAAGGTTTGGCCGGTTTATTTATTATGATTTTTTACTCTGTTGTGATTGGCTGGATATTTCATTATATAGTCACTTCTTTATCACATCTTCCTTCAAGTGTGGAAGAAGCGGAGAGTACATTCAACACTATGCTTCATAGCGATGTCTGGACACAACTTTTTTATCATACACTCGCATTTATTTGGATTACATATGTTCTCACCCGCGGGATAAAAGGCGGTATAGAGAAGATGAATCTTGTGCTTATGCCGACTTTGATGATCATCTTGCTTGGAATGTTTGCATATGCTGTAAGTCTTGATGCTTTCTCTCGGGCAGTTGATTTTATGTTTTCTCCTGATTGGTCTAAGATAGATTCTGATGCTTTTGTAACAGCTGTGGGTCATGCATTTTTCACCCTTTCTTTAGGAATGGGGGCTATTCTGACATACTCTGCCTCAATGGAAAAAGGCTCAAATCTTGTGACAAATGCGTTTTGGGTGGTGTTTTTGGATACATCTATCGCTATTGTGGCAGGTCTTATGTTATTCACCTTTCTTTATCAGTACGGCTCAGGCC
This sequence comes from Candidatus Sulfurimonas ponti, assembly GCA_014381585.1. Classification (GTDB taxonomy): domain Bacteria; phylum Campylobacterota; class Campylobacteria; order Campylobacterales; family Sulfurimonadaceae; genus Sulfurimonas; species Sulfurimonas ponti. The sequence goes on from JACNLH010000081.1 coordinate 1,066, forward strand.
CGGCAAAAGGTCCAGGTTTGGTTTTTATCTCTCTTCCCGCTGCTTTTTATGAGATGGGGGTGATTGGAAATGTATTTGCTGTTTTATTTTTTCTGGCACTTGCTTTTGCCGGTCTTACATCTTCAGTGTCTCTTGTTGAACCAATGGTGCAGTACTTCATCGATAGATTCAGATGGAGCAGGTTAAGAGCTTCTGTTTCTATGGGGTTATTTTTCTATCTCATAGGTATTGTCGCACTTCTTTCAAATATAGACGGATATAAAGAAGCTCTTACATGGGGAGATAAAAACTTTTTTGATTGGGTCGATCATATAACAGCTGCAATTATGCTTCCTGCCGGCGGACTTGTTATGGCTTTATTTGTAGGATTCAGTATAGAAAAACAAAGAGTTGAAGCGGCTCTGCGTCCGCAGCTTGGAATCGCTTTTGATGCATGGTACTTTTCGCTTCGTTATATCACCCCTGTGGCTATGTTTATTGTTATGCTCTCGCTTATGAAGGTTATATAAGTTTATGAGAAGCATATCACAGCAGTGTAAAGACATTATAAAAAGAGAAGGCATCAATCTTTCATCTGCTATAGAATATGATGTAAACGGTGAAGTGCACACTTTAACAATGGAGTGGATTATAGATAGTTTTATGCAAGCTTCACCGGATTCTCATCAAGTATTTTTAGATGCTTTAAAGCTCTCTTTAGAAGCTAAAGGCATGGGTATTGACAAGTTCTTTGAAGATATGGGGCAGTTATTATTGATGACACATTTATCGGATAAGATAGAGGTTTAATTGCCAAAGCTAAAAGAAGCTTTAGCGGACTATTAAAATTGAATCATTCCATCAATCGGTGAAGAAGCAGTTGCGTATGGACGTTTTGGAATTCTTCCTGAGAGGTAAGACATTCTGCCTGCGATCACGGCATGTTTCATTGCCTCAGCCATTATCATAGGATTTTGTGCTTGAGCAATAGCTGTATTTGTTAAAACACCTGCAGCACCAAGTTCCATGGCATAAGCAGCGTCACTTGCACAACCGATTCCCGCATCAACAATCACAGGTACAGAAACAGCCTCACGAATGAAAACAATGTTGTATGGATTTTGAATTCCAAGACCTGAACCAATAGGAGCTGCAAGAGGCATAATAGCATGTGAACCTGCATCTTCTAAACGTTTTGCCATGATTGGATCATCTGAAGTGTAAGACATAATTGTAAAACCGTCTTTTGCTAAGATTTCGCAAGCTTTTATAGTTTCAAGAACATCAGGATAAAGTGTTTTTTGAGTGTCTCCGATAACTTCGAGTTTGATTAAATCAATCCCCGTGGCTTCACGCATAAGTCTAAAAGTCGTGATAGCTTCTTCAGCAGTCACACAACCGGCAGAGTTTGGTAAAAATTTCACATTTGTTCCTGCAAAAGTGTCACGAAGATTTTCTTTATCTGGATCTGTAATATTTAAGCGGCGTATTGCAACAGTTATAAGTTCACTTCCTGAAGCTAATGTTGCTTCTTTTGTAGCTTCAAAAGAGTCATATTTTCCGCTTCCTACTATAAGGCGAGAACCAAGTTCATATTTTCCAATTTTTAAAATGTTATCCATTAAATTAATCCTAAATTTGTAATTGTGTTATTTATATCATAGTCTTTCTTATAACTTGCCAATACCGTTGATTAAATCCTCCGGTGTAAGAGAAAAATCAGCGCCTTGATAGTTTTGAACCAGTTTTGTATGGCTGAGTGAGGCATTGATTGCGGCATCTAAAGTATTGTAGCCTTGCGCAAGCAAGCCTCCAATCAGACCGCTCAGCACATCTCCGCTTCCACCTTTTGCTAAAGCAGAAGTTCCATAAACATTGATGAAATATTCGTCGCCTTTGGCAATAACCACATTGGCTCCTTTTAAAAGCAGAGTCACTTTTGGATACTTTTTTGAAAACTCCTCACAGTATTTAAAGCGATCATTTTGTAATGTTTCAACATTGATATCAGCTATCTGTGTTAACTTTAAAAGAGAGATGAACTCTTTTGGATGAGGAGTTACAATAAGGTCCTCTTTTTGTAAAAGCTCCAATATTACCGGTTTATGCAAGAGGTCAGCATCAGCAATCACAGGAAGAGTGTTATCAAAAAAACTTAAAAGTTCTTCATCTGTGTAAGTGTCTCCTATGCCCATTCCGCAAGCGATAGCGCTTGTGTTGTGCGGTAAGAGAGTTGTGTGCATAAGGCTATAAGGGATGTGCGGGGTTGGAGTGTCGCTAAGGAGTGAAACAAGACCGCTTCCAAATTTAAGAGCAGACAAGCCGCTTATAATAGCGGCTCCAGGTTTTTCACCGCATGGAATCACAAGATGACCAAAGGTGCCTTTGTGTGAATTTTTACTTACTCTGTGTGGAAGCCTTAAGTCGTCCATATCAAGTAAGTTCCAATTTGTATGAGCTTCGTAAACACTTCTGGGAACACCCAAATCCAAAACTTCAATCCTCCCTACACGCTCTTTGGCCTGCTCGGAAAACATAGATTTTTTTAAAGCCCCCATGGTAAGGGTGATATCCGCTCTGAAGGTGTCTTTGTCGCATGTGCCGTCTTGTCTGAGTCCGGATGGAATGTCGCAGGCAATTTTATAGGCATCAAGCTTGTTGATGGTTTGCATAACCGCTTTGGCTTCATAGTTGAAATTGCCTTTAAAGCCAGTTCCATACAGAGCATCCACTAAAACATCGCATTTGTTAAGCTCAAATGTAGAGTGAACACCAATGGCATGGGCTCTATCGATTTGTAAAATTGCCATCGGAGATTTTTGTTCATTCACATAAAATATTTCAACATCATAATCCTTATGTAAAAGTCGGGCAAGGGCTAAACCGTCTGCTCCGTTATTGCCGCTTCCGCAGGCAATGATTATTTTAGAATTTTTATCAAATTTCCAACGAATAAAAACATTTATTCCATTTGCAGCATGTTCCATAAGTATATCTTCACTAAGTTTATATGAAATATAACAGCGTTCATCAAGGCTTTGCAGCTCATCGAACAGTTTTTGCATATTGTCTCCCATTATTTTTATTTATCAGTGTGAATTAATTTATTTAAAGATAAAATATTTCTCTAAATAATAGGAGTATCAATTTCATGGAAGAAAATGTTACGTGTCAAACATTAGAAAATAACTCTGAGAATGAAGTGCCTATTACAACGCAAGAGTACAATAATATTTTAAACATCCAAAATACAATTCTTGAAATGATTGCTTCTCATGAAAAAGCATCTGATATATTCACACGCTTATGTTTAATGGCTGAAGCATTATTAACAAACTCTGTGGCATCTATAATGTTAAAAGATAAAGTCACCGGCCTTATAAGTGTTTTATCTGCCCCGTCAGTTCCCAAAGAAGGGCGTAATGCACTTAAAGATTTGAAACCCATTCCAAGAGGCGGTTCGTGTGCAAATGCTGTTTTTCATAATGAAGCACAATACGTGGCAGACACTTTCACTGATGAGAGATGGGAAAATCTGAGACAGCTTGCATATGATTTTAATCTTTGCTCATGTTGGTCTATGCCGGTCCGGGATAAAGATAAGCAAGCTGTTGGAACATTTGCCCTCTCATCGTTTGAGCACCGTTCTCCAGCTCCATTTCATAAGAAATTACTTGAGATGTCTGCGTCTATTGTAAGCATAGTGCTTCGAAACCAAGAAGATGAACAAAGAATTAAACTATTTTCCACATCGATGCAAAATGCGACTGAGGGTATGATGATCACTGATGCAGATAATAATATCATTGAGGTGAATAAAGCTTTTGAAAAAATTTATGGATATCAGGAAAAAGATCTCTTAGGGCAAAATCCACGTATTTTAACAGCAGGAAAAAGTCCCAAAGAAC
>JACNLH010000069.1 GCA_014381585.1 Candidatus Sulfurimonas ponti
ATGGATGTCTTTCTTATCAGGGTTATTTGTTTAGCAAACCTTTACCGATTGAAGAACTGGAAGTGTATCTGCAGTAAAATTATAAGATTCAAACATTAGTGAAGTGTTATCTGTGTTTACTCTACGCGGTTCCTGCCACGCTCCTTGGCCAGGTAAAGTTTGTCATCAACTTTTGTGACATACTTGTCAATCGTCTCTTGGTTGATTGCTGTGAAATAATCAACTAAAACAGGGAGTGTTCCGATACTGACTGTGTATTTTATCGAAGCGTCATTAATTATAACTTCCTCTAAGGCACAGGCATCACAAATTTTTTGAGCAAGCGTGAGAGCTTCTTCTTTATTTGTCATAGGCAGTAGAACCATAAACTCTTCACCGCCAAATCTAAAAATATAATCTGATTTTCGGAGTGATTGTTCTAAGACATTTGAAAAATCTTTTAGAACAATATCTCCAACAGCATGGCCATAGGTGTCATTAACCAACTTGAAGTGGTCTAAATCACACATGATTAAAGCGAAGTTTCTGCCCGTCGCTTTTGCAATATCAAGTTGACTGAGCATGATTTTGTTAAATAAACGTCTTGTTAAGAGGTGCGTGAGAGGATCTTTGGCACTCTCTTCGATCTCATTTAAAAATGCGATCTCGTTTCCTATCTCAAGTGAGTAGTATTCTATCTTTTGCATTAGGTGAATCAGGGTGGCCGGGTTTGCTTTATCACTCTTGCACTGCTTCACAACGTTGGCCGCTAAATCGTGTAAGTTTATGTGCAGATTCTCAAGCTGTTGAAAATGGGAAGTGGATATCAAATAAGAAGTTGTGGCACTGCCCATCCACTCACCGAATTCACATAGACTTGGATTTATCTCGGGATAATTGTTGTCATAATTCTTATTTTCTATGTAGTCGATTAGCTTGATTATCCATTTAATATGGTTTTCATAATGTATCATGAATTTTTTATCATGCATTATGTCGATGTGAGATAATTTCAACTCACTTTTGAGCCTGAGTTTACCTAGAAATCTTTTTAGATATAAGGCTGTGATCCTGTACTCATGCTCTGAAAAGAAATCATCTATCTCATGGATGTATTTGAAATCTTGACTTTTCAAAAGTTGACCAAGAAGTTTACGGACAACCGTGACAAGTTCACTGTAGAGAAAAAGGTATGATATTTCATGTTCTATGATAAAGTTCACAAGAACTCTGGTATTGTTTTGAACATCATCTTTAGAATCTGAAAGCAGAAGATCTAAGAACAATTTTTTATATTGCACTATTGCATTGCTATATAAAACATTTCTTGAGTCTTCATGTTGCAGGCTTTCAATGTGTATGTTAAAGTCTTGAACACAGTCGTGAATTTGAGAGTAATATTCTTTAATTATATGCATTTTTAATTCTCCAATTTTAATGAGATTACTTAAAGACGAAATAAATTAGTAAATATTATAGCCATAAATTTATAATTTGTCAGCTAGGCTCAAATTGTAAATACACTTTATTAGTATATAATTTAGGAACTGGAAGAAGGAATCAAAAATGTATAAAATATTTATGAGTGTCTTAGTGTCTTTTAGTTTATTGTTCAGTGCTTGTTCTAAGTCAGTCAAACCGTCTGAAAATGAAAAGACAGTTGAACAAAAAATCTGGCATGATGAATATCATGAAAAAGTAACTGTAACCACAGATAATGAACATTCAAATGTTGTATCTACCGTCTCTACAAAACAACAGTCTGTAAATCTGCAAGAGATGGATAAGTTGACTGAGGAGCGTCTTGACGCAGAACTTGCCAAACGTCAAAAAGAAGAAATGGAGTTTTTAACGACTACAGAAAAAGTGACTAAGGTGCTAGTGGCAGTTGGAGTTGTAGTGGGTGCAGTGGCAGGTGCATTTGTTTCTGCGGCATTGCAGGCTCAATCAAGGTGAAAAATAAAAGGCAAATAATGAAAAAAATAGTATCTGATATCCATAATGCTATACAAAACAGTAGAAAAACAATCGAGTTTCTCACTCAAAACAGTTCTTGGACTTGGCTTGCAAACTATCCTATAGCAGTTGTAAATGAAATCACCAGAATTAAAGACGAAGAAAGCCTAAAAGATTTACAGAAGATAAGCTTCTTTGATTCTCAAGGCTTTTCAAAAAGCAGTTACACTGAAGAAGAGATAAAATACTTAATTCACAATGTTCCTACAGCCATTAAGACAGCGTATTGTCTTTGTTTGAAACAAAAGCATAATGGTGAATACAGCTTTAGGGAAAAGTTTCAACATGACCGTTGGAAAAAAATCACAGATGAAGCCAACTTTGAAGCACTGCTTGCATCTTCAAAATTTGATGATTCAGACACAAGTAAGGTTATAGAGACTGAACTGCGGGATATTATGCGAAGTTCTAAAGAAATACCTTCACTAAAAGCTATCGGCTTTGTATGGATTGTCACAGTTCCTAAAACACTTAAGATAGAAGATATACTTGAGCACTACTTTTTAGATAATCATATATTTGTTGAAAAAGGGCGAAAAATCACTTATATCGCATGGGCGGATAAACTGGCAGATATCAATATGAGATATTTTGTTAATAAGCCTTAATATGGAAGAGAATTTGTAAACTTTGTCGGTGAAATAAAAGGGAATAGATAAAAAAGGTGTGGAGGAGGGGGCAACCACACCCTTTAAGTATTAAAAAACCAAGTTTAAGTGACCTGAACCACTTGACATATTTCCACCCGCACTATCTGATGGAGATAAGTGATGTGCAAACGCACTTGAAGCTAAAGCTGCTAATACTAATAATGTCGCTGTAAATTTTTTCATGTTAATCCTTTGTGTTTAGATAGGAAAATTATAAGATTTAAGTGTTAGCGATGTGTTAGTTGGGTTTATCGCTTCTTGCTTTTTTTCATCTTCTTAGTGTCTTGTGTTGATGATGCAGTTGCAGGTGGAACCTTAAAAAATGATGGGGCTTTACTAAATAGCCATCTAAACGTTTGTATGAAAAGCTCTCCAAAAATAAGGAGCCCTATTATGAGCATGATAGATTCTAAAAGCTTGTCTCCTTCACTTAGATATCTGATGAGTAAAAATATGCTTACAACAATCACCCCTGCATATAATAGTTTTCTCAGATAATTATCAAATATTAAACTGATATATTCTTCATACTCTTCTGTATTCATCAAGGTTCCTTTGCAGCCATCAACATAAGCACTGATCTTTTTAATAAACTTATTTTATCTAAGTAAGGATAATATCGTTTTTATTGAATTTTCTCTTGGCTTAACGCTAAAAAAAGAATACTGTTTTTAGCAGATAGAAATGCACTTAGGCATCTGTTTTATGAGGAATGGCTCGCCGGATAGATAAAGCGGCTACTTTCCAAATACTCTAAATAAAACTGATAATATTATACTCACTACTATCATGGTTGTTATTGGAAAATAAAAGCTTGTATTCTCGCCTTTATATTTTATATCTCCAGGCAAATTGCCAATCCAACTAAAAACACCTGGAGTAAAATGCCAAAGAAGACCTATAACAATTAAAACTATTCCTGCGTAAATGAGTATCTTATCCATAGTTTCACCTTATAAAGTCGTTTCTATTAACCTGAATTTTTGTATGAGCATTATATTCAAATTAAATGAACTTTATTAGAAGAGATTGTCACTCAGTAGAGTTAAACACTCCATGTCTTCTTAGTTCATTCTGTTCGCGTATAATCTCTTTTGCAGTCTCTGAATCGTTAGGTGCAATATCAGAGGATTTACATTTGGGGCAGATTTGCTTTTTACTTAATATTCTAAAGGCACTATAAGCTACAGCGATGAAGACTGAAGCCCCTGCGGTTTGTGGAACTATAAAAAGGCAAAGAATCCAAATTGCCACTTCTATAAAGAATAAACCTTGTTTCTTAATTTGAGGATTGATAGATGCTGTGCAGCTCGCACAAACATGAGTGGTCTTGATGTTTCTTCTATTCATGTAGTAGATTCTTTTTAGACAACTGCGGTTTCCATCTTGTTCAAGTATGTCAAGATATCAGATAGGCTATTTACGACACACTCATAGATCACTCGAGAAAATACAATCTGTTTTTTGCTTGTTAATGATAGTGTTTCCATGATGTCACTTGAATATTAAATTATTTTAATTATAGCACAGTTGCGATTTTTTTTTATTCACATGTCCTACAAGTGTAGACAGATCATAATGATAAAAATAAGGATAAAAATTTTTTTGAGTGAAATGAAGTAAATGGAAATAAAAGAAAGGTGCGGAAGGGGTATCCACACCTTAAAGTATTAAAAAACTAAGTTTAAGTGACCTGAACTATCTGATATATTTCCACCAGCTGTATCTGACGGAGATGGGTGATGTGCAAATGCGCTTGAAGCCAAAGCTGCTAATACTAATAATGTCGCTGTAAATTTTTTCATGTTAATCCTTTATGTTTTGATGGGAAAATTATAAGATATAAACGTTAGCGATTTGTTAGCTGGATTTACTTTGTTAAGCTTTGAGACATTATTTCTTATTTGATTTAACTAAATGGATTCGAATCATGAGCTATTTCTTAGGAGGGAATTACCTTCAGTTAAGAGATAAGATAATTTAGTAGTATACACTGATAAAATAGACCGGCGAGTCATCCCAATTCAACATAAACCTCTCAAAAGCCTTTATTCTGGAATTACCATTAATAATAGCAAGTCAAAAGTGCAACTAATTTAAGATGAAAATACAATAAAAGTAAAAAAAATGGATAGATTGAATAAAGTAAATAATATAATTATTATTTATGAAAAAAGTCTGTAAGTATCGTAAAATAGGGGATTCTATAAATTAATGGTGGACCCTCAGAGATTCGAACTCTGGGAGGTATAACCCTCGCCGGTTTTCAA
>JACNLH010000072.1 GCA_014381585.1 Candidatus Sulfurimonas ponti
TGTATACTGTATACCTTGCTGGAGAAATTCACTCTAATTGGAGAGAAGAAATTGTTGTAGCTTGTAAAGGTTATGATATAAAATTTCTCACCCCTGAGCACGATCATGCCAGTAGTGACAATATAGGTGAAGATGTAGTCGGAGACCAAGGAAGTAACTTTTATAATGACCATGCCAGTGCAAAAATAAACTCTATGAGAAGTCATACTTATATTAAACAAGCAGATATTGTTGTGGTGAAGTTTGGAGAAAAATATAAGCAATGGAATGCAGCTTTTGATGCCGGATATGCTCATGCATTAGGTAAAAAATTAATTGTTATTCATCCTGAAGAGTTTATTCATGCATTAAAAGAGATTGATGCTGCGGCATCAGTCGTTGTAAAATCTGAATCACAAGTTATTGATACACTTAAGCATTTAGTTAGAGAGTAGTTTAAGTCTTGCAAAAGAGTTTATTTCACTCTAATAACACTTAAGTCACATATTAAAATAACTTCGCTAGAATTTAAGAAAGGGGTTTAAGATGAATACATTTATCAGATACTTTTTCTCGCTTGTATTGTCATTATGTTTTTTTGGTGTCTCTTCAAATGCGCAGGAGCTTAATATAAAACCTGGGATGTGGGAGTGGTCAATGACTATGGAAATGCCTGGCATGTCTTTTAAAATGCCTCCGATAACTTATGAGTCTTGTATTACAAAACAAGACTTGGTGCCTCAACAATCCAACCCTGCTCAGCAGTGTGAAATGTTGCACTATGAAGTGACAAACAGCAGTGTGCAGTGGAAGGTGGAATGTACTGATGAAGATGGAAAAACGCTCTCTAATGGTGAAATTCTATACAAAAACACAAGAGCCCAAGGAAGAATAGAAATTTTAACCAACGGAATGACCATGATTGCAAAACTCAATGGACATAGAACGGGTGTATGTGAGTAAAAACTCTAAAAAAGATTCAAGGGGCTACTGATGAAAAAGCTTTTTGCACTATTGCTTTATTTCACCGTCAGTTTGTTTTCTGATGTGAACCTCATGAACTATGAGAATTATCTGAGTTCCTTCACCTATGAAGAGCGTAAAAATATGAAGATAAACAGTATTGAGCTCGCTGTGATGCTTGAAGACGGTGAGGCACAATTAATTGACATTCGCTTTAAAGAAGAATACGAAGCGTGGAATATGCCTGCTTCGATAAATATACCTTTAAATGAACTTCCCAAACGCTTAGAAGAGTTAGATAAATCAAAGCTGATTGTTACAGCTTGTCCGCATAAGGACAGAGCAATTATGGCACGCACTTTTTTAAAGCTCAAGGGATACAACACCCGCTATCTCACAGATGGACTTGTCGGGCTTGCTCAATATTGGCGAGGTGATAAGGCTAAAGATTTTATTGATGAATATAGATTAATGAAAACAAAAAAATAAATTTATCATTCGCAGCTCAATCTCGTTTAAAATATCTTTTGGAAGATTGTATTAATAAATACTTGCTAATATAACAGTTGAAATTAATAGTATAGACATAAAAGTCACTAATTAAAAAGGTCCGGGCATGCTGGCTAAAAATTTAAAAATTTCTTCACCTATCATATTAATAAAATTAATAGGTTCTCGTCGATTGGCCATTCTTGTTGATATAGGTGAATATGCTATTGTCAGAATCATTGATAATATCACCCAAAAACCTTTAGCCAGTTGTAAACTACGTAATAAAACGAACAACATGCGATACTATATCGTTGATGATTTTATTGTATCTTATGATGATATAAAAAAACACATAGAGATAGTCCAACTTGACACAACCGTTGTGCTTTACACCAACGATAAGGTGCTTAATGATATAAATGACACCCTCACAGCTCTTTGTATGACTAAAAATGGATATAACTATGCCACTGGGGACAGCTCTGGAGTTGTAAAAGTATGGAACCCTAAGGTTAAAGAATATAGATATGCATTCAAGCAACATACTTCTAACGTATCTTGTCTCTCTTTTAATAAATCAAATAATATGCTATTAAGCGGTGGTGATGACGGTGCTGTCATCTTATATGCTCTGGAATTCAACGAAAATGCTTCAGTGATTATGCGGCATGATTTTGAAATTGTTAAAACATATTTTATTGATAAAGTTGTTATGTCATCAGATAAAAATGGTACAATCAACATTTATGATTTAGAAAAAAAAGAAATTGTAAACACTGTAAAAATAGAGACAGGTGTCAAAGACATTATATTGGCATATGAGAGAAGTTGCTATATCGTTCTAACTCAAGATGATGAGATTCTTTTAATAAATATGCAAAACCTCACTGATGCTCCATTAAAAATAGATACAGATGTCAAAGAAGTTAATTCTATGACTTTTGATGATGAAAATAAAAAATTAATACTTTCTACAAATTTAGGTCATCTTTTATTTTATGACCTTGGTGTGGATAACAAAGTGATCGCCTATAATAAAGTGGATCATAATGAAAAGAAAATCAATAAAGACTTTGTATTTATGACAGTCGATGATAGCAAACTGATTCGAACTGTGGTTAAAAGCTCTATTTCTCAAGGATTTAAAGATGCAAAAGTCATAGAAGCATCCAACGGTCAAGAGGCTCTTAATTTACTCAATGAAGTGGATGTGAATTGTCTTATTCTTGATTGGAATATGCCAGGATTTAGCGGAGGAGAGGTCTTGAAATACATACGGGCTATAAGAAAATTCGATCATATTAAAATAATTATGGCTACAACGGAAGGCGAGCGCAGCAGGATTGTTTCTGCAATAAAAGATGGTGCTGATGGTTATATAGTAAAACCCTTTAGTAAAGAATCATTTAAACAAAGCGTCTTAAAATATCTCAACCCAAATCAAGTGGAAAGAAAATGATTAATATAAAAAATGAAATTATAACATTCAGTTACAACGGTGTTATTCAAGACAACAAAAACATGATGTTGTTGAATTTAATTGAAAAAAAAATAAGCACAGGTGCAAAATTCAAAGGGATATTGATTTCTGTGGCCGGTCTGATATATGATAACAGCACTGATGTTTCCAGCTTAGTTAAACAGTTAACTCTCTTTAGCAAAAAACTTAATATTGAGATCGGCTTGACTGACTACAGTATCCCCTTATACACACTTTTAAAAAGTTTAACCAAGAACACTAAGTTAAATCTTTTTAAAAACTATAATTCTGCCAGATTATTTCTTGATGCTAAACTATTTAAAGAGGGCATGCGTGTCTTAGTCTATGACGAAGACACAGAGAATTCTAAAGAACTCTCCAAAAAACTTTCCTTGTACGGATATGCAGTTGTTTTAGCCAAAGACTTTAACCATCTCAAGGAGCTTAGCCAGGAAAAGCACTACGATATAGTGATAACAAACAGCACTTTAAATAATGGTGTTTCTAATGCAGGAGTGCAAAAAAGCGCTTTGTCTCTTTCAAAAAATCTTATATCAAATCTACCTCTTTTTATGGATACTGCAGTGGAGACTTTGATTTCATTCACCGGATTAGAAGCCAAAAAATCAGCACACAGCATTAGAAATTTTGATACAAATTTAAGCACTGAAACGATTTGCAGTGTAATGCGGTTTCATGAAGCTTTAGAAGGTTCATTTATTTTAATATTTCCAAAAGATATCGCAATTATTGCAATTGAATCCTTACTTGGAGAAACTGTTGCAGAAGATGATATGGATACCATCATGGATGGAGTCAGTGAATTTTGCAACATCATAACGGGTAGCATTAAAACTGCTCTTTCTATGCAAAACATTAAAGTGCTCTTTGACTTACCAAAAACTTTTCCATCCCTGGAATCCACCCTAAAGGATATAGGTGATAATAACGGTATATGGATAGATATGCAACTAGACGGCAAACCGTTTTTTATGTTTATAACAAAATGACTTGAGAGATGCCAATCCTGGATAACACCTATGCAACTCTCCTGCTTTGCTGATTAAAACAAATCAGCATGACCGAAAAACACATTATATTCATCAGTTTTTCTTAAACTTTCCAATATCTTTTTAGCCTTCAGCTTGGTCTCTTTATCAAAATATATAAGCATATTTCTTGAAAAAATAAAATCAAACTTGCCAATGCTTTGATAATTTTCATCAAAAATATTCATAACTTCAAAAGAGACTGATGATTTTATATCTTGACGAAGTATATATGTTTCATTATGTATTTGAAAATATTTGGCAATGATTTCATCAGATAAGTTCCTAAGACTTCTTTGTTTATACTCGGCATTTTTTGACTTAGCAACCGCTTCAGAGTTTATATCAATTCCCACCACATTAAAGCCGCTTGCCGGCACACCTGCTTCAAGTAAAGCGATAGCGATAGAGTAAGGTTCTTCACCGCTTGATGATGGTGCGCATAAGATTTGCACCGGTACATTTGATTTTTGCACAAGCTTCACCAGCTCCATAATCTGTTTAAATTCACGATAAAAGTAGGTTTCATTTGTTGTTAAATGATCTATGAGTTCTTGTTTTAATTGTTCAATAGATTGTATATCCGATAATAATCTTTTAAAGGAGTGAATATTTCTTTGTCTGCAAAAAGAGATCACTTTATTTTTTAATATACTCACCTGTTTATCAAAAATGATTCCGGTCTCTTTATGAAAATAATTTGCAATAGGCACAATATCCTCATAATCCTCTTTCTCTTTGACTTTCTGAATATCCGGAGGGGCTTCTTCTTTTTTAAAAAAACTAAACATCACAAAACTCACTTATTTTTTTCACGATTTCATTCATTTCATATACTTTAATATTTGGAACAAGTGCTCTGGCCCTGTTTGGCATTCCGTCGACTATGGC
>JACNLH010000031.1 GCA_014381585.1 Candidatus Sulfurimonas ponti
CTGCTTTTTTTATAAACATATAAATCGGTGAAGAAGCTATATCTAGCACTTCATCTGTGATAACTTCACCATCACGGGAGTACACATCGAAAAAATCTTCATTTTTTAAAGTGGTCGGCTTGAGTGACCAATGTATTTGAACAAGCTGATCATTGACTAAACACTGGAGTATATAATAGTCTCTTTTTATATCCATACGCAAAAATTGTGCATTTTGCAAAGTTTGCAACATATATTTATATGTTTGAAATGCAGGTCTGTATTTGATACCCTCAATGTTATCTATAAGACCATACCCCCGAGCTATCAGCTGATGCCAAGAGAGTGAATCCACTTGCTGCGAAGCAAAAGCCAAAAGATGGTAGCGCAACATGAAATCAGCATAAGACTCTTCATCTATACATTCGTATTCGCTTGTCGGAGCGTAAGGTGCAGTTCCTGATAAGGGCCAATTGGTTTCAGTGATATGTAAAGCGTGTTTAGATTTTGGGCTCATCCAAACCATAGTGCTGAGCAGGGCAATCTTATCTGAGAGTGCAAACCCCATTTGCATATGTTCCGGTGCTCCGCGTCTGTCAACATAGAGTAAAGCAGAGACTCCGTCATATTTGTACTTGAAAAAGTTAAAAAGTGTATGTGCGGTGAAGTGGTACTCAAAATCGATAACACCGCTTCCTATAAGCTTGATATGTGGAAACTCTGATACTTTTAAATCATAAGCAGTTTTATAGAATCTGCTATATTCATCCACGCTGAAAAAGCCCCATTTACTTCTGTTGATGGTGGAACCTATCTCATACATATCTATAAGCCCCTCAAGCGTTGAAAAAATAGCCCGTAAATCTTTTTCTAAAAGTTTTAAATCCTCAACATGTTCTCTGTCTTGCATTATTTTTAAAGTGATTTTTTTATCTTGCAGTTTTAGAATAAATTCTTTTAGCTCAGAGAGTGAATCCATTTCCCATAATTTAATTCTTAACAGGACTCTTTTTAGCTGGAGTTCTTCTAAAAGTTTTATGCTTAGTTCCGGTTCTCGTTGAAAATCAAGCCCCATACAAAAAAATTCAGATGAGTTTATCTGTTTTCGTTTTATAAAGGGCATGGCAATGATTGAAACAGGGAGTATGAATAAAGCTGTTAAAAAAGTTTTTAAAATTGATAAAAACTCTTTTTTTCGCATAGTTTTTTTGTAGGTTCTATCACGAAGCAGTGCCGGTTGGTCGGAATAATCATCCCATCTAAAAGGTTCTTTCATAAGGGGGATTATACCCTATTTAGCTAAGTAAAATAAATCAGACCTTCATTTTTCTAAATAAATGGTATTCACCATTGTTGATAGCATTGTCCACCATGATGTCAGGCATTAAAATAGCATCTATCCAACCGCCTGCGGGACTCATCATCTCTAGAACATCATTATTCCTATATGCTTCTATTTGATGTCTTTTTAGCAGTGTTGTTGGCACTTGGGTGTCGAGTGTATCAAAGTTTATTTCATATTTATAATGTACAGTTTTGGCACACTTGGTTATATCTTTACACCATCCCGGCTTTCCATCCTCAGTGTAATGGGTTCTTTGTCCGTTTTCGTATTCAACTTCAAATACATAATAGCCATCGAGTCTAAGTGATTTTGCCAATACAAAAACAACTTTTCCCAAACCAAACACAACAGAGTACATCTCATCATTTAGTTTTATATCTGTAAATTTTGTCATAGTATGTCCTCCTTTAATAATTTATTATGATATTTGAATTATAGCGGTATAAATATAATTTATACTCTTTATTGTGATTAAAAATTGTTCAATATAAGAAGATATAAGCTTGAGCACATTCTATTTAATGTAGAATAATATTTTAATATTAGGAATAAGTTTTATGAATATTTTAGTGGTGCGTAATGATAAGCTTGGTGATTTTATAACAGCTTCACCTGCAATACATGTTTTAAAAAAACATGATGCAAATAATAAACTGATAGTTCTGGTGGCACCTCTTAACCGCGCTTTAGCTGAAGCTTGTTCTTTTATCGATGAGGTTATAGTCGATGAGGGTGAAGGTGTTTGGGAGTTAAGCCGAAAAATCGCCCAATATAAAATAGATGTCTCCATCACACTATTTTCAAACACACGGGTTGCTCTTGCTCAATTTCTAGCAAGAATTCCAAAAAGAATAGCCCCCGCAACAAAAATAGCGCAAATTTTTTATACAGACAAGGTGAAGCAAAGAAGAAGTCAGGTGAAAATGGCTGAGTTTGAGTACAACCTAGAACTAACTAAAGAGTTGTTTCCTGATATAAATCTAGAGTATAAAAAACCTCTTTTAGCCTTTGAAGATGCAAAAAAAGTGTACGATGTGTTTCGCATTAACAATGAGATAGAAAAAGAAGTTATCTGTTTTCATGTGGGCTTTGGCGGTTCAAGTGACGCCAACTGGACTTTGGATGAGTATGAAGTGTTGATAGGAGCCGTTTTAAAAGAAAACAAATACCAAGTTGTAATGACGTTTGGACCTGATGAGAAAGATCTTTATGAAGAGATGCAAAGAAGATTTTATAATACAAATATCGTTTTTTACTTTTCTCTTGATGGGCTTATATATTTTGCAAAACTCATTAGTAATTTTAAACTGTTTGTGAGCACGTCAACGGGAACATACCATCTAGCTTCATTGGTTGGAACACCAACTATGACTTTTTTTGGAAATTCACTTTTTGCAAGTGCAGCACGTTGGAAAAGTATAGGTGAAGAAAAGAAGCAAAAGCATTTTATGCTTCCTTCTGAAATCAAAGAGAGAAGTGATTTATTTGAGCAAATAAAAACAGAATTACTGAGCATTTAATTTTTTTAAACGATTTAAATTAACTTTAATATTTTCTGTGGTTAAAGCCATATTCACTTTTGGGCAGTTTGATTCCTGATTTAAAAAATCATCTATTATACAATCATATGTTGTTGCGTATCCATGATGAGAATCCATAAAATATAAATTTGCATTTTTTGCTAAATCGTTTATATACATATAATGGTTAATCTCTTTAAAAACATATACGCTTTCCTCCAGCCATCTTTCATATTCTTCATATAAGTTTTGATTCTGAAGTATTCTAAAATGTGCTTCACTTACTGGTGAAGTATAAACTATAAATTTAATATTTGGGTGTGAATTTACAAGGTTAGTTATTATCTTTATATAGTTACTATCGTATTTTGTAGAGTATCTTCTTTTGTATCCTAGTGCATTAGAATTCACTTTCTGATTAAAATTTTCTAAGGTGTCTTGAGATTTTATTTTTGGTGTTTTAACATAATTATAAGTATATTTCCCATCAGGTTTTTTGAAAGTATATTTAAAATTATGCATTGAAAAGGTGAGAGTGTCCAAGCTAAACAGCAATTTATATTTATAAAAGGGCTCGGCTATTTTATCTAAAATTAAACGAGGTTCCTTGGCTACGATAGGGGTATATGTAAGTGATCCAAAAAAATCTAAGCCTATAATGACTTTTTTTATTGGTTGCTTCGCTTCTAAAAGTGCAAAGTTAAGGTATTCGTTATATTCATTAGGTTTCATATCTGATGCTGAGTAGTTAAATGTAGTATCACTCCATTTATGTTGATTCATATGTGTTGTTCGACTACTTCCAAAAATTAAAGTATCATATTTTTTTTCTCTAAAATATAAGGCATTACTTTTTTGTTGTCTTTCTCTACTACTTTTTTGGTATTGATTGAATGTATGCTCATAGCTAAAAGTCCAAAAAGGATCCATGAAGAAATTAATCGAGGCAATCAACGATAAAGTTAACAAAATAGAACTAAGAGAAAAAAGAATCCATTTTTTTGTATATTTCACTTCGTATAATCCTAAAAGTTAAAGTACAAAAATTCACTTACTTTTGTAAAGTGAAGAAATGAAAATATAAAACTAAACCACATTATAAAGGCTGTTTTCTTATTTGCAATAAAATGAGAGGTGAAGTAAGAAGTGTTTTTCATTGTTAATATGATTACAAAAGCACCAATCAACCAAAATATACCATCTGAACTAGCATCTATGTGTTGAAACACTATTCCTGTTTGAAATGTATTTTGGAAATAATTCGATATTGCATCAGGTATTATAATTTCTCCAAAGAACATACTTGACAAAACTTTAACAGCATCACTCCATTCCTTAGCCCGAAAGAAAATCCAAGTGATATTAATAAAGTTAAAAGTGATAAACCAAGCGATAAAAACGGGAAGTTTAAATCCAATAGATTTCCAAATATTATTAATAACAAGTGCTATTCCATGCAGTAATCCCCAAAATACAAATGTCCAAGCAGCTCCATGCCAGATTCCACCGATTAAAAAAGTTGCGAGTAAGTTTGTGGATGTTTTTACAGAACTGTTTCTATTTCCACCAAGAGGAATATAAACATATTCTTTTAAAAATCTAGAAAGGGTCATGTGCCATCTGCGCCAAAAATCTTGAATACTTGTTGATTTGTAGGGTGAATTAAAATTCTGAGGAAGTTTAATGTTAAACAATAAGGCTGCACCTATTGCCATATCTGTATAACCGCTAAAGTCAAAATAGATTTGAAATGTATAACTCAGACTTGTTGCCCAAGCTTCTAGCATATTTAATGTTTCAGCCTTGTCAAATCCATTTGTAGCCCAAGTTGCAAATGTATCTGCAATCACCACTTTTTTAAAAAGACCAATAGAAAATATAAAAAGTCCGATTGCAATGTTCTTGTAGTTTTTTACTAAGTTCCACCTACTTGCAAACTGTGGCATCATCTCTGCGTGATGTACAATCGGTCCAGCGATAAG
>JACNLH010000101.1 GCA_014381585.1 Candidatus Sulfurimonas ponti
AAGAGACGCTATTTGAACTCCATCATTAAAAA
This sequence comes from Candidatus Sulfurimonas ponti, assembly GCA_014381585.1. Taxonomy (GTDB): domain Bacteria; phylum Campylobacterota; class Campylobacteria; order Campylobacterales; family Sulfurimonadaceae; genus Sulfurimonas; species Sulfurimonas ponti. The sequence continues at coordinate 33 of JACNLH010000101.1, forward strand.
TATTTTCTTCAGTTGCCTTGCCTGAGCTTTTCCCATAAGAACGGTAATTAAAGGTGATCACTCTTGTATTGGGAAAACTTTGTGAGAGTTTGTCAATTAAACCAACCGTATCATGAGAACGTCCGCCAAAAAATAAAAGAGTGGCATGTATAACTTTAGGTTCATACACAACACCTTCAAGTTCGATCTTATCTTCAGTGACAACACTAAGCATCTCAAAATTATCATTTAACACACTCTCTCGATAATAAACCGGCGAAAATATCATATGATATTGCCATTGATAAAAAGCTATAAATAAAATCAAAAATGTAAAAAATAAAAATGCTATATAAATCATGAAGAGAATTATAGTACAATTCCAATAACAACTACAGGATTTAAACATATGCAAACATTTGGAATATTTTCAACTAATTTTGACCATGAGTACTTAACAAAACATTATATTTATATAAATGAAAAGGATGAGGAGAGACAAGATATCAAAATCACTCTCAATGACCTTAAAACATTGCTAAAAAAGAAAAATAAGAATGTGGCTGGAACAATATTTTTATATAATCCAACCGTATGCCCTATCGGATACAATAATGATTCCCTCTTATCTAAGCAAGGCTTTGAAATTGATGGAAACTTTCATGAACTTGAGATGAATGATGTGACAAACCTTTGTTCAAAATCAATCAGAGATGGTTATCGGGGTAAACTTATAGAAATTAAATATCTTTTCAACCTTAATAAGGCCAACATTGAACCCACTCCTATACTTGAAGAACTTGATTCTGATTTAGACAGATATAGTTCAAACCAACTCACACGCTATGATAAACAGATGAATTATCAAGATTATTTAAATATGAGCTTAAATGGAAAGTTTGTTTATTTTGGAAGCGGACATAAATATGACAGGCACCATAAAGAAATTATTGCTTATGCTAGAAACATAGCATCTCAAGCTGTTAAACTTGGTAAAGAGATTGCTTACACTCACGATAACAACTATGATGTTGATGAATGTATAGATATGGCATACTTTTTAGCTCCGCTCGCGCAGGGTAAGATTAGAGAAAAACGTGCTAATGCATTTAAAAATGCTTTTAGAACGAATCCTCCAAGTATCCAAAAACTAGGATCTTAAAGAAGATACTCAGTACTACTTAGTATGTAAAGCCAGCTCTTTTTCTAAGTATTCACCAGTATAGCTTCCCGTCTCTTTATACGAGCTTGCTAAATCTTCCGGTGTGCCTTGCGCTATAACCAAACCACCGCCTGATCCACCTTCTGGTCCCATATCTATAATCCAGTCAGCATTTTTAATCATATCCAGGTTATGCTCAATTATGAGCATACTGTTTCCAAGTTCAACAAACTGGTGAAGCACACCTGTGAGTCTGTCAACATCCGCAAAATGAAGGCCTGTTGTCGGCTCATCAAGTATATACAGAGTTTTCCCCGTATCTTTACGGGAAAGCTCTTTAGAGAGTTTAATCCTCTGTGCTTCACCGCCGGAAAGAGTGACGGCATTTTGTCCCAGTGAAATATATCCTAGTCCGACATCAACTATAGTTTTTAATTTTTGATGGATTTTTGGGATAGGTTTAAAAAACTCAAAGGCTTCATCAACACTCATATTTAAAACATCTGATATTGTTTTTCCTTTGTAAAAAACTTCTAAAGTCTGTTGATTGTATCTTGTTCCATAACATGTATCACACTTCACCATTATGTCAGGTAAGAAATGCATCTCTATTTTTATTTCGCCCTCTCCCTGACATTTTTCACATCGACCGCCTTTGACATTAAAAGAAAATCTTGAAGTTGTATATCCACGGATTTGTGCTTCTTTTGTTTGAGAAAACAAGTTTCTAATCTCATCCATCACCCCGGTGTATGTTGCAGGATTTGAGCGCGGTGTTCTACCAATCGGGCTTTGATCAAGATAGATCACCTTATCAACATTCTCCAATCCTGTTATACTGACACCGGCAACTTTTTTCACTTTTCGAGCATGATTTAAAAGTTCTCTTGCAGTCGGTAAAAGTGTTTGGAGCATTAAAGAACTTTTTCCACTTCCGCTAACCCCTGTTATACAAACGAAGTTATTAAGGGGGATTTTTACAGATAAATCATTGATATTATTTAATTTCACATTATTGATTTCTATATGCTTATCTTGTTCACGTCTATAAAAATACTCTATCTTCTTTCTTCCGTAAAGGTAGTCTGCAGTGAGTGTTTTAGCTTTTTTCAGCTTATCTAATTTTCCGGCAAAAACAACTTCCCCGCCAAACTTTCCAGCTCCATCACCAATATCAACAATAAAGTCAGCATTTTCAATTGTTTCTTTATCATGCTCTACAACTATAACAGTGTTACCCTTTTCTTGAAGGTTTCTAAGTGTTCTTATCAGCTTCAGCGTATCTCGCTCATGAAGACCGATACTTGGCTCATCTAAAACATACATGACTCCGGTTAGTCCCGAACCGATTTGTGAAGCAATTCTGATTCTTTGTGCTTCACCACCGCTTATTGTTCTTGCATCACGTCCAAGTGTGATATATCCAAGACCTACGTCAAATAGAAAATAAAGCCGCTCACGTATCTCATTTAAAATAGGTTTTGCAACTTGAGTGTCTTGATCATCCATGTAGGTGAAGTTTTTTGTATCAGCAAACCACTCGTATGTTTGTGCAATTGGCATTTTAAGAAGTTCAGAAATTCCTTTATCTGCAACTCGAACTGCTAAAGATTCACGCTTAAGTCTGTTCGAGTCACAAATATTACAAACTTTCTCGCTCATATAGTCCGCTAATTCTTTCTCATCTTTAAACATATCATACGCTATTCGGATAATACCTGGAAATAATCGCTTAACAGTGTGCTTTTTCCATAAAAACTCCACTTCGTCAATATTACCGTGTAAAATTGCTTTTTGCTGGTATGGCGGAAGTGAAGAGTATGGAACGGTTATATCGATATCATTAGCAGCACAAAAACCTTTTAAGAAGGTGAAGTAATAGCCTTTGTTAAATCCATACACTATCTTCACCGCACCCTTTTCAATACATAAGTCCTGATCTATTATTTTTTCCTGATCAAGTGCATAACGAAGGCCTAAGCCATCACATTCACTACATGCGCCTTTTGGTGAATTGAACGAAAAGCTAAGAGGTTCAAGCGGATCAAAACTTATCTTACAGTCAAAACAAGCGTTGTGTTCAGAATAGTGGATACTTTGCTGTTTAAGACCAAGTTCCTCATGATTTAAAATATCTATCTCTAATTCACCATAACTCTCTTTTAAAGCTTTTTCAACATCCGCTGCGATTCTTTCTTTGTTCTCCGCTTTTACAACAACCCTGTCTATAACAACTTTAATCGTATGCTTTTTCGTTTTAGAGAGTTCTATCTCATCATCTAAACGAACCATCACACCATCAATCATAGCTCTTACATAACCTTTATGAACAAGTGACTCAAGCATATCTGCATAGGAGCCTTTTTTTTCACGCACAAGAGGAGCTAAGAGTACCAGTTTTGCTCCCTCAGGCAACTTTGCCACTTCAGTGATGATATCTGAGGCTGACATTTGTGAGATGACTTTTTGACATTTATGGCAATGTTGCACTCCCACACGGGCATAAAGAAGTCTGAAATAATCATATATTTCTGTAATGGTTCCAACAGTTGAACGTGGGTTTTTAGAAGTTGTTTTTTGATCAATTGCTATAGCTGGAGTTAAGCCTTCTATCTTGTCCACATCAGGTTTTCCAACACGGTCTAAAAACTGACGCGCGTAAGAAGATAAAGATTCCATATAACGACGCTGACCCTCAGCGTACAAGGTGTCAAAGGCAAGAGTCGATTTACCAGAACCGCTAAGACCGGTCATTACAATCAGCTCATTCTTCGGTAATGTTAAATTGATATTTTTTAAATTATTTTCTCTTGCACCCGTTATGACTATTTGATCTTTTTTATTCATTTAAACCTCTAAAAATATTCTATTTATTAAATATAAAACCACCAAAAAGTAAAAACTAATCAATAATCTTTTTTGCACCGCTTCATTCACTTTATCTTTTAACACTATACCTGCATACACCCCAAATAAAGAGACGCTTCCTATGACAATTCCGCTTATATAGTCTATATCTTCAGCCAGTGAATGCGAAATCAATCCGGCAACAGATGAAAAGACTACAAAAAAGAGCCCTGCTGATATAGCTTGTTTCAAGGGCACATGGAAAAATCCAACCAGTATCGGTACGAGAATTATACTTCCCCCGACTCCGATTGTCATACTTATTGCACCTAAGAAAAATCCTATGATAAAAAGTAAAATTTTATTCACTTCTTTTTGAGTGACATCTTCTTTTGTTTTAAAGAAGAGTCTTAAAAGCGCAAATATAGCAAAACTCAGGAAAATCATTTCTAATACTTCATCATTAAAGCTAGAAGTTATGAATCCGCTAAGCAGAGCTCCGATAAAACCGCCCATGCCTATGATAAAAATCATAGCTGTGTCAAGTGTGCCTTTTTTATTGTTTAAATAACTTCCATACACTGAACTGAAAACCATTTGAACCACTGATATACCAATTGCTATTTTCGTATCATATCCGGCTAAAAGTAAAAGAGGCACTAAGATAGTCCCTCCTCCAATCCCAAAAAAACCGGATAACAAACCAACAATTAAACCGAGTAAAACCAATTCAAGCATTCATAACCATATTTTTTAAGGATTGTACTGAAATAGCCTTTAATTTAATATTGAATTGATATTTATAAAGTATAATTGATTCAAATAAAGAGTTTTAAAAGGGTTAGTTATGCTAAAGACAATCGTTGAAGCTTCTGAAAACTTTTGTATTCATCAAATTCGCGCACCTCATGCATTACATGATAAGGTCCAAATGCAGAGAACACTTATTGCTTATATTGACATAAACACACTAAGTGGAGAGAAACATCGTGTGTATGTCGGCTCTGATTCTAACTTTATGCAAAGAATCTCAAAACTTTTTCTTGAAGAAGATGAAAGCAGTGAAGAAACTCTTATAGACATGACACTCGAAACCACAAACCTGATTGTCGGAAGTGCCAAAGTGATTGCTGAAGAATCAGGTGTGAACACGTATACAATAGGCACACCTCATTTTGAAAAATTTGATCAATTTGACTGTCAATACGATCAAATACAATATATTAAAATTGACAACGATATCTTACTTGTTGCAATTAAGGAATTAGATTGAATAAAAAAAATCGCTACAGTTTTATAGATAGTTCTACACCCTACAATGAAACAGAAGAATTATCTTGGATGAACTACTCAGGTTTGTTGGATATGGAAGTCGAGTTTGTCGCTGACTTAGGCGAGACACAAGCAAGTGTGAGAGAGATACTCAAATATGAAAAAGGCACTATTATAGACCTTAAAAAACCAGCTGGCGAGAGTGTTGAATCATATGTCAACGGCCGTATTTTAGGAAAAGGTGAAGTGATGGTGTATGAGAAGAATCTTGCTATTCGTATCAATGAAGTTTTAGACTCAAGTGCAGTTTTATACCACCTTGCAAAAGAGAGAGAAGACAATGACTAGACTACTTCTGATTTTACTGCTCCCCTTGTTTTTAAATGCATCAAAAATCCTTAGCTATAATGTTTATGACAGAACAGACAGAGTGGATGTGATGATTACATTTGACACTCCCTATGAAGGAAAGATAAAACAAAGCACAAGTGATTCAAAAATAATTATCAAACTAGAAGATGCCTCTATTGAATCAACAAAGACAAAAGCCTTATCTTCAAAATTTTTAAACAGCATAAGCATAGTGCCTCTTGCCCAGTACACTAAGATTGTTGCAGAGGTTCCGGCACAGATAAGTTTTAAAGCCTCTAAAACATCAGATGCATATGGACTGAGACTTAGGTTCACAACAGCCTTAAGCAACGATAACAACACGCAATCCCCGATAAAGAACAGTCTTTCAAATAAAACATCATCCCTACCTACAAAACCAAGCGAAGACCTATCAAACAACTACTATATGGTTATCGGTATCTTACTTATCGGTATCTTGATTCTTTTTATTTTAAAAAATAAAATAAACAAATCGGCAAGTCAAAACAAGTCTTCTTCTTGGTTATTTAAAGTGGCAAATGATGCCCATAAGGGGACACCCGAAGGTGTAAGTATACGTTTTCAAAAAAACATCAATGAACACAACAGCGTGGTGATGCTTGATTTTCTAGGGCAAAGCTATTTAGTTCTCATGGGATCGAACAATATCTTACTTGATAAATTCACAGATAACAAGCCTGTGACACAAGATGACTTTGATACGATACTTCAAAACAGGCACCAAGAACTTGATGATTTTTTACAAGAAGGCACTATGCAAGAAAAAGACCCTATGCAGATTTATAAAGAAAAGGCGGCCAATATATCTTACACTTCTTAATTTGCATTATTTTTTAAAAAATTGTCTTTGAGCAATTTTTTGATCTTTGCAATATCTTGCAAACTAAGAATAAAACTCTCATCCATGATTTTATTGCTATGATACACTTCAGTCACGGTTATACCATATGGATCTTTTTTTTCTTTACTCATAACGTCATCATCATCAAAAGAATACAGATATAAGTTTTTTCGGGTTTTTTGAATGTAGTACGTAAGCACTATCTCATCTGAATGTTTCTTTTCTATCGCCACAACAACTCTTAAATCATCATCATATTCATCTTTGCCTAAAGAAAGTATATTACGGGCATCTTGCATGCTGATATAACCGATATAAAGCTTATTATACAAATCATGGAATCTTTGCACTTTGAAATTCATTAAAAAGTACATATCTAGAACATGTTTTTTATGTGCTCTTAGGGTTTTTGTAATCCATGTCATAGTGTTGTAGTATCTAAATGGATACACCTTTAGTCTATGTGCTTCTAACATTTTTTTTGATTTAACTATTTGCTTGGGCTGAAGTTTTTTAAGAGATGGGTTTCGAATATTGTCTAGTACATTTTGGGCAGAAAACTCATTTGTAAACCAAACTTTACAGTAATCCGGAAACTGTTTTGTCCCCGTTGCCCCGTCATTTAAAATGATTAAAGCTTTAATCTCCATATCTGGAAATATTGTCTCCAAAAGAGCTTTCTTCTTCCGCAGGCGGCGCCTGAGCTTTAAAACTGACTTCACCAAAGTCATCTCCACGAAGTACAACTCTTTGTCTTTAGTGATCATCATAGCATCAAACTCACTAATCTCTCTACTTTTTGTTCTGTAAACAATTTGCTGTTTTTCGCTGATAGAGAGTGTGTTTGGATGCGATTTAAATCTATTTTGATGAAAACCTTTTAAAATAAATTTTTCCACTTCCGGAGTGTATTCTGCATATCGCAAGAGCTTTTCGTAAATAAAATTTTCAAACACTTCACCTTCAAATGAACGGAATGAACTCATATATGCAGGATCATCTTCGGAGATGCCTTTTTTGATCAAAGAAAGAAGATGCTTTGTGTTGTAATCATAATGAAATAAATTATCTGCTATATCTATAGTGTCTAAATTTTTAATCGACTTAGAAATTTTCAGCATAACTACACCATCTCCGAGTTTATAAAAAACTCATCCAAAATGTCTCTATACTCTTGTATATCATTCACACGGTTCACTTCATCTCTAAGTTTAGATGCACCGCGATAACCCTTGGAATATGTGTGCGTATGCTTTCTAAACATCGGGACTCCATGTTGTCCATAGAACTCTATCATTTTGTCAAAATGTTCCATGATTATTGTATGCTTTAAAGCATTGTCTATATGTTCTTCACCGGTTCTAAGCTGATGGAAAATCCAAGGAGCTCCAACAGCCCCGCGTCCAATCATCACACCGTCACTTCCGGTATGCTCCAATACCCATTTAGCTTTTTCATAAGAATCAATATCCCCATTGGCAATAACAGGGATGGACACAGCTTCTTTTATCTCTTTAATTGCATCGTAATCAACTTCGGCTTTAAACTTTCCTGTGCGGGTGCGGCCATGAACAGCAATGAAGTCAGCTCCCGAGTCTTCAACCCTTTTTGCGATATCAACATGATTTTTCTTCTCAAAGCCAAGTCTGATTTTAACACTTGTCATATTTTTGTTGGATGTGTCTTTTATTGTACGGATTATTTCACCCATCAAAGGTAAATCGAGTAAAAGTGAACTTCCACTGCCATGACCTACAACCTTTGGGACAGGGCAACCGCAGTTTAAGTCAATCACATCGATGCCCTCATGTGTGTTTAGTATCTCAACAGCACCTTTTACAATATCTATACTCGCGCCGGCAATTTGCACAGAGTAAGGATCTTCAAGAGAACTTTTTTGAAGCATATGCAATGTTTTTTGGGAATTATGCACTAAAGCATTGGAGCTTAACATCTCACTCACAGTTAAATCCGCACCGAATTTTTTAACAACACTTCTAAAAGGGAGGTCTGTAAATCCGGCAAGAGGAGCCAATACATAAATCGGCCTCTCGAATGTGAGTTTATTTGTCATTTAAACAAACAAATTTATATTGAAGTGTTGGTTTGACTCTTTTAATGCACGGTATGCTTTAAAATTCATATATTCATCAGGAAGTGAAATATCTAAAATAGCATTGGCCGGCGCCAACATTTCCAAGTCAAATAAAGTGAATAAATAAGAGTCCATAGCCTCTTCATGCATATCACTGAGAGTTTCAAAAAGTTTCATTCTTTGCTCAGGAATCATACAGCGTGACATAGATGCTGCGATATCCAAATAATCTTGTTTGTTTAATTCCAATATTTCAAATAAATCTATGAGTGATTCGTTTGAGATCACCAATGTGTTCTCATCAGCATTCACGCGTGCCAAGACATAAAACAAAGCTTCTTTTGTCATAAATGATTTATATGCTTCAATCTCTTTAAGAGAAGCTGTTTTAACATAGTCTACATATATTTCACTTAAGAGGCCTGCATTATACTTATCTGGATGACTTAAAAAATCTTTCCCGCTTAGAGAACCGTTTTTATATCTATTTCTGTCATTTTGAATCACAAGCGGATTATCAAGAGATAAAGATAATTTTTTCAAATCAACAACTTCACCCTCTTTAATGTCTTCAATTATTTTAAGAGTTGAACGAATTTTTTCATCTTCAATATTTAAACTTATAGTGTTATTTGGAAACACTGTGGAGTTATCTATAAGTGAACCTAACATAGTGTATCTAGGTGTCTTAAAGATATGATTTCTATCTTCTTTTCCAAGATAAGCATCCGAGATTGCATCTATAACTTTTTCATAGTCTTTTTCGTATTTACGTAAATGCAGAGTGGCCACAACTGAATAAAAACTCATATGAACAATACTTCCAATCAGCAAGACTAAAAGTACAAGCATAACCCATATAGAATTAGACAATGATGGCATAACAACACCGAGCAGATTTATACTTGTAGTCCCATCTGTCACAAAAGTACTCATATACCAACCTATAAAAGCGATATATAATAGTGCTGCAACCGTAAATCTCTTAATATGCATAATCTTATCCTTGTTTGGTTTTTTCGACAATCTCTCTACAATCTATGCAATAAATAGCATGTGGTTTCACTTTTAATCTTTGAAAACCTATATCATCTTCACACATGGCGCATACACCGTATTCACCTGATGACATTTTACCTAGAGCGATATTGATCTCTCTTAACTCTTGTTCTTGCTGGCGCACAATCACACTCTCAATCATAGCACTGTTATTTACAGAAGCATGATCGCCTTCATCATTTAATTCTAATCTGTTAAGTTGGTCTAACTCATCGTTAACACCGTCTATATTTTTGATTATTTGCTCATTACGGCTCTCTAAGATTTCTTTAAAGTAGCTAAGTTCACTCTGTTGCAATTGTTCTTCCCTTTATTTGTTTCTTACTTATGATATGGATGCTTGCTTAATATTGAAAAACCTCTATAGATTTGTTCAAGTAACACTGCTTTGGCAATTTTATGGCTCATAGTCAATTTTCCAAGACTAATCACCTGATCACTTTTTTTTAAAAAGCTTTCCTCAAATCCATAAGCTCCGCCTATAAAAAATTTCACGGACATTCTATCATTTAAAAGCTTACTAAAATCATAACTGTCGATTAATTTTCCATCAGGGTGTAAAGTTACACTATAATCTTTACTAATATACCCACTTAATGCTTCAGTATAGGCTTTTTGTGAGGCTTGCGGAGATATTGTATGCGCCTTGGCCACTGCTTTTGGAAAGATTTCAGTATCCTCAATTGTTGCAAAACGGGATATCATTTTCTCTAAATCTTTATACAAAGGCTCATAAATTGTTTTCTCTTTTTTTGCTATGGAGACTATTTCTATTTTCATATTAAATCTATCAATCCGCTGCCTATCACATGGTAAGTGACATTTACAAAATTATCGCTTTTCTTCACACCGCCGATAGCCCCTACAAAATGCTTTGATTTTGCAGCTATAGCGTCGAGAGAATCTCCCAAGGTCTTTGACACTTTTTTTGTCGAGGTGTCTTTATACGCACCTAAACCTATATAATTTAAATCCATTTCATTTGCTTGAAGAACTTCATCTTCATTGTGAGTGGATATGCCAAGAATTTTATCTTCACCGATAAGATTTCTTACAATTGCAACTGCACGTGAGACTTCAGCATCTATATTTTTCAAGTCTTCTTGTCCAAGATGCACACCGTCACACAACTCAACAAGTTCATAAGAGTCATTTATAATCAAAAATCCAGTATACATTTTTCTGATTCTAATAAGCTGTGCCTTTATAAAAGCTATATCAGACTTTTTATTTCTATACTGAATAATTTCAGCATTTTCACTCTTTGCAATTTCAATAAAATCTTCTAAAGAGATTCCTCTGGAATCTAAAAGTTCCTGATCGCAAAGAGCATACAAGCGCATAAACTGATTAAGCCACTTTCATTATCGTTAAAAGATCTGCCAAAGTCTTTTTAAGATCATTTCTATTGACAATCATATCTATAGAACCCTTCTCAAGTAAAAATTCAGCTCTTTGAAATCCATCCGGTAAAGCGGAACCTATTGTTTGTTCAATCACACGTGCACCTGCAAAGCCTATAAGCGCACCGGGTTCAGCGATAATAATATCTCCAAGATTGGCAAAAGAAGCAGACACACCCCCCATCGTCGGATCTGTAAGCACAGAGATAAACGGAAGCTTATGACGGCCCAACTTTGCTAAGGCAGCTGAAGTCTTACTCATCTGAAGTAAAGAAAATGTGCTTTCTTGCATTCTAGCTCCGCCAGAGGCAGAGAGAATGATGAAACCTTCTCTGTTTTCAATAGCGCGGTTTATCCCGCGAACAATTTTTTCCCCCTCAACTGAGCCTAAAGAACCACCCATAAAGGCGAAATCAAAAATAACTATTTGAGCGGACACACCATTCATTTTTATTGAACCGCTAACAACTGATGAAGTTTTTCCAGTTTTTTTCTGTGCAGCCTCCAACCTTTCTTTATAAGATATTTTGTCTACAAAATTAAGGGGATCAACCGGTTTGAGAGTTGCATCATATTCCACAAAAGAATCTTCATCAGCTAAAAGCTCAAGTCTTTCTTTCACGCCTATACGAAGGTGAAACCCACATTTTGGACATACATAGTTTTGATTTTCAACTTCTTTGTAATACATTAAAGAATGGCATGATTTACATTTCACCCAATGGGCAGATGCTTCACTTTTAGCTGGTTCTTGATTTGTGACTTTTGAAAAAAGGTTAAGAAGGTTCATAAATATCCTCTGAAAATAATATAAATTTTCTCGATTATAGCAAAAATATATTAATTAAAAGGATTTTATTATTATTATTTATACAAGGTTCTTAAAATAACTGCCAGAGATAAAGAATATATTAAATATTTTTATCTCCGTCTCATTAGATTATTTTAGTAAAGATTTTGAAATATTTCTCGCTGCTTCACGGCCATCTAAGGCAGCTGTCACCACAAGATCAGCCCCGCGGAAACAATCACCGCCGGCATAAACACCTGCAGTGGTCGTTTCGTAGGTTTCTTCGTTGATAATAATCCCACCCCAAGAATTTGTCTCGATTCCATTTTCTGCTAAAAATGATGGAACAACCGGATCAAATCCTAAAGACATGATAACAACATCAGCCTTCACTCTGAATTCACTGCCTTTCACCTCTTCCATTCTTTGACGGCCAGAGTCATCTTTAGCTCCAAGATTCGTTTTAACAGCTTCCACAGCGATAGCTTTACCACTCTCACCTAAAATAATTTCCTTTGGTGCAGCAAGAAATGTGAAATCAACACCCTCTTCCATAGCATTTTTATACTCTTTTCTGCTACCGGGCATATTTTTTTCATCACGGCGGTAAAGACAAGTCACTGATCTTGCACCTTCACGTTTTGCAGTTCTAAGACAATCCATAGCAGTGTCCCCGCCACCGATAACAACCACATTCAAGTCTCTAAAATCATACTTCTTATCATATGCAGTTTTAAAGTTTTTTCTTTGAATGGCAGTTAAATAATCCATAGCTGTATATACATTTGGAGCCTTTTCACCAACTAAACCTGCACTTTTACCCTTAGTTGCACCTACACCTATAAACATTGCATCATGAGCATCCGCAACTTCTTCAAATGTTATATCTTCACCGACCTTAGTATTTAAAACAAGCTTCAAACCAGCTTCTTCAAGTAAAGATATACGTCTCTCAACAATCTTTTTATCAAGCTTGAAGTTTGGTATGCCATATGTCAAAAGTCCGCCGGCACGATCAGCACTCTCATACATTGTCACGGCAATTCCAGAACGTAAAAGGTATGTCGCCACAGATAAACCGGCAGGACCGCTTCCGACAACGGCCACTTTTTTATCTGTCGTAATCCCTGAAAATTCCGGTTTATACCCAGCTTTAAATCCAGCTTCTGTGATATGTGTTTCAATAGAGCCGATAGTGATAGCTCCATGACCGTCATTTAGGGTGCAATCACCCTCGCATAATCTGTCATGAGGACAAATTCTACCCATAACTTCTGGAAACGGTGAAGGCTCATTTGAGAGTTTAAATGCAAACTCCAAATCTTTTTCAGCAACTGACTTCAGCCATTGAGGAATATAATTATGAAGCGGGCATTTATTTAAACAAAACGGATCTCCGCATTGAATACATCTTTCACTCTGAGAAGCAGCATCTGAAAGATTGAAAATGTCATAAATTTCACCAAAATCTTTTGTTCTCTCAACCACCAGCCTTTTGCTGGGGTCTATTCTCTCTGTCGTTAAAAATTCTTTCATAATTAGTCTCCTTTCTCTATATTTAGAGGTAATTTTGTTAGATTTTTCGGTTTAATCAACCAGAAATTTCTAACTTCCACTCTAAAGTTCTCAAGTAATTCTTTTGCTTTTTCACTTTCTGTTTCAACTACATAATCTTTGATTAATTTTTTTAGTAAATGTCTCGCATCAGAACCTTCATCAGTGTCAATTCTTACAGCTTCAACCAGTTCATGGTTTACATTCTCAACAAAACTGTGATCTTCATCATATACAAAACTGATACCGCCTGTCATACCGGCACCAAAGTTGATACCTGTGCGGCCAAGGATGACAACTATACCGCCCGTCATATATTCACAAGCATTATCCCCTGTTCCCTCCACGATGGATAAGGCCCCTGAGTTACGAACAGCAAATCGTTCACCGACACTTCCAGAAATGTAAAGTTTACCGCCGGTTGCACCATAAAGACAGGTGTTACCGCCGGCTGCAAACTCTTCACCTTCATTTTTAGAAGTGATGATGATTTTACCGCCATGCATACCTTTTCCAAGGTAATCATTCGCAACACCATCAAGATAAATAGACACACCGTTTATTAAAAATGCACCAAGAGCCTGACCTGCAACACCTGTCAGATTAATTTTAATAGTATCGGCTTTAAGTCCTGTATCGCCATAATACTCAGCAATCTCTCCAGAAACCAATGCGCCGAAACTTCTGTGAATATTTTGGATTTCTCTATTGATTCTAATCGGATGCTCTGGATGTTTTATAGCAGCCATAGCTTCTGTTAAAACGCTTTTTTCAAATGCATTGTCATCAAACGGATGATTAAATTTTTGCTGATGCGTGTTCACACCTGCTTCTTCGTGAAGAACTGAAGAAAAATCAAACTTTTGAGCGAAAGGATCATCTTTCACCTTAAGCACACTTACTTGACCAATCATCTCTTCCATAGTTTTAAACCCAAGCTCCGCCATGATAGAACGGATATCTTCTGCTAAAAAAGTAAAATAGTTGATTATTTGATCCACATGCCCTTTAAAAAACTCTTGACGAAGTTTCTCATTTTGCGTCGCTATACCAACTGAACATTTATTCACGTGACAGATTCTAAGCATTTTACAACCGACGATAGTTAAAACACCGGTACCGAATGCAAAAGATTCAGCACCTAAAAGTGCAGCTTTTACAACATCAAGACCTGACTTTAAACCGCCATCTGTTTGCAATTCAACTAAAGAGCGAAGGTTATTGGCTTTAAGCGCATTATGTGCTTCACTTAAACCGATCTCCCATGGATTACCGGCAAATTTAATCGATGTTAAAGGTGCGGCACCTGTACCGCCGTCTCCACCGGAGATAATAATTTTATCTGCATACGCTTTGGCAACACCGGCTGCAATCGTTCCGACACCTATGGTGGAAACAAGCTTCACTGCAACACGTGCATTTGGATTTATTTGTTTACAGTCAAAGATAAGCTGTGCTAAATCTTCAATGGAGTAAATATCATGATGCGGCGGTGGTGAAATAAGTGTGACACCGGGAACTGTATGACGCAATTTACCAATAAGTGCAGAAACTTTATGTCCTGGAAGTTGTCCACCTTCACCTGGTTTTGCACCTTGAGCCACTTTAATCTGAATCTCTTCAGCTGAACGTAAATACGCCGGAGTCACACCAAAACGACCAGATGCAACTTGCTTGATTTTTGAAACCCGCTCTGTACCGAATCTCTCTTGATCCTCTCCACCTTCACCGGAATTAGATTGTCCGCCTATTCTATTCATCGCTATTGCTATTGTTTCATGAGCTTCTGGTGAAATAGACCCTAAACTCATTGCAGCTGATGAAAATCTCTTAAAGATTTTTTCTTTAGATTCAACCTCAGATATATCTATTGGCTCTCTTTGTGATTTTAAGTCAAAGAAATCACGAATAAACTTCAGACCGCGCTTATTGACTAAGTCTTTTAATTTGTCAAAATCCTCTTTTTTACCATTGTTGGCGACTGCATGTATAGCATGAATCACAGAAGGACCGAAATCATGGTGTTCCTGTCCTGAATAAAACTTATAAAACCCGCCGATATTCAATGGAAAAACTTTTTTAAACCCATCTTCGACAAATGCCTCTTTATGATATCGTGAAATTCTTTCTTCAATATCGCCGTATGTTAAACCGGCAAGTTCAGAACTGGAATTTTCAAAACAATCTCTGACTATCTCATCACTTAAACCTAAAACATCAAAAAGACCTGCATTTCTATACGATGCGATTGTTGCAATCCCCATTTTTGACATAATTTTAAGTATTCCGCCATTTAAAGCGCCATGCACAGCCTTAATACCTTCACGGCATTCTATATTTATAACATTTGATGTTTGAATTTTATCAATTGCTGTTGCGAACAATAGATTAGGATAAATTGCACTTGCACCATAACCGATAAGAACCGCAGCACTGTGAGAATCGACAACTTCACCGGTGATACAGATCATAGAGGTGAGATGTCTGATTTTTGCTTCAAGGAGTGCTAAGTTTAAACGCCCCACAACCATTGCCATTGGAATGATTTTATTGTTTGCAGAAAATTCATAATCATCTAAAATAATAATTCTTGTACCATGGTTTTTCACAGAATCCACAACTTTTTCCACAAGAGTGTTAAGTGCATCTTTAAGAGAATCAGTATATGCAGTTGAAAAAACAGTATTATGATAAAAAGCTTGGTAACGCGGTGATTTTCTATCTCCAAAAGATTTAAGCACTTCTAGTTTTTCATAGGTGATAATAGGTGAAATCGACTTTAAACGATGCGCATGTGATGGAATTTCATCTAAAATATTATGCACTTCACCAAAACCGGTGTTAAGACTCATTACAACTTTTTCACGGATCGGGTCAATAGGAGGATTGGTGACCTGTGCAAATTTTTGTTTAAAGTAATCCGTAAAACATCTTTGCTTGTTTGAAAATGCAGCAAGAGGAGTGTCATCACCCATAGAACCGACAGCTTCTTTTGCATCCAGTATCATCGGTTCTATAACCTGTTCTATCACCTCTTGTGTGATGTTGAAAAACCTTTGTCTTTTTACAAAGTTTTCACGTGAAAAATCACAGTGTGTTTCATATTGAACCTCCACATGCTCTTGGAGATAAATCATGTGTTCATTCAACCATTTCATATAAGGGTTGGATGATTTGAGGTAATCATTTATCTGCTCATTTTTAAGAACTTTTCCGAATTTTAAATCCAGTCCCAACATTTCACCAGATTGAAGACGTCCACGCTCTTTAATATTTTCTTCAGCAATATCCACAACACCGTATTCAGAAGCGATCAAAAGATTATCATCATTTGTTATGATGTATTTTGAAGGACGTAAACCGTTTCTATCAAGCACACAACCTACATAACGGCCATCTGTCACAGAAAATGCAGCCGGACCGTCCCATGCTTCAAACACTGTTGAATGATACTCATAAAATGCACGAAGCTCAGGATCCATATGCGGAGCATTTTGCCAAGCTGAAGGTATAACGGCACGGACAGCCTTAAAAAAGTCCATACCGTTTACAATTAGAAATTCAAAAAAGTTATCCGCGGAAGCAGAATCTGAAGAATTCAACTGTAAAATCGGTAATATTCTATCAATCTCTTCAGGAGTGAACACTTCACTTTTAATAGATTCAGATTTTATCTTTACATTTAAACGATTTCCTTCAACCGAGTTGATTTCACCATTATGCGCAACTGCACGGAATGGTTGTGCTAAACGCCATTCAGGAAGTGTGTTTGTTGAGAATCTTTGATGGAACAATGAAAAAGATATTTTAAAATTTTCATTTTGTAAGTCTTTATAGAACTCTTTAATATGCGTAGGCATTACAAGCCCTTTATATGAAAGAACTTTTGCACTCATAGATGCAATATAAAAATCTCTATCATCAATAAGTGCATGCTCCGCTTCTTTACGAGAAAGGTATAAAAGTGCATCAAATCTGTTTGTGGCCATAATAGAATTAGGAGTGATTATCATCTGTACAATATTTGGTAGTGAAGCAATAGCTTGATCACCGAGTGCATTGATATCTATCGGCACATCACGAACCATAACAACTTTCAAATCATTGTTTACACAAATAGCACTTAGGGTTTCTAAGTGTTCTCTATTTTTAGTGAACACTGATGCAACAGCAAATTGAGTGGGAAGTTCGACACCGTTTTGCGATGAGACCTTTCGTATAAACTCTTCAGGCATAGAAAGTAAAAGTCCGCTGCCGTCTCCGGTTTTTCCATCTGCAGCAACTGCACCACGGTGCATCATTCTCTCCAAAGCCGTAACTGCATCATCTAAAACCTTACGTGATGCTTTGTTTTTGATATTGGCAACAAGACCAAAACCACAGTTGTCTTTAAATGATCTCAATAAATCATGATGTTTAATCATTTTTTCTCCTAGAATGTTCAAATTCATTAAAAAATCTTATATATTTAAGCTTTTTTTAATCTAACTTAGTCTATTTAGACAAAGTGATTTGATTATACTGGATAAAGAATTAAAGAAGCATTATTTAAGTAGAATTTTTAAAACAAATTTTTAGTTTGTGTATAAAAGAAGCAGGTTTAACTGAAGAGATGCAAGGTTTTATAATTAATCTTAACAAAGTCAAAGAAGAGGACTTAATTGTTACAATAGTATCCAAGGATAACTTACAAACTCTTTATAGATTCTATGGCGCACGTCATGGCACTATAAATATAGGATTTAAGATTGATTATGAGATTGAAGAATCTGCAAAATCAACAATTTCCCGACTCAAAGATGTTATCCACATAGGTTTTCCATGGATAAACGACTATAAACTTCTTCGTCTTTGGCAGGATTTTCTTTCTCTTTTTCACAAACATCTTCGGGATGCCGAGGATATAGGAGATTTTTACTATAATCTTTTAAATCAATCCTCTATAGAATGGGGAAAACAAAACCCAAAAAGAGTGGCAATAGAATCTTATGTGAAGCTATTGGCACATGAGGGAAGACTTCATACTGAAAAAGAATGTTTTTTGTGTGCAAACACCATCACCCAAGAGATCTCTTTAATAAGAGGTTTTCTGCCCACACATGAAATATGTTCACACACTTCACCTATAAACAGAGCAGGATTAAAAGAATTATACAAAAATCGTTCATCTTTATTTTTAAATGATAAAGAAATAGATAGACTATGGATAATTTTATTAGAAGGTTTGTAATATGTCATTGAAAAAAAATCTTATCTTGCTCTCTTGTCTCGCAACAAGCAACCTTTTCTCAGAGAATTCCTATGTTGATAATTTTCATGACACAATGTCTGATTCTGTATTTGGCCTATCTAAATCAATAGATAAAGTGCTCAGTAACGATTACACTGACCTCAATACAAGCGCTGATGCATACGATATTGATGAAAATGGAGAATCCATAGATTCGTTTTTTAAGACAGAAAAATATCTCGATGAAACGGAAAAAACATTTTTGCGTGTAAGTTTCGACAGCTTATTTCAGACAAAAACCTCCAGTGACTTTGGATACAGAGTTAAAGCACGTCTTCCCTTAAGCAGAACAAAAAAGAATTACAACCTGTTTATTGATGATCTTACAAATGAAAATCCAAATAGTGAAATAACCAATCAAACCGCCAATGATGCCAAGACATCTGTAGGTGTGAATTATTTTGCTGCAAAAACCTATGGAATATCATCAAAATATTCTATCGGTGTACGCGGATTCCATCCATTTGCACGGGCAAGATACAACTTGGATTACACTCTTGGTTCATGGGAAATCGAACCTGTTCAAACATTTAAATACTCTTCAAATGACAAGTTTGAAGAAGAAACAAGTATATACTTTGATAAAAAAATTGCAGATTTAAATTTACTTCGCTTTGTTATGTATAGACATACACAAGAAAAGGTGCCAGGAATGGATTATGCTTTCAGTGCACAGTATTTTCATCCTTTACCACACCATATAGCTCTAAGTCTCTCACAGTCAGTCTCCGGAAACACTAAATATGAACATAAAACATACTACCCGAACAACACCTATACATCGACCACATACGGCGGTATAAATAATTATGCGACTTCTTTAAACCTTAGACAGAATGTATGGAAAAAATGGTTTTTTTATGAGGTCGCACCCGGATTCAACTTCCATAAACAGTATGACTATAAAGTGAACTACTCTATACGCTTTGCAATTGATATGTACTTTGGAAAAACATATCAAGAATAGTTTTTTCAGACATTAGAGTGTTTTTTAGCCACCAAAGAAGCTGTTTTGTTTTTTTCACCTCTTAAATTCACTCCATCCACCTCTTCATAGTAAATCACATCCAAATTGATAAAAGCATTTAAAAGTTCATTTTTCTTCAATAGATAATCGGGATTCATACTCCCCTGCTCCGGCTTTTCATGGGCTTCTATAAATGTTTCAAATATAATAAGACCGCCGTCTTTTAATGAATCTGTCATTTGAGCCATTAAACGTCTGTTTAAATAGTTGCAGTTGATGATTAAATCATAAGTGTTTTCTTCTAAATCATAGCTGTCTAAATCTGTTTCTATCTTTGTGATTTTTGGGGTGTCCTTAATTTGTGAAAGTGCATAATCAGATAAATCGACTGCATCAACACTAAAGCCCTTTGTTTCTAAATAATGTGTATTGCGTCCTGTTCCGCATGCTAAATCAAGTGCTTCACCAATATTTGCATGTTCTATATATTTTTTTAAAATAGGTGCCGCTTCATGTCTCATCGGCTTTGTGACATGTCTCTCATTCCATCGTGCTTTGTCTTCGTGCATTTTATATAATCCCTTAGATGAGCAAGGCTCACTTATTAAAAAATCATATCAATTTTAAGCTTAAGTCGGGGTTTTGTAATTATAGATTGTATTTGAACTTTAAGAGAAAGTAAAAGAGTGTGGAAGTATAATAAACTATAATGGATAAAGGAGATTCAATGAAAAAAACTCATCTCACCATTGATGGAAATGAAGCTGTTGCACGTGTCGCTCATCGGATAAATGAAGTGATTGCAATTTATCCTATCACGCCATCTTCACCGATGTCTGAACTTAGTGATATTTATACACAAAAGAATCAAAAAAACATCTTTGGGACTGTGCCCGAAATCATGGAGATGCAAAGTGAAGGCGGAGCAAGCGGAGCTGTGCATGGTTCACTTCAAACCGGAGCCTTAACCACCACTTTTACCGCTTCGCAGGGTCTTTTACTTATGATTCCAAATATGTATAAGATTGCAGGTGAACTCACATCCACAGTGTTTCATGTGGCAGCCCGTTCACTTGCGGCTCAGGGTTTATCCATATTTGGTGATCATAGTGATGTTATGGCTGTGCGCCAAACCGGTTTTGCGCTTCTTGCATCAAACAATGTTCAAGAAGCGCATGACTTTGCTCTTATTTCTCAAGCAGCCACGCTTAAGTCCCGTCTTCCTTTTATACACTTTTTTGATGGTTTTAGAACATCTCATGAAGTAAGTAAAATAGAGTTGCTTGATGACTCTGTTTTAGAAGAAATGATAGAAGAGGAGTTGGTTTTTGCCCACCGTGATCGTGGATTATCCTCCGATAAACCCTTTATAAGAGGAACATCACAAAACCCTGATGTTTATTTTCAAGGTCGAGAAAGTGTCAACACCTATTATGAAAATCTACCCGGCATTGTCCAAGAATATATGGACAACTTTGCCGCACTCACAGGTAGAGTCTATCGTCTTTTTGATTTTATAGGCGCAAAAGATGCAGAGAAAATTATCATACTTATGGGTTCAGGAGCTGAGACTGCGCATGAAGTAACTGAGTATCTTGCAGAACAAGGCGAAAAAGTGGCCATTATAAAAGTCCGCCTCTACAGACCATTGAGTGTTAAACATTTTTTAGAAGTTCTACCGCATACAACAAAGTCCATAGCTGTTTTAGACAGAACAAAAGAACCTGGCTCTTTAGGTGAACCTCTCTATCAAGATATAGTCAGTGCTTTGAATGAACTCCGTGAAGAAGACAAACTTGGATTTGCCATGCCAAAAATCATAGGTGGCAGATATGGACTCTCATCCAAAGAGTTCACACCTTCTATGGTGAAAGCTGTTTTTGATGAACTCTCAAAAGAGAAACCGAAAAATCACTTCACCATCGGTATACATGATGATATTAGCCATACATCTTTAGAGTGGGACAAATCTTTTAAAACTTCTGATGCTAAAACATTCAGAGGAATGTTCTTTGGTTTGGGAAGTGACGGGACCGTAGGAGCGAACAAGAACTCTATAAAAATTATCGGTGAAGAAACACAAAACTATGCCCAAGGCTACTTTGTGTATGATTCAAACAAGTCAGGTTCCATGACAACTTCACATCTAAGATTTGGACCGAATGAGATAAAGTCAACATATCTTATCGAGAGTGCAAATTTTATCGCTTGTCATCAAGCTGTTTTTCTTGAAAAGTTTGATTTACTGAAAAATGCAGAGCTTGGCGCCACCTTTTTACTAAACACTCCCTTTAGTAAAGAGATGGTTTTTTCCAAAATTCCCACTGCAGTGCAAAAAGAGATTATAGAGAAAAAAATAAAGTTTTATGTCATTGACGCGGCAACTGTTGCAAAAAACAGCGGTATGGGAAGACGTATCAACACTGTGATGCAAACATGTTTTTTTGCAATATCTGGAATTTTACCAAGAGAGGAAGCGATAGCAAAAATTAAAGGAAGTATTCAAAAAAGCTATGCCAAAAAAGGGCAGCAAATCGTTGAGATGAACAACAAAGCAGTTGACAACACCCTTGCGAATCTTTTTGAAGTTGCAATTCCCACCAGCGTGCAAAGTGATATACAGATGAAACCGCTTATTAAAGGCGATTTCGATGATTTTGTCAAAGAGATAACTGCAAAAATCATCGCTGGAGATGGAGATGATATTCCAGTTTCAGGCATACCGAATGATGGAACTTGGCCAAGTGGAACCACACAGTACCAAAAAAGAAATATTGCACTAGAAGTGCCTGTTTGGGATGCAAGCACCTGTATCCAATGTAACAAATGTGTCATAGTCTGCCCTCATGCCGCTATTCGTTCCAAAGTTGTGAATGAGGATGTTTTAGCCGATGCTCCAGGTATTTTCTCATTTGTAGCAGCCAAAGGTAAAACATTTGAACCTCAAGAGAGGTTCACCATTCAAGTGGCGGTTGAAGATTGCACCGGTTGTTCTCTTTGCACCGAAGTCTGTCCTGCCAAAAATAAATCTCAAACAAACCTCAAAGCGATAAATATGACTCCCCAAGAAGTGGCACATGATGATGGAGTGATAAATTGGGATTACTTCACCAAACTTCCAAGCTACGATAGAAATAAACTCAATCACGAAAAAGCAAAAGAATCACAGTTTTTAGAACCGATGTTTGAATTCTCAGGAGCTTGCCCCGGATGTGGTGAAACACCTTATGTGAAACTGGCTTCTCAACTCTTTGGAGACAGGATGATTATAGCTAACGCCACAGGATGTTCTTCTATCTATGGAGGCAATCTTCCAACAACCCCTTGGAGAAAAAACGATGAAGGCAGAGGTCCGGCTTGGTCAAATTCACTCTTTGAAGATAATGCAGAGTTTGGTTTGGGTTTTAGACTTGCAATCGATAAACACACTCACAATGCAAGGGAGATTATACAAGAGATGAAAGATGAACTCGGAACTGAGCTTTGTGAGAGCATCTTAAACTCTTCACAAGAAAATGAGCCTGAGATATTTGAGCAAAGAGCAAGAGTCCAAGAGCTCAAAGATGTGCTGAAGTCTAAGCAAGGCATACAGATTGAGAGATTAAACAGTCTTGCTGATTATTTAGTTAAAAAATCTGTCTGGATGATGGGCGGTGACGGTTGGGCTTATGATATCGGTTATGGCGGGGTGGACCATGTTCTTGCCAGCGGGAAAAATGTGAATATTTTAGTAATGGATACGCAAGTGTATTCAAACACCGGCGGACAACAAAGCAAGGCGACTATGACAGGTGCTGTGGCAAAATTTGCAGCAGGTGGAAAATCCGGGGTTCCTAAAGATTTAGCAATGATGGCTATCGCGTATGAGAATGTGTATGTCGCAAAAATTGCAATGGGTGCGAATGATGCGCAAACGGTGAAGGCTTTTGTGGAAGCTGAAGCTTATGACGGTCCCTCCATCATCATCGCTTATTCTCATTGTGTGGCGCATGGATACGACCTGCGTTATGGAATGGATCATCAAAAACTGGCTGTGGATTCTGGCTTATGGCCACTGTTCAGATACAACCCGCAACTAAGAGAAGAAGGAAAAAATCCTATGACACTTGATTATAAAGGGCCTAAGATAGATGTTAAAAACTTTATGTATCAAGAAACCCGTTTTAAAATGGTTGAAAAACTAAACGCAGATAATGCAAAAGAGTATTTACAAACAGCCAGAGAAAATGCAAAAAGTCTGTATAAAAGATATCAAAATATAGAGCAAATGTCAGCCCAAGATGTTCAAGGAGAAATATAATGGATTTAACAACTACATATATGGGATTAAAACTAAAAAATCCAATCATCGCCGGAGCGAGTCCTTTGACAGCTTCGATTGAATCTATCAAAAAGCTTGAGAGTGCCGGGGTTGCGGCTGTGGTGCTTCATTCTATCTTTGAAGAGCAAATCAACCATGAAACACATGAACTTGATCATTTTCTTTTTAAAGGAAGTGAAGATTATGCTGAAGCTTTAGGATTCTTTCCAGAGGTCACTCTTAGCAATCTTGAGTCGGAGCATTATCTCGAGGAAATCATAGAGCTCAAAAAAAGTGTGAATATTCCAATTATAGCCTCCTTAAACGGGGTCTCCAAGGGTGGTTGGATAGAGTATGCCAAGAAACTCGAAGAAGCCGGTGTGGATGCGATTGAGCTCAATATCACCTATATTCCAACTGATATAAATCTTGATGCAAGAGATCTTGAGCAGATGTATATAGATGCCTTAGAAACAGTGAAGGAAAATGTGAATATCCCGATAGCTGTGAAAATGAATGCCATCTTTTCAGCTCCTGCGAATATGGCAAAAAGATTTAGCGATGCCGGTGCACAAGGTTTAGTTCTATTTGACAGACCGGTTCATGTGGATATCGATCTTGAAAACCTGAATTCTTTACAGGTCATTAATCCAAGCACTTCAAAAGATCTGAGTGAAACACTTCGTTGGAGTGCGATTTTATATAAAAAACTAGATGTTTCTTTATGTGCATCCACCGGTGTGAACACTCATGAAGATATACTAAAGGCTATGATGAGCGGAGCTGATGCTGTGCAGATGGTCACTTCACTTATACAAAATGGTCCAAATCACATCGAATCTGTTTTAAAAAATCTTGTGGAATGGATGGAAGAAAAAGAGTATATTTCTATCGAGCAAATGAAAGGAAGTATCTCCTTGCATCACACTTCAAATCCTGCAGCATATCAACGTGCAAATTATATGCGTATACTCACTGATTACCGCTTTTAGGCGGTAATCATGCTCGAAAAGCCCATTTATTCCGCTTGCGCCGCTGTGACGACTAAAGTTTCGCATTTCATGCTCTTTTCAACTCAGTCTATTTCGATAGTCTTCATATCCGAATTCTTTAATAATATCCAATTCACCGTTTTTTCTTA
>JACNLH010000150.1 GCA_014381585.1 Candidatus Sulfurimonas ponti
TCCACATGTATTTACGATGATTACATCTGCATCATCTGCTTCATCTGTGAGTTCAAAGTTTTGGAGTTTACCCATCATCACTTCAGTGTCAACAAGATTTTTTGTGCATCCTAGAGACACTATATGGAGTTTATTGCTCATTTTTGCTACTTTACATTAAATTATTTTCGTATTATAGCTAATTATCTTTTTTTGGCCCCTTTTGACTCTTTATGCGAGTTGAAAAGTTCTCTGGTATAACCATATGAAATGATCTAATTATTTTTTTGTTATAATATCATTTCTAAAAGAGGAAATACTATGAAATTATCCGATCTTACTATAATAAATACAGATGCAATAAATTAATGAAAGAAAAAAAGAAAATTTGGAGTATTTATACAAGAGTGTTCCATATAATGTTGATAACGAGTGTTGTGACGTCTTATGTGCTTATAGATAAAGAAAACCAATTAACAGAGCATGTCTTAGCCGGTCACCTTGTCGCCTTGTTGATTTCATTTAGGATTATATGGGGTTTCCTTGGGGTTAAATGCTCTGGGCATGAAGACTTACTCAGAAAAATACCGCAAGTGCCTATGTATTTTAAAAATTATTTTAACAAAAACAGAGGCTCATATATGGGACATAATCCTGCCTCAGCCCTCTATGTGTTATCCATCATGAGTTTATTGATTTTAGTTACGCTCAGTGGAAGTTTACTTTATGGAATCCAAGAAAACAGTGGAATATTTGCAGGTTTAAACGAAAACTATAGTGATTGGATGCTTTTGATTGAAAGTTTTCATAAAATAAGCACAACAGTGCTTCTTGTTTTCATTCTTTCTCATGTGACTGGAGTTATTTTAAATTTAATATTTAATGGTTCAGATGTGATACTTGGGATGATTAACGGCAAAAGAAGAGGAACAGATTTTGATGTTGTTTTAACTATACAACAACATATTTTTGGAGTGGTGTGGATTGTTTCTGCACTCTCTTTAGCAACATATTTTTATTATAATCCAGATAATATTTTAACAGAAGATAAAAGTATAGAAATTGACTTTAGAAGAGAATCCTATGAAACATCTTCGGGTTGCGGTTCTTGTCATATGGTCTATCCAGCTTATTTATTACCAAAACAATCTTGGAATGAGATGATGGATAATCTTGAAAATCATTTTGGAAAAGATGCTTCGAGGCCTGAAGAAGAGGCACAACTCATTAGAGAATATTTGATGAATAATGCAGCAGAGCATTCCACTAAAGAAGCTGCTGTGAAAATATTAGATAGACTAGGGGAAAAAACTCCTGCGGCGATCACTGAGACAAACTATTGGAGAGAAAAGCATAAAGATATCACTAAAGAACAATTCGAAGCTGATTATGGAATCAAATCAGATTGCAGGACCTGTCATAAAACAATACGAGATGGCTTGATACAAGATAAAGATATAAAATTTAAATATTGATATATCAGGATAGGACTGCAATGAAAATATATGATGTGCTCATTATTGGTGGCGGTGCGAGTTCACTGATGTGTGCATCGCATTTAAAATCTTCTTTGAATATAGCCATAATCGATAATAATCCAAAACTCGCAAGTAAATTGAAAATCTCCGGCGGGGGGAAATGCAATATCACAAACGTGGAAGTCTCTTCTGCCAACTTTGATGGTGAAGAGAGTTTGGTTGATTACGCACTTCAGACTTTTTCTAAAGAAGATTTACTTAACTTTTTGGATAGAAATAACATTGAACCGCTTATCCGTAAAAACAGATACTACTTTTGTAAAAACTCTTCAGATGAAATCATCAATGCCTTAAAGAAAAATTCACGTCATGCTGAGTATCTTTTAAACACTACAGTGCAAGAAGTGAAAAAAGTGGATGATGTTTTTGAAGTGAAAACTTCCAGGGGGGTGTTCAAAGCTAAAAAACTAGTTGTGGCAAGCGGTGGGAAAAGTTTTAAAACACTCGGAGCTACAGAAGTGGGCTTGGATATAGCCAAAAGTTTTGGACTTAAAGTCAAGGAGTTTTCTCCCGCTCTTGTTGGAATGACATTGCAACCAGCACAGTTTTGGATGAAAGAGCTCTCCGGTCTTAGTTGCTATGTGCATATAGAAGTGGAAGGAAAACTTTTAAAAGAAGAGATGCTTTTTGCGCATAAGGGTATAAGCGGACCGTGTATCCTATCAGCTTCACTCTACTGGAAAAAAGGAAATATGAGTATAAACTTTTTACCTGATGAGAATATTTTTAAACTTATAAGTGGAAGTAAAAAGCTGCTGAGCTCAGTTATCCCGCTTCCTAAAAGACTCTCTAAAGCACTGCTTGAAGCCATAGGTGTGAAAGATGTTGAGTGTAAAAAAATCACTAAAGAGATGAGAGAAAAACTTGAGTTGATTCATAACTACGAATTCGCTCCGGCGGGTAATTTCGGTTTTACAAAAGCAGAAGTTTCCCGGGGAGGGGTTTTAGCAGAGGAATTGGAAAAGACAACACTGGAGTCTACACAAGTGGAGAATTTATACTTTATAGGTGAAGTGGTGGATGTGACAGGTGAACTTGGAGGTTATAACTTTCAATGGGCCTTTTCCAGCGCAGTTGTGTGTGCATCAGCATTGAATAAATTGTATTTATGAGCAAGACATTTTTACTTACATTTATAATTGTGACTGTTCTCATATCTGTTATACTGATCAAAAAAAATCAAACTGATGTAAAGAGTGTGGTTTTAAAGGAGGATAGTGTGATACTTGCATTTGGAGACAGTCTAACCTTTGGTTACGGAGCAGCGAATGATTTCAGCTATCCTGCACATATGCAAAAGAAGACAGGTTTGCATATCATTAACGGGGGAGTGAATGGAGAGTTTTCATCTGAAGGTTTAGGGCGTTTGCCAAGATTGCTCGAACATAAACCTGATGTGGTGATTCTCTGTCACGGCGGGAATGATTTAATCAATAAACGCTCGACACAAAAACTAAAAGAAAACTTATTGGCAATGATAGCCCTGATACAAGAAAGCGGAGCAAGGGTTTTATTTGTAGGTGTTCCTAATTTTGGATTGTTTGGATTTCATACACATGAAGTGTATGAAGAGATAGCAGATGAAACAAATGTGCTGTATGAGGATGAGGTTTTAACAAATGTTCAAAAAGACGATTCATTAAAAAGTGATTATGTTCATCCGAATAAAGATGGTTATGAGATGATGGCTGAGAGATTTATCGATTTACTGCAACTATAAAGAAGGTTTTTATGTATAAATTAAATTATTATGTCCCCGTGGATGCAAAAGAAAAAACAAAACAGGCACTTTTTGAAATAGGTGTCGGCAAAATAGGGAATTATGAATGTTGTTCATGGGAATCTTTGGGATATGGGCAGTTCAAACCGATTGCAAATGCCGATCCTCATATCGGTGAAGTGGATAAACTGGAAGTTCTTGAAGAATATAAAGTGGAAATGATTTGCACAGATGAATTGATTAAAAAAGCGATTCAAGTTTTAAAACATACACATCCGTATGAAGAAGTTGCCTATGAAATTTTAAAGATGCACGAGTTTTAAGCGTTTTTATTTCACTGCTACTTTTAGTCACGTAAACCTCTAAGAAGGAATATTCTTCATCAAAGAATATTTTTTCGATACTTTTTAACACTCTTATGTGATACTATTGTTTAAAACAAACACACATCGGAGCCAGCATGAAAAACTTGTCTATTAAAATACAGATCTTAGCTGCAGCCATTATAGCGTTGACAGTTTTATCTATTGTGCTCACTTATTTTTCAGTGAGCATAAGTAAAGAGGCTTTAATCCAAAAAAGTTATGATGGTTTGACATCTGCGAGAGACTCAAAAGCAGAGCAGATTCAAAACTTTTTTTCAGAGAGAATCGGAGATATCAATGTCATATCTGCAAGTGAAGATTTAGAAAACCTTGTCAATGACTTAACTTTTGTGCATCATGAACTTAAGGTGCAAGCAGATGATAAGTATCCGGTTTCACATTCTCTTGTAAAAGAAAAGACTCAGCATCATGAAAAATTCTTTCAAAGTTATGCCAAAGAGTATGGGTATTATGATGTATTTGTTATTTGTGCAAAACATGGACATGTTATGTATTCTCAGGCAAAAGAGTCCGATTATGGCGAAAATGTTGGAAGCGGAGCTTTAAA
This sequence comes from Candidatus Sulfurimonas ponti, assembly GCA_014381585.1. Classification (GTDB taxonomy): domain Bacteria; phylum Campylobacterota; class Campylobacteria; order Campylobacterales; family Sulfurimonadaceae; genus Sulfurimonas; species Sulfurimonas ponti. Next base: position 4,171 of record JACNLH010000150.1, read on the forward strand.
ATCAAGCGGACTTGGTGAAGTTTGGAAAAAAACCAAAGAACTTAAACGTCCTGTTTTTGTGGATATGGCGCCTTATGCCCCGTCCAATAACGCTCCAGCCCTGTTTTTAGGGGCTCCAGTTATGATAGATGGAGAGATGAAGTCAATAGTTGTGTTTCAAATCTCTGATAGGTCTATTAATAAAATCATGCAATACAGAACAGGGTATGGTGCATCTCAAGAAGATTATCTCGTCGGTCAAGATAAACTCATGAGAAGCGATAGTTACTTGGATCCAAAAGGACATAGTCTTAGTGCTTCATTTGCAAATCCCGCAACCGGCAGCTGTGACACAGTGGCTAGCAGAAATGCTCTAAGGGGGCAAAAAAATACAGAAATAGTTATAGACTATAATGGGAATCCTGTTTTATCCTCTTATTCACCTATAAAAATCGGACAAGACTTAAGCTGGGCAATTCTTTCAGAGATTGATGAAGCGGAAGTTTTGATAGTTCCAAACAGTATACGTGATTCTCTGGTCTTGACTTCAGTTC
>JACNLH010000030.1:0-1632 GCA_014381585.1 Candidatus Sulfurimonas ponti
TTTATAATTTGACTAATCAATGCTTTTTTTCTATTAAATCTATATATATTCAAGATAGATAACAATTTCACTAACATAAATCAGTATATATGTCGATATAAAATCATATAAATCAAGGAAAACAAAGATGTTAGTTTGGTTATTGGCACTTTTATTGCTAGTCACTGTTATATATGCTTATTATCGTATTTCCTTGACTAACAAGACTAAGAAAACAAAACGTGATAAACATTACACATTTAAAATTTAACTTACAGAGAGAAGAAAAAATGGCTATTAATCTTAATAAACACGTCTTTAAAGGACATAAAACTTTACTCGGAAGTAAATATGTCACATATGGTGAATTAGAACTTCCATTAAGAGAGGATCTTTGTTCTAGGGCAAATAATTTTGATTGGGGTCATAACGGTCCAGCTTCAATGCAACTTTCTTTTGCAATACTATGTCAAATAAGCGGCAAAGAAATCGCTAAAACACACATGGTGAAATTTACACAAGAAGTTGTTAAGCAATTAAATTCAAGAGACTGGATACTTGATGCCGGTGATGTTATAGAATGGATAAACGTAAACGAAGAAAAGCCTGAGGAATCAAAATCAGAGCTGACCCTGGTGACAAAACAAGCTTCAAAAGCTAAAAACACTCCTAAAGCTAAAACAAAAAAAAGTAATGTTGTTAAAGATATCTGTAAAGAACTTGAAATAACTCAAAAACAACTCGCAGAAATTTTAGAAGTTCCAGAAGGCACTGTTAGCAGTTGGGCTGTTAAAAACGAAATCCCCAGGCTTGGTAAAAAAGCCATAGAATTTTACACACAAAGTCATAAAAACCAAAAAATTGTAGATAGCTATAAAGATTTTATGCATCTTCTGCATGCATCTTAAAGAATATTTATGCAACCAAAAGATGAAATAACAAGAAGTTTACTTATTGATAGACAAACCTGGGATGATGCAATGATGTACTCAAGACAAAGATATAAAATGAGTTTAAGTAAGGTGGTGGAATCCTTACTGCAAGAATGGCTTGCTAAAGAAAAACGAAAACCTTTAGATAATAAGAGTCAAGGAAAGTTCTTTCACTAAGCTTTAACCTTGATTTGGTATAATCTCGCTTATAAAATTACTTAAGTGAGAATTCAATGCAAACAATAGAAAACACGGATGCCTTTAAAGCACTGATAGAAGATATTAAATCAAACACTAAAGGCTATAGAGACCCCTTGGCATTTGGTATATGTAGAGTGGATTTAGGACAGCTTAATGTTGAGAAAACTCTTCAAGCAACCTACCCTTTAATCAATTGGGACGAAAACTTTGGAAGTGCTGCTATTTTTGTCAGAGCCTTAGAAGAGCAAGGTGTTTTGGTTGATTTTACAAAAACTGAAGCTGTTTATACTATAAATCTAGAATTTTTAAAAGCTTGTTTAGCAGCATTCACGCCTTATTCTGATGAAGCTTTTGGAGATGCACACAAAAATATTCAAGTTGTATCCGCTCTTTATGCTCAAATCATCAATAGTGGAAGCTTAGAAGGCGAATTTAAAGTGACATTTATTTTTGATGATGCTCCTCTACAAAGTGCTGAAGCATCATACTTAAAACTTTACGCAATTTCACAAGCAAAAGT
>JACNLH010000030.1:1925-4679 GCA_014381585.1 Candidatus Sulfurimonas ponti
GCGGCTGGAACTACAGTTATGCCAGGTGCTTCATACATCAACTTCAATGCTGGAACTACAGGTTCTGTTATGGTCGAAGGTCGTATTTCTTCTTCTGCTATTGTTGGTGATGGTTCTGATGTTGGTGGCGGTGCTTCTATCCTTGGTGTGCTTAGCGGAACAGATGGAAACCCTATCTCTGTTGGGAAAAATTGTCTTTTAGGTGCAAACTCAACTTGTGGTATTCCTTTAGGCGATGGATGTATTATTGATGCCGGTGTTGCTATACTTGAAGGTACAAAAATAGGTATCTATCCGGCAGAGCTTAAAAAAATCATGGAAGTGAATACGAATGCCAATATGCAAGGTGAAGTTTTCAAAGGCAAGCAACTGTCTAACTTTAGCGGTCTTCACTTTAGACAAAACTCTATGACCGGCGAAGTCACTGCTTCTCGTTCAACAAGAGAAGTTAAGCTTAACGCTGATCTTCACTAACAAACACTATAGTTCTCTTACATAATCTTCCTTTTATCTAAAGAGGACTATAATGGTCCAAAGATAAGGAGCTTATTATGAACATATCAAGTAATATATCATCAATCAACTCTCATCAAACAATGATGAATACAAGTGCAAATAACCTTGCGAATGTAAGTACTGATGGTTTTAGACCGAGTGATACAAAGATATCTTCTAGTGCTGACTCAACTACAGCAAATACCAGGCTGAGTGATGACACAGGTTCTAAAAAAAGCCAAACGGATGTGGCCAAAGAGTTAACGGATCAGATTATTGCGCAAGATGCAACTGCGGTGAATGTAAGTGCTATAAAAACTCAAGATGAGATGATTGGGTCTTTACTAGATATAAAAGCTTAGCTTTTATCTAGTGGGAATATTCATACTTTCTATATTCCTTAACAATTCGGCACTTTCATCATAATCTTTGAGTTCATCACCAAGCTTTAAGGTGCTAAAAATCACTTTGCCTATAACAAATCTTCCTTCTTCTTCATCTTTTTTTGTTCGAACACCCCATACATTTTGGTATACGATAATTTCATCTTCAAATATTCCTGCATATAAAACAATATGTCCTTTTCTATAAAGCAGTGTTTGAAACGGTATGGCTTTTTCTTTGATAAACTGAACTTTATCTTCATCATTAAGCTTTTTAAGATTAAAAACTTCTCCAACCTGAGCCTGTTTTGAAGAGTTTCTTGGAAGCCAAACACCAAAAGGAGTGTAAAAATCCATAAGTGTTGAAGAACAGTCTCTTTGACCGTATGCACCGCCCCAGCCATACTTTGTTTTTGAAATTTCTCCAAGAATAGTTTCTATGTTCTCTTTATTAAAGGCCAACACGCCTTTGGAACCTGCATTTTTGTTGATAATAGATTTGTGAAACATCGCTTGATGATCTTTATATCTTGAAACAGTGAGGATTGTATATGTATTTTCTTCTTCTGATATGAGCGCGAACATCATTCCTATTCTTGTGTTAAAAAGTGCCACGCCCTCTTTAGTATACAAAGGAATCCCCTCTTTTATAATCATTATCTGCTGTGCGTCTTTCCATGTTTTTGCATGGCTATCATCTATAAAAACTATTTCATTGGTCTTTAGCCAGCCAAATGTGAAACTATTGAAAATAAAGACCCATTGCTTGTCTAAAGAATAATGAGATATAAATAGAGGTGCATTCGCATTAATAGAACTATTTTGAAGATAATCAAATGGAAAACCCTCGCCAGCCATAGAAGGGTCATGAAGCAAGGGTTTACTTGTCGGGAATGCTCTAATATTTGCATGCTTTACAGTTAGTGCTTTTTTATTTAATGTGGCGTAGCTTTGAAAATTAGACTGCTTACGCATAGCGTCAAAAAAGCCTTCTTCCAATGGTTGTAAATTTTCACCATAACTTTTAGAGCTATGAAAAGCTTCAAAAGGCCATTGGGTTTCTTTAAGGCTTAAAGGTGGTTTTTGTATATCCCAAACACTAAAATAAGAAGCTTCGTATTTTTGCTGTATATCATAGAGTTCTGAAGTGTTTATATCTTTTACATAATAAGACACATCTTGAGGCACTTTCACTAAATCTTCAATAACTATATCTTCTTCTATGGAGATATTTTCTTTCTTTACTTGTATTTGCTCTTGCGGTGTACAAGCAACAAGCAAAGCAGCCATTAACACTATAGATATATACTTCACCATTCAACCCCTAATCTACATCCCCAAACCTGCTAACCACCCTGCCTATAACTTCGATTTCTCTGGGGTCAAGTGTTTGTGTGGTGTATACTTTGTTATCAGATATTATATCCACTTTTCCATCTATTCTTTTTTGAACTCTTTTGATAAACAGTCCGGCTTCCGTTCTGATGGTGAAAATACCGCCACGCTGTAAATCTGTCTTAGCTCGATTGATAAATACAATATCATTGTAAGAAAATGTCGGCTCCATAGAATCACCTGAGACATTGATTGCTTCTATGAAACGAAGTTCTCGCTCGCCGCCAAGCATAGCTACAAATTGTTCTGGGATTTCTAACTCTTGGGCTTCTTCACCTTCAATATCACTGCCTCCTCCAGCCGAAGCAGATACATCGGAAAAGTACTTCACCATAAAAAATTTATTTGTTGCTTCTATGAGGCTCTCTGGAGATTGACCATAAAGCATCCAGTTTATAGATATAGATTTAGTCGCACAAAAGTCCAATAACTCCACATAAGGAATTTTATTTCTTTTTTTCATTGTTGCAAAATTCATTTG
>JACNLH010000100.1 GCA_014381585.1 Candidatus Sulfurimonas ponti
GTGCAAATCAGGAGATGGAGCTTACAGAAGCATCTTTGAGAGGCTGGAATAATGTCACATACGCATCTAAGGCAGAAAGTGATGCAAACTTCAAAATTGCGATGGATTTTTTACTTGACCCTGAAATAGCACCTTATGTACATACCGGTGTAGCTTCACATAATCTTTTTGACCATGCCTTGGCTATGCTTTTAGCAAAGGAAAGGGGAACTCAGAAATACTGTTCTGCTGAGATGCTAGAGGGGATGAGTGAAGCAGCCTACGAGGTGCTAAAAGAAGAGGGCTTGAATGTGATACTTTATGCACCGACTGCGACAAAAGAGACATTCACCAATGCCATAGCCTATCTTGTGCGGCGTTTTGATGAAAACACCGCTGAGCAAAACTTTTTAAGACATAGCTTTGGTCTTGAAGTGGACACTCCTGCTTGGGATACGCTGATAAAAAGTTATGATGATTCCATCGCGCTTATACCGACAGTGGATCAAAAACCTTATAGAACACAAGACAGAAACAAAGAGATAAGCAAAGAAGAGATTGACGTGAAGTATTATCACTTTGCAAATGAGCCGGACACTGACTTTGTTTTGAGCGCAAATAGAAAGTGGGCGGAAGATATCCGTGAGAAATGGCAAAACATCGGTGAATCGGGCGGTTTTAATGCCTATCCTGTTGTTGGTGGCAGAATCGTTCAAAGAGATGAGAATATCATAGATGTTATAGATAAATCACAATACCATGAAAAAAAATTAGCTGGACATTATGTGCAAGCGAATGAAGATGATATGAGAGTGGCAATAGCCACAGCAAAAGAAGATCCTGATGGCTGGAGAAAATTACACTATCAAGAGAGACAAAAAATCTTAATGGATGTGGCGCATGAGTTTAGAGTCGCACGTGCTGATTTAATCGGTGTAGCTGCTGCTGAAGTTGGAAAAGTTTTTACTGAGACAGATGTAGAGGTAAGTGAAGCTATTGATTTTGCAAATTTCTACCCTTACAGCGTGGCAAAAATATCAGCTCTGACTGGTGTTCAAACAAGCGCTAAAGGTGTCGGGCTGGTTATCAGTCCTTGGAACTTTCCTATTGCTATTCCTGTTGGCGGGATTGCCGCATCTTTAGCTGCTGGAAATACAGTTATCTTAAAACCTGCAGAAGATTCCATTCTTTGTGGATATAGACTTTGTCAATGTTTTTGGGACGCAGGAGTTAGTAAAAACACTTTGCAGTTTTTACCTGCCGTTGGAAGCGAGGTTGGCAAACATGTGATTCCAAGTAAAGATGTTGACTTCACCATATTCACAGGCGGTGAAAACACAGCGTATAGGATTATAAAATCACGTCCAGATATACGTTTGAGTGCTGAGACTGGAGGTAAAGACGCCACTATCGTGACAGCACTTGCAGATAGAGATCAGGCTATAAAAAATGTAGTTGTATCTGCATTTCATAACTCCGGTCAGAAATGTTCAGCTACTTCGCTCTTAGTTTTAGAAAAAGAGTTATATGAAGATAAAGATTTTAAAAAGACTTTAAAAGAAGCAGTTGAGTCACTTAAAACTGGTTCAGTATGGAATTTTGCCAACCGTATAGGGACACTCTCAAATCTCCCGGCAGGAGAGCTTAAAAAATCACTCAGCTACCTTGATGATGGTGAAGAATGGCTTGTTTCCCCAAGTTATGCAGATAAAGGCAATCCATATATGCTTGCACCCTCTGTGAGATGGGGAACTAAAAACAATGACTTTTGTCATATGCATGAGCTCTTTGGTCCAGTTCTTAGTGTGATGTGTGCAGATAACCTTGAGCACGCAGTAGAGTTGGTGAATGCAACCGGATACGGTTTGACTTCAGGGATAGAAACACTCGATAAAAGAGAACAGGATTATTGGAAAGACAACATTCTTGCAGGAAACCTTTATATAAACCGTGGGACAACAGGTGCTATTGTAATCCGTCAACCATTTGGCGGGATGAGAAAGTCTGCTATCGGGAGTGGTAAAAAAGCGGGCGGTTTTAACTATGTCAGCCAGTTTATGGACATTGAGTATAAAGAGACAAATCTTTATGAGAGTTGTTCCACGCAGTTTATAGATCAGATGCGAAGTTTTTTAACCCGTGACACTGTTTTCAATGATGAGTGTGAGGCAGCACTTCGTCATATCTGTCACTTTGCGCATTGGCATGAGGTTGAGTTTTTAAAAGAGCATGACTATTCGTATATACGCGGTGAAAGTAATATTATCCGCTATCTCCCAGTTGAGAGCGTGCTGCTAAGAGTTGAAGAAAATGATGCCTTGGATGAGATTTTGACAACTATTATGGCGATTAAAATGATTGGGGCAAGGCTTCATATATCTATACCCAAGAAAAGCAAAAAGGCCGAACTGATTTGGTTAGAATCCAAGCAAGCTTCCTTCATAGGTAAAGAGGACACTATAAACAGAGATGATGAAGAGGAGCTTATAGAGATGATTTCTAAGGTGCAAAGAGTGAGATTCTTGCATCCGGATAACGTGAGTAAAAATATTTATGAGCAAATTGCAGGTGAAGCGATATATATAGCAAGTGATCCTTTTGTTTCTCATGGCCGTTTAGAACTCATGCACTATTTTATAGAGCAAAGCATTTCAAACAGTTATCACAGATATGGCAACTTGGGAATTCAAGGCTTAACTTTGGAAGAGGTGTAAGTGGATGCAGACAGAAATTTTAATATCATTTGCAGCCTATATGCTCATCATGCTCGCCATTGGATTTTATTTTTACTTTAAGACAAGTGATTTAAGTGATTATGTTTTAGGCGGAAGGGGACTCAATCCCAGTGTCACAGCTCTAAGTGCCGGTGCATCAGATATGAGCGGATGGCTTCTTTTAGGCTTACCGGGGATGATGTATGCAGATGGAATTGTAGGAAGCTGGATAGCTGTCGGCTTGATTATCGGTGCATATCTGAATTGGCATTATGTTGCAAAACCATTGCGGGTCTATACGCATCATTTAAATGATTCTCTCACCATCCCTGATTATCTGGCAAACAGATTTGAAGATAAAGGGCATTGGCTACGGGTGATTACAGCCGTGGTTATCTTACTTTTTTACACACTTTATACATCTTCAGGACTTGTAGGCGGTGCTAAACTTTTTGAGGCAACATTTGACATAGCCTATTCGGATGCACTTTTAATCGGTAGCTTTATCATAGTTTCGTACACATTCTTAGGCGGCTACAATGCTGTGAGTTGGACCGACTTTCTGCAAGGCATTTTAATGATGTTGGCTTTAGTGGTAACTCCTATAGTTGTTATATTTGAGCTTGGCGGAGTTAACGAGGCACTTAGTCAAATAAACACAATTGATCCATCACATCTCAGTATCGTAAGTGGAGCGTCTGTAATTTCCATAATTTCACTTCTTGCATGGGGTTTGGGTTACTTCGGGCAACCGCATATATTGGTAAGGTTTATGTCTATTAGAGATGAAAATGAAGTAAACACTGCAAAAATCATCGGTATGACTTGGATGATTCTCTCAGTTTTGGGCTCTTTAAGTGTCGGATTTTTTGGCTTTGCTTATGTTGCGGCAAATAGTGTTGACTTGCAAGACAGTGAGAAAGTTTTCATTGTACTTTCTCAGCTTGTTTTCAACCCTTGGATAGCAGGATTTTTACTTGCAGCAATATTGGCAGCTATCATGAGTACCGTGGATTCTCAGCTTCTTGTATCTTCATCCGTGCTAACCCGTGATATTTATCATGCCATAATCCGTAAAAATGCAAGCGATAAAGAGCTGGTCTGGGTCGGTCGTGCAACGGTGATTCTCATTGCTATAATCGCTTGGTATATCTCCGCAGATGAAAATTCCAGTGTTCTTAAGTTGGTCTCGTATGCTTGGGCAGGTTTTGGGGCTGCATTTGGTCCGCTAGTCATTCTTAGTTTATATAATCGTAACATTACAAAACTTGGAGCTATAAGTGGTATGCTAGTAGGGTCCCTAACTGTTATAGTATGGAAACAAATTGAGGGTGGTATATTCGATGTTTTTGAATTACTCCCCGGATTCATTTTCTCATGGATTGCTATATTGGTAATTAGCAGATATTCAAAGTCTAGTTCACAGCGTATGTACAATAACTATGATGAAGTTCAAGAGAAGTTGCAAAAGTAAGCTATATATGAACGTAGTATTGTTTCACAATCAATCCACAATTAACTGTTAAACTTCTTCTATAACAAAAAGGAGTTTCAAATGAAAACGATAACAATAATTTCAACAACAGTAAAGTCTTTAGTTGTAGCAGGTGCTATTATAGGTTCAAGTGCAATGGCTGATGGTGCGACTTTATATAAAAAGTGTGCTGGTTGTCATGGTATGAATGGTGAAAAAGTTGCTCTTGGTAAGTCAAAAATTATCGCTAATATGAGTGAAGCTGAACTTAATACAGCAATGAACGGTTATAAAGATGGATCGTACGGCGGACCGATGAAAGGTTTAATGAAAGGCCAAGTTGCAAAACTCTCGACTGAAGAGATTAGCTCATTGTCTACATATATAACAAGTTTAAAATAACAATTATAGTTGAGTGTAATAAATATAGTATAATATGATAAATTAAAAAAGGAAAACAAAATGGATAGAAGAAAATTTTTAGGTGTGGGTTTAGCGGCA
>JACNLH010000113.1:0-2611 GCA_014381585.1 Candidatus Sulfurimonas ponti
AGTTTTCTTCATTCTCTTTCCTCTTAATGTATTTTCAGGGGCAAGTATAGCAATGAAGTGTAAAATATATGTAAAATATGTGATGTACTATATTTATTTATATAGTATTTGCAGAGGTTTGGGGAAATATATATAAAAACGTGGTGCCTTTTTTAGGAATAGAATCAATTTTTAGTTCTATTTTTTCTTGGTCAATGATGGACTTGACAATATTAAGGCCAATCCCAAAACCGCCTTTATGCATATTTTCACGATAATAACGGGTGAATATTTTATCGACTTTTTCTATACCGACTCCCTTATCTTCAAAGGACAGATGGCATTTATTGTCTTTCATATACAAAGAGATATCTATTGCAGAGTTTTCATGTGAGTATTTAATAGCATTTGATATATTGTTATCGACTATACATTGAAGCTGTTTGTTATTCATAAAGATTTTTTTACAATCTTGGATATTTGAGTGTATTGTAATCTCTTTCATATTTGCCACATCATTAAAGTAATCAATTCTTTCTTGTACAAACATAGCGATATTTATATCTTCCTTCTCGTAGCTTAATTTTTTATGTTTAATGAGATAATCCATATCGTTATATATATTGGATAAGACTTTTGTTGCAGCTTTGATTCTATTCATATATTTATTTGGCGGGTTCTTTCTATGGTACAAATCAATATTCACATTTATAATAGAAAGAGGGGTGTTGATCTCATGTATGGAGTCTTTAATAAAATTATCAAGTGCCTTATTCATCTGTTTAAAAGGCTTGGAAAAACTTCGTAAGAAAAAAGCACTTAAAATAAATACAAAAATAACGATTGCAAAAAGTATAAACAAGACCTTTTCATATACAACTGCAAAAGAGAGTTTATTTTTTATAATAAGGTATTTCGCTCCAAAGTACCTGTTTGCAGGAAGTTTAATAATTAAGTATGCATCATTGCCGTCCAAATGGTAGCCACTTTTAAAATACTTGATTTTATAATCTATGAGGGAAAATATCTCTTTAAAGCCCTCATCATACAGACCCGACTCAAATGTTTTGAATCTTGGATATTCAAAATACTCTTCCTCCTGATTATACTCTTGCATAGATTTGATAACAAGGAAGGACTTCTCTTTTAATAAAAGTTCATTTTGTATAGAATGGATGTTTTTCATATAGATTAGGTAAAAGAACAGAGGTGTCAAAAGTATTGCCGCGACTAATAAAGTATAGATAAGGGCGTACTTTGCATAGCTGTTATCTTTCAATGATGTATCCTAGTCCCCGTCTGTTTTGTATAACAGACTCAGGCAGTTTTTTTCTTAGGTTGTTTATTTGAACCCGTATTGTCGCAGGTTCAACATACTCTCCCCATATAGCATCTTGAAGCATCTCCATGGAGACTAAAATATTTTTATTTTTAATGAGAACTTCGAGTATCTCTTTTTCCGTTTTTCTTAAAATAATCTCTTCACCTTCAAGTGAGAGTTTTCCTTTTTGCATATCATACAGCATCTCTTCACCGAGTTGTATAAGAGAGTTTTGCTCAGATAAAAAAGCAGCCAATGCCTGGTTTATACGTAATTCAAGCTCCACCAAATCAAAGGGCTTTCTGATATAGTCGCAACATCCTCTCTCGTAGCCTTTTTTCACATCAGATATATCTGTCATAGCAGTTATAAAGATGGTCGGGATGCTTTTATCTTCTTTTTTAAGTTTTTTTAAAAGTTCAAATCCGTTGAGAGATGGCACATTGACATCTAAAAGGAGTAAATCATATACAGTGTCATAGATGGCATCATGTGCTTGTATCCCATCGCTAAAGCAGTCCACAGCGTAGCCTAAATCTTCTAAAAATTCTCTAATGCTTATACGTAAGGAATACTCATCTTCTAATAATAAAAACTTCATTTAATTTTCCCTTTGATTTTTTTTACAATTTTTTGATTGAACAGTATCTGAATCAACTCATCTTTTGTGTGGGCATCCAATTTATTATAGGCTTCATCCAAATACACCGCCTGGTCCTCTTTGCTGATGGCATCTTGGAGATAAATCATTGACTCTGCCTCGTGTTGGCTATACACACTTTTTTGATAGTGTTCTTCTTTGACTATATCATAGAGCGTGCTTCTGGTTATATTAATCAAAAAAGATATATCATCTTCTGGATTTTGAAAATATTCTAAATATCTTTGAGGTAAAACAAGTGCAAAAGCCCCTATGAGGTCATGATTGCCATTATACATACCTTTATAGAAAAAATATTTTCCATCAAGATAAAGAATTTGACTTTTTTGCAACTCTTTAAAGTCTATGGAGTTAAGTGATTGTATATGCTTGTGGTTATAGTTTCTATTTGAGACGATATAATCTGAGATAGTGAGGTTATCCATCATGAAAATTGCTGAATCTGCATGTTCCACATCGAGCAATACATATAAATCCACACCAATAGAGCTAAAAAAGTTTGTAAGAGATTTAAAGAAGGATATCACCTCTATAAAACCGAGGAATACACCATCTTTATATATAGGGACGGTTGCTTTAATCCCTAAACGTCTTCCGACCTCAAGTGAAGTTCTTGCTGTGGAGTGTTGTTTGAAATATTCAAGGTCTGT
>JACNLH010000113.1:3570-24249 GCA_014381585.1 Candidatus Sulfurimonas ponti
TCTGTTGCACGACCTTGAATTATATATACATCTTTAGCTTGGAGCTTTTCTAAAGTCTCAGTATCCATCACGCCAGAAGCTATAAGTGAAATGCCGACAGTGTCTGTGATGAGTCTAAGAGCCGAGAGTGCCTGATCACTTTGACTTAAGAAGTAGCTTGTCTCACCTTTGATATACACAGGTCTTAAATCTTGAAGATATTGGTAATCACTGCTTTCCCCGATAAACTCATAAATACCCATATCAATACTATATTTTTGGAAAAGTGCTTTGTACTCTTTAATTTGTGTTGAGTTTTGACGGAACATTTTATCTGGAATCTCAACAATGAGTTTAAATGGTAATTTATTTGCATACAGCTTAAGAAGTTGGGCAAGTTCTGTGTATGTTTCTCTCATATCCATATATTCAAAAGAAAGACGGATAGAGCAGACCATGGAGTTCAAAGATGCATCCGGATGTTTAAATATCATCTGCATAACATTCTGATAGATTTTAGAACTAAGTCCAATCTGGTTCGCAGGTGCCATAAACTGACCGTAATAGTAAGTTTTATCGCCAGCTTGAAGATTCAGGCTTAGTGCATGGTGAGCTATTTTCTTCGCTTTAGAGTCAACAGCTGTCCAGGAAACGAGTTTGAAGTTGTTGTTTTCTATAGCTTCATTTATAATAGCACGCCAATCATCTTTACCCATGCTTTCTTCATCTTCTTGAACTTTCTCAAGATGAATTTTATAATCTTTAAATTTTGCTTGTGCCAGTGCATTATCCGAGCTGGAAAGGAGTTGACCAATATTTTGTTTATAGCTGTATTCGTATGCGCCTAAAGCGATATAAACCACCTTTGTATCAAGTTTATATCCTTTAATAGTCTCTGTGACAGATTTCGATATTGTCTCAGCAATTTGTAAAGCGTTTTCAGAGGGACAATCAGGTAAAAATAGAGAAAATTCTGTACCGTTCATTCTGGCAATAATTGCATTTTTGTAATCACTTGAATTTTCTTTAAATATTTCTGCAATATCGATAAAAAGCTGATCCACATCTCTATGTCCTATTTGCTCATTCGCTTCAATAAGACCCGAGAGCGAAGTCATGATATTCACTCCACCCTTAGAGTTTGCATCTATCTTTAAAAACTCAGGAAGCTTGTCGATTAAGTATTTTCTATTTCTAAGTTTTGTTGTCGGGTCAATATACTCAAGTTCTTTTTGACGTTTAAGCTCTTCATTCCCTTTGTCAAACATCGCTTTTACTTTAGAGACCATGTTGTTCATTCCAAGCACAACATCTTTAAACTCTTTAGTGTAAGGAATATGTTTTTGCAGTATAAACTCGTTTCTTCCAACTGCTTCTGCTTGTTTTTGCACCTCTTTGAGCGGCTTTAAAATGGCTGCTAAAATAATGTATAAAATAACTAATGCTGAGATGGTTATAAGACCAAAAGAGATAAGAAGATTGATGAGAATTGTGTAGAGTTGTTTGTATGCAAAAGCAACATCGCTTTGGACATTTAAGATACCGACTTGACTCCATCCCGCTGATACATTTGCAGATGCGATAGGGGCTTCGATAGTGACATTTTTTAAAAACCAATCCGGGACATCTGAAAATTCACTCTCAGCCGTTCTTTCATAAAGAAGTGCATCATCCACATCAACAAGTGAAATGATAAGATAGTTTCCACTGTCAAAGTTTGCATTTATCATCGTGGACATCATAGAAATATCGCCGTTGGCACTTCCAAGAGAAAGACTTAATGAACTTGCTGTGTTTTTCGCATCTTCATAGAGTCTGTCTTGCACAGAAGTGTTAGCACTTTGGAAGTTAAGTGTCAGCACTGTTGCCAGGATGACAACAAGAAATATGGAGAGCATAAGTGCAATCTGTTTAAATAAGGTCATAATGAAGTTCCCCTCGAATGTATAAAATTAATTTCTAGCATTTTTTAGTCCTTGCACTTTAAATTTTCTTTCTTTTCATGTTCTTCATGAGCATATCCCACTTTTTATGGGCTTTTTGAGAGTTGACTTTTTTGCCATTTCCTTTTTCTGCCGCTTTATAAAGAGAAGTGCCATTAAAATTATAAATAGGAGTTAAATCTTTCCTGATGGAGGCTTTGAGCACTTTGTGATTGTTGTTATCTAAAATCAAGGGCTCACTTCTTGGAGTCTCAAAGTATGTTAAAACCATATGGGCTGCTTTAAATTGAGTGGAGCGGACATAGGTGAAAAAGAGCTTTTTAGAATCGACACCCAAGTAGATTAAAGCAAAGTATTTACTGATGGCATAATCTTCACAATCACCTTTATCTTTGCCAAGAAACTCCCAAGGTGTTGCCCAGTAATCTTTTTTATTATAAACTTTTAAATCCGACATATATCTCACGCCATTATAAAAAGTGTTCACCTTATCTAATTTTTCTAAATCTGTTTTGTCACGTGCAGAGTCGAGAGATTTTTGTTGATAAAAGAATCTTTTTTTTGCGAAAATTTTATACTTCTTTTCTATCCTGTCCAAGAGGGGTTTTTCCACATAAGGTTCAGTGGCGCAGGCATGAGTCAGGATCATGAAAAAAAGAAAAAATCGTAAAATATTCATGAAAATATTATACTGTCTTTGTTGTTAGTTTTGTCTTTTGTTAAATCCTGCCGATCCTTGTTTGGCATTTTGTGTAAAATTCTCAGAGTGAGGTTTTAGATAAGCCGGGATTGCACGACCTTTGAGCTTCATCATATCTTCAAGCATGGAGTTTGCCGCTAAAGAGACTTCTAAGGATTTTTCTTCACAAAGATAAGTGAAGAGCAGTTCACCGAGTCTTTGCAGAGAAATTTTCCATGTGGAATCTGTTTGCGTGTATATCCAGGCACTAAAGAGATAAAAGTTCTCATAGACGCTCTCTTCGCCCCAAAGAAGTTTAATGCTGCTCTTGAAGTTCCCGCTGTTATATGTTAAATCCCAAAACCTTGCAAAACGCTTCATGATTTGAATGTCATCAAATGAAAGTTCATTGTTTTTGAGTATATCATAGGGCGGAATGTCACTATATATCATCCCATATTCTATATCATGTCTATCAATATGTGTGCCTGAGAGTTTTTTTAAGATGCCTATCTGGATTTCGCAAGAGCTTAACTTCACCAATGCATCTAAGTTTTCACCGAAACTTTCTAAGCTTTCACCGGGAAGACCGACTATCAAATCGAGGTGAATATGCGCATCTGTTTCATTTTCTAAAAATGAAATATTTTCTTGAATTTTATCAAGTTTGAGCTGTCTTGAGATGTTGTTTGCAACTTCAAGATTGAGTGTTTGTATACCGATTTCAAGCTGCAGTGCTCCGGGAGGAAATTGCTTTATTTTCTCTCTTAAAGATTCAGGAAAATGATCAGGAATCACTTCAAAGTGTGCAAAATAAGTCTCTTCTTTTTCTAAGAAAAAATCTAAAATCCGCTTCGCACTTTTGATATTAAGGTTGAAAGTTCGATCTACAAACTTGAAGTTTCTTGCACCTCTGTGCCAAAGTTTAGTGAACTCTTCTAAAACATCATCAAGGTTGAATGCACGCACCTTTTCATCCATAGAGGAGAGACAAAACTCACATTCAAAGGGGCAACCCCGTGAAATTTCCACATAGATATAACGGTTTTGTATATCTTCATCTGTATAAAATTGATAAGGAAGCACCAAGTCCTTGAGGTTTGGGCTTGTCATTTTTATGATTTTTTCTTGCGGTGAAATGCCATTTTTTATACTCTTGCATAGTTCGTAAAAGCTTACTTCACCTTCACCTTGGACAATATAATCAGCCTTATCAAGATTCACTCTGAAGGGGAGATAACTCACCTCCGGACCACCTAGAATAATGAGAGTCTCAGGAGATACTTTTTTTAGAATGTGAATAAGTTCCGCAGTCTCCCTGACATTCCAAATATAAACACCAAGAGCTAAAACTTGGGGTTTGTTTGTTAGCAGTTTTTCTGCAACAGTTTGAAGGGCATCATTGATGCTGAATTCTAAAATCTGTGTATCTTTTTGAAGTTCATGAAGGTTGGCATAGATATACCTTAGCCCAATGGAGCTATGAGTATATCTGGAGTTAAGAGTTGTAAGTGTTAGATTCAACTATGAGTTGCTTGCATCAAATTCATCTAGCATTCCATCGAGTTTAACATACAGTTCTAGAGATGCATTTTCCATTACAGCAAAGTTGTCAGTGATGATTTGAGGATTATTATACTTTAATGTTGTTTGCTCATGTACAAATTCTAAATTTTTAAATACACTATCATGAACAACAGCATGAGGAGCATCCATCTGTGCAAAAGCTTTTGTTTTTCCAAACCTTTCTTTACCGATTCCTAAGTACCATTTTCCCATACGGCAATTTTGGTGATCAGGGAAAACAACATCAGCTTTGGCTTCTAAAATAGCTGCATACGCGCGTGATTTAAAGATAATATGGTCAACCTTGACCAGTGTTGTGAATAAACGGTTTTGCACCCCTATAGCAGCGTTATAAGAGTTGGCAGCAAGCGAGTTTAGCTCGTGGAATGTTGATTCAAATTCGTGAATAACACTATTGGAATCTTGAGCAATCTCTGATATTTTGTCGGAGTTGCTTCTCATCTCATTTGATTCTTGTTGGAGTGTAGAGATGTTTATCTCTATCTCAGAGGTGGCTTTTTGTGTTCTTTCTGCCAGTTTTCTCACTTCATCTGCAACAACAGCAAAACCGCGCCCATGTTCACCGGCACGTGCAGCTTCAATCGCAGCATTAAGTGCGAGTAGATTTGTTTGGTCTGCAATATCTTTAATAAGTCCAACAACATCTGATATTTCGCTCGAACGTTGCTCAAGACTCACTATCCCTTCGTGGCTTGATTCAATAAGCTCAACGAGTGTGTTTAATCTATTACCAATTTCAACAACACTTTCTAAGCTTTTAGAAGACTCATCTGCAGTTTTTTGAGAAACTTCAACAATAGATATAGAATCTTCAGAGCATGTGCTGATATCATTTTGAATAACAGTAAGCCCCTCACTCACACCACCGCCAAGGGTGGAGAATGTTTGTGACATTTCACCCTGGATTCTTTTCTCGTAGCCGTCAGCGATAGAACCAATAGCTTTATTTAAACCTTTGGCTGTTGTATGAAAAATGCCGTGAAGCCCCTGTGCATATGTTCGTCTGTATGTATTGCCCTCTGAAGCATTTTGGATAGTTGTAGCGGTATCGCGCATAAAAGCTTCAAGTTGGTCCAGTGTATCGTTAATCGCCCAGGCAAATGAGGAATCTTTAGAGCCATCGTTTGGTATTTGTGTCACACGACCCTCAAGGTTTCCGTGAGCAGCTTCACTTATCACTTGATACATTTGTTCTCTCAAGCTAGAAGAACTGACAGTGGTTGAGGATGGTGTAAACCACGAGACTATACAGATAATAAAAATTAAAGCACTTAAGAGATAGTTCGAAGTCAGCAGTCCAAAAATAACAACGCCTAAAAGAGTGGCACGCAGTAAAAGTGTTTGTTTATTCTTGAATAGCGATGATAAATTCATTGTAGCTGACTCCTTTTTCATTTAATACATCGTTTAAGATTTGAATTCCGGCATTCACTCCGCCGGATTGTTCTGCTTGCAACATTTGTTTGTAAAGCGGGATGATGATATCTAAAGCTTTTTGGTTTGGCATACGTCTGACTGAGTAATAGCCTATTGTATTTGCATTTTCATCCAGCGAGGGAGTCACATTCGCATAGACCCAATATTCATTCGAATTTTTTGTTTTGTTAAGAACAAAAGCAAAAATCTCCTCCCCGTTTTGAATCATATCCCATAACAATTTAAAGACCGCCTTAGGCATTTTAGGATGGCGGATAATATTATGGGGCTGCCCTAAAAGTTCTTTTTCCGTATACTCGCCCATCTCCATGAAAATTTTATTTGTATAAGTTATCCGACCCTGAAGATCGGTTTTTGAAACAATAAAGTCATTTGCACTCATCTTCTTAAGCATCTATATCTCCTAGAATGTTTTTATGATTTTTCTTAGTATAACATAGAAAAATTGTAATTCAGTTATAATGCCAAAATGCCAATATTATTATCTACATTTTATTTTTTTTATTTTGCAATTATCGGGGTTTATATTATTTTTATGCCCAAAGTGCTTGCTATGAGCGGTTATTCTGCAAGTGAGATAGGGATTATTTTTGCTGCAGGCCCCTTAGTGAGATTTGTACTTCCTTTTGCTTTTGTCAAAGGTCTAAAAATAGACCTCAAGATGTTTAATACAGCACTTTTAATCACCTTGCTCAGCGCTCTTAGTTTTTACTTTTCTTTATCTGATTTTTATGCGCTTTTATTCTCAAGTATAGGACTTGGAATAGGTTTGAGTGTTATTCTTCCCTACATAGAAGTTATATCTTTGAGTCTCATTGGCAAAGAAAGATACGGAAAGATCAGACTTTTTGGTTCAGTGGGGTTTGTGCTTGTTGCCCTAGTCTTAGTCAAGTTTTTATCATCTCCTGATATTGCGCTTAACTATCTTTTTATTGCGACATTTTTTACTGTTATTGTAGCTTTTAGTATTGTTATGAGCACACATGTTAAAAATCAGAAAAAAGAAGAAGTTCTTAATGATATCAATCTCTTAAGCGATTGGAAATTATGGTTGGGACTCACGCTTATGCAAGTGAGTTTTGGGTCTTTTTATAACTTCTTCACCATTTATGAGACAGATTTCGGAATCAGCTTGGATATGACTATTTATCTTTGGAGTTTTGGAGTGCTGGTTGAGATTGTTATGCTTTTTTCTCAAGGAAGATTTTTACGAAACAACCTTTTAAGCATTTTACAAATAACGACAGCTGCCACTGCTTTTAGATGGTTCCTTGTGTATCTTTTTCCGCAAAATATAGCAGTTTTATTTTTTGCACAATCGCTTCATGCACTTTCATTCGCATTGTTTCATTCTGCTGCGATAAGTTATCTGTTTCACACCTATAAACATCGAGCTTTAGCGCAACAGTTTTTTTCAGGAATCACATACGGTTTAGGCGGTTTCACAGGGGCTTTGCTTGCAGGGTATATTTATGAGTTGTTTCCAAGAGAGCTGTTTTTAAGTTCAGCTCTTATAGCTCTCTTGTCTTGGATGTTTTTATATTTTCACTCTAGAAAATAGTATTCTTTCCACGCTATATTAAAAATCAGCGATTAAGTTGGCTGTAAGTGTTTTATCTGTTCTTTGTTTTCCTATCTCTGCCATATTGACATAATCAATTTTATAGTTTAAACCAACAGAAAAAATGTCAGACACTTTACTGCTGAGGGCTGTCTTAGAAAAGATAAAATAATCATCAGTCTCAGTTATGTCAGTTCTATATGTGAATATCTCTGTGAATTTTAAGTTTTTAAACACCTGCCAATTATATTCCACCTTAGCTCTCCAAGAAGTATAGTTGTAAGCATCCGCATCTGATTCTTTTTTGTCCGTGGACATCAGTAAGGCAGAGCTTAGATCCAGGTTGTGTATATCAGATTCGACAGCTTTGTACTTTAAACCAGGTCCGGTGTATGCCCGGTGATCATAACCTGAAAACTCATCATATTTATAACCGACAATATATTCCAAGTAAAGGCGTTTGTTTAATTTATACCCATAATTAAATTCGAGAAAGTATTTGTTTTTCGTTTCAACTCCGTTGTCTGAAGCATACTCGCCATCACCTATAAAAGTTAATTGATGCTTATTAAAGGCTTTTTGAATTTTTGTATCTAAGTTGTACGCAGTTGTATCGGTATTCCCTTTTGTACTGACAAAACCAAACTCTGTATGTGTTTTTAACTCTTCATCTTTACGTTTTTTTATGAGGGCAAGTTCTTCCTCTTTTTGCTTTTGTGCTGTTGTCGAACTCTCAAGCTCTTTTAGTTTGGCTTGAAGCTCTATGATTTGCGCTTTTGTGTCTGCAATTTGTTTATTCGTATCAGTTGCTGCGGGATTAGCAAAAATAAGACAGCTGAGCGACACTGAGATCAGTGAGATTTTTTTTAGTGACAAGGCTTACTTCTCCTGAGCCGGATGGTGAACATCCATTTGTGGATAAGGGATAGAAATTCCTTTTTCATCGAATGTAAGTTTCACCTTCTCAATGGTGTCAAAATACACACCCCAGTAATTTTCTGTTGCAACCCATGCGCGAGTTATAAAGTTTACACTGCTATCACCTAGTTCACTGACTGCCACAAAAGGTTCAGGATCTTTTAAAATTCTCTCATCAGCGTGCATAATCTCCATAAGTGTTTCTTTAGCAAGCTTTAAATCATCGTCATATCCTATACCGAATGTGAGATCAACACGACGTTGTTTTTTTGTTGAAAAATTCGTGATATTTCCACCGACAATAGCAGAGTTTGGAACAATGATAGTGCGGTTGTCAAGCGGTGAAATAACAGTGGAGAAAAGATTCACATCATCAACTGTACCAGTGGCTCCGCCAGCTTCTACAAAATCTCCAACTTTAAAAGGACGGAAAACTATGATTAAAACCGCAGCTCCGATATTTGCTAAAGAACCTTGAAGCGCTAGACCGATAGCAAGACCGGCAGCACCAAAAACAGCTATAAATGACGTTGTGTTGATACCTAAAGAGTTTAGAGATGCAAGAACAACCATAAGCATAAGAATGAAATAGATAAGGCTTTCACCGAATTCTATTAAAGTTTTGTCAACTTTTGCTTTATTCATCAGTTTTTTAGCAACAGCGGTCACTTTTTTAACTGCCCATTTACCAATTACAAAAATCAGGATTGCAGCGATTATTTTTAGACCGTATTCACTAACATATATAATTGCCATATCAGTGTATTTAGACACTTCTTGTGTTGCGGTTTGGATATTTACATCTTCCATGGTGGAGCTCCGTTTTTTAAATTTGTGAAATTATAACAAATAAGAAAGAGGAACCAGTGAGTTTTTTTAAAAGTCTAGATTTCTTTTTTCAATATATCTAGATATAAAATGGTATTGATTAATGTATGGTGAAGTTATCTTATATAACAGAGGACGGTACTTAAGATAGTTTTTCCAGACTTTTTCACCTTGCTCTGTTTTATCTTGTTTTCTAAGTTCAAAACTCACAGAAGCGTTGATGAAACCTTTGAGAAGTTTTATCTCATCAGAGTTTTCAAATCTTCGTGGAAACCATATCTCTTCAAGGGCTTCATGTGCGTCATAGTATCTTTGCTCATCCAAACAAAGTACAAACTCATCAAGTTTTTCTATATGTTTGTTAGTTGTTATCATTGTTATCTTCTTCTGTATCAAGTATCATCATATTTTTTCTCCAATATCCGCGGCCGCTTTTGAGTGATATGCAGTGCTTGTCTGGAAATTTAGCCTTGTATTCTTTAAGCCTGTCGAGTGTTGCTTTACCGCTGTCACAGTAAAATACAAAAACACTTCCCTCCGGCAAGTTTTTTAACTCATGAGGGTTATATACAAGTGTGTTGGCTTTATCTATAGGGGACAATATGGTGTCAATCAAAAAAACCTCTATGCCTTCTTTTGCAAGTTTTATTTTATTTTTAAGAAATTCTTCTTGTGTCCATTGATCGGGGTATGTATTCATGAGAGAATTTTAACATAAGTTATATTACTTTAGGCTACAATCTCACATGGGAAAAAAGAACAAAACAAACTCTAAGATTAACCAAAAAATTAGAAAATACTTTGATGATGACCCTTTTGACGTAGGGGTTGAGAGACTTGATTCACAAACATTAAGTGAGCTTTTTCATGCGCTTGGTGTGTATGATGTGGAGTTTTCTAAAGATGTGATGGTGAAGCGGATAAGAATGCTATGGAGTCAGGCTCAGAGTGATTTCCGCTCGCAGATACTCGATTTTTTTATTGCCAATGAGAAAGTGTACCCCTCTGGAAATGAGAAAAAAATGCCAATGGAGCGTTCAGAGAAACTTGATGAGCTTTTGAATCAGATAGAACTCACACTAGAAGAAGAGGTGATCTTACGCGAAGCATTTATGGATGTGCGCAGTAAAAAGTTCACCATAGAGAAGTTGGAGTCAAAACTGCGGCATATCCGTTTTGATGCAAAAAAAGAAAAACTCCAAAAAGCGCTTGAGGGAGTTTTTGATATTGATGATTCGTTTGAGTTTAACGCCTCTCTCCGTTATAAAATTTATGAGCATCATTTTCATAAGATACTAACCTTAAATACAAAACCGTATAGTTATGAATACCTTTATGAGACAGACAGCGAGGAGATAATAAAGAGAATCTCACAAGATAAAGAAGAGGTGCTTCAAGCAAAACAAAAAAGTATAGATAAGTTCATTGCAGGGCTTGCTGATCCTCATGAGTATCTTACAAAGCAGGAGATTGTTTCTGCTCTAAGGGTCTCTCCGCCAAAAACTAAGTTAGAGTTTCCAGCTTTAAAAGCAGGGATATTAAAGTCTCTTATCTCAGTGCATTTGGATGTGACAGATTTGGTGCTTCACGAAGAAGAAGTCCTTGTAAAGATAAATGAGAGGGTTCGTTTACCTTATTCAAAAAGAGATTTAGAATATACTTTAGAATTACATATTGAACTCAATGGTTTGTTGGAAACTATTTGGAACTCTGAGCCGCTTGATTTTTCTCAAGTTCTAGAGTCCTCCAAAAAAGAGTATGAAGCAAACTTTTTAGAACAACTCGCTGACTTGGTGGCCTCTTGCGGTCATTATGCCACCTTGCTTCACCTATCTGCTGAAGAACTTCACCAAAGAGTTTATGAATACTTAATCGAGTTAATGCCAAAGACGCTTGTGATAAGTCCAAAGATTGCTAGAAAAACCACACGTATTTTTATTTATAATATTCAAGAAGAAGTGGTGAAGCAACAACGCCATGCTCTTTTAGCACGAACAATCAGGGATTTTAAAAACCTTTTTCCTCTTGCAAGAGGGATGCGAAGAAAACTGACACTTCATATAGGGCCGACTAACAGCGGTAAAACATACCAAGCGATGCAAAAACTCCAAGACGCAGACACCGGATACTATCTTGCACCTTTGAGACTTTTGGCTTTAGAAGGCTATGAAGGCTTAAAAGAGCAGGGGATTGATGCTTCACTTATAACAGGTGAAGAGCAGATTTTAAATGATGATGCCACGCATATAAGTTCCACTATCGAGATGTTGAACTTTGATGTGGATGTGGATGTTTGTGTTATTGATGAGGTGCAGATGATTGATGACCGTGACCGTGGTTGGGCGTGGGCGAATGCTATCATCGGTGCTCCGGCAAAAGAGATTATAATGACCGGTTCATCCAATGCTAAAGAGGCGATAATCGCTTTAGCAGAGTACTTAGGTGAAGAGCTTGAGATTATAGAGTTTGAGAGAAAAAATCCACTGAGACTCTTGGAAGTTTCCACCGAGGCGAAAGATGTCGAAGCAGGAACTGCGATTATTGCATTTAGCAGGAAAGATGTGCTCAGACTCAAACAAAATTTTTCAAAGAATTTTTCTATAAGTGTGGTGTATGGAAATCTTTCACCGGAAGTGCGGCGTGAAGAGGCAAGACGTTTTCGTGAAGGTGAAACGGAGATTCTAATTGCCACTGATGCGATTGCCATGGGGATGAACCTCCCTATTAAAACCATACTTTTCTCCAAAGCTGAGAAGTTTGACGGCGTGTCTCAAAGAAACCTTCAGCCTAGTGAAATTCACCAAATATCAGGACGTGCAGGAAGATTCGGACTCAAAGAAGAAGGTTTTGTGGGTGCACTTAATCCTGAGGCTTTAAAAATTGTGAAGAAGAACTTTTACAAAGATGCAAAGGTTATTGATATACCTTTTAAAGTGATGGCAAATTTAGAGCATATAAAACTTGTAGGGAATATTTTAGAAGAGAATTCTTTACATGAGATTTTGATGTTTTTTGCTGAAAACATGGAGTTTAACGGTCCATTTAATGCATCGAACCTGGATGATATGATAGCGGCTGCTGAGATTGTGGATAAATATAATCTTGATATTGCAACAAAGTATCATCTCGCTTGTGCTCCGCTCACTTTGAAGTCGCCATATATCATCGGTGCGTATGAGAGTTATATTGTCACTTTGGAGAAAAAAGAGATTATACATTACACTCCTCCTTCTTTATATGGGGCATTCGCGCAAACTGCAGATGAGCTTTTGCGTGCTGAGGATATGGTCAAAGAGATCTCTTTATATCTTTGGTTATCGTACAGGTTTGATGAGTATTTTGTGGATGCAGATAAAGCTCGTGCCTCACGCAGAGTTTTAAACAAGTATATAGAAGAGTCTCTTCACCAGACTCACTTTGTGCAAACATGTAAACTTTGTCATAAGCCATTGCCTCTTAATTCAAAGTACAGTATTTGTCAGTCTTGTTTTAGGAAAAACTATACGGGGGATAAGGGACGCAGAAGAGTGAGACACTCTTAGAATTCCCTAGACTCAGCTACGGAACTCTTCGATGGTGGATTGAAGGGATTTAGCAATTGAGACGAGTTTTCCTAAATCTTCTTCTATATGTAAAGCGCTTGTTTCATTCGAAGCTGAGATCGCCTCAATATTTGCTATATCTTTAATGATATGTCCTATCTCTTTGGACATAATCTCTCCGTTTTCTTTTGCTTTGTGTGCAGCCTTGTTTGAGCTTTCCATTGCACTTGATGTGATAGCGATTTTTTCTTCAACATCATAAGATATCTCTGTCAGCTTTTCAATATTCTTTGCATTTTGATTCATCTTATCGCTTACATCATTGATGGATTGAACAATAGTGCTCACGCTCATTCCTATCTCTGTGAGAGATTTTTGTGTTCTCTCAGCAAGTTTTCTAACCTCATCAGCAACAACAGCAAAACCACGACCGTGTTCACCGGCTCGAGCTGCTTCAATAGCGGCATTTAGCGCTAAGAGATTGGTTTGCTCCGCAATATCTTTGATAACCCCAAGGACATTTTTCACTTGATCCGCATCAGTTTTAAGGCTTGAGAGTTGCTCAGATAAGTCATTCTCTATCTCAACAAAAGTGCTTACTTCACCGGAGAGAGAGCTTAAAGATTCTCTTGCAAGTTGGAGATCATTGTTTGCATCTTCAATCATTGATTGTGTTTCTTTAGAAGTTTGGCCCACTTCAAGCAATAAGCCCTGGATGGATTCACTTCTTTGTGTTGTCAGTTGTACAAGTTTTTGTTCTTTTTTTGTACTCTCAACTATAACATGACTCGATTGTTGCAACTCTTGTGCGATATCACAGTTTTGTTGCCCTAAATCTTTAACATTATGAACGGTTCCCTGCACCATGCCGATAAAGTTATTCACTTCATTTGCCGCCTCGCCAAACTCATTTCCTTTGGTGTAATGGAGTCTTTTTGTGAGGTCTTTATCTCCGTTTACAAGCTCTGAAGTTCTTTGCTGTAAAGAAGAAAGCGGAGTGAAAATCTCTCGTGAAAAGAAAAGAGAAGATAAAACAACAAACAAGAGTAAAGCGATTAAAAGAGCAATAAACAAAATGAGTTCAGTTGTGCCGATATCTTCATCAATCTTATCCAAGGAGATAATGATCTCCATTGCGCCAAGCACATCGCCTGTTTTTGCGTTATAGTGACATGATAAACATTTGTTTTCTGCAACCATGGGAATAATTCTTTGAATGGTATGATGACCATTTTCATTTTTTTCTATGACTTTTGTAGTTTTATTTTCCAAAACATCTATAAGTAAAGGACTGTTGGTGTAGGTTTCACCCTTGCCGTAGATTTCTAAAACTGCGCGGGATTTAGTGATCTCTAAAGACTCTATCCCATCGATGGCTTTGGCCGCATCAAAAGCTTGTTCCACAACATGAGGGTCCCCCATCATCATACTTCCTGTCATGGTTTGAAATATGGATGTGCTTAACATTTCTAAAGACTGTTTCGTTGTTTTTTGAGAAAGCGAATTAAGAGTGAAAGAAAGGTAAGAAGAGATACTAAGCAACCCTAAGATACTCACACCAAGGATGGATACAATAACTTTAGCTTTTACGGATTTGAACATTAGCAGTCCTTATTTTACTGATTGATTTAAGATTGAATTATTATAACGAAAATTTTTTAAATCACTGCCTGTTTTTTTAATTTGATATAAGAAGCCTAAGACAGATGCGGGCTAAAAAAAGATATCTTCATCATCCTGAAGATTGGCAACTTCATCAATTTGTAAAAAATATTTAATCATAGAGATATCAGAATGAATCGAAGCGTTATAATAATTTATATCTTCGATACCTTTTACAAAACTCATGTCAGCCCAATTTTTTAGATTACTGATAATCCCTTCAAAAAACAGATTTAAATCTGCATTTGTATTTTCAATAATTTTACTTATATTTTCTTCTAGAACATCCCGAAAAGAAGAAATTTCGACACTGATGTCAGTAAGCTCGCTATATTTTGAAAATATAGCGATATAGCTGTCGAGTTCTTTAATAATGGTGCTTAGTTTATCATCATCAATGTGAGAGCTGGAGATATAAAACATTTGATTCAGAAGTTCACCGTTAATCTCTTGCATCGTGATTAAATCATCACTATTGATAAAGTCATATACAATCAATGCTTTTTTTGAAGTCCCCTTAAGAGCGGTGTTTTGTGTGATTTTTGGAACTTCTTGTATTTCCGGAGTTTCTTCCTCTTTGATAATTTGAAAAGTCACCTTTTCTTCGTTGATTTTTAAATTGAAATAGGGATATTTTTTCAAATCAACATAAGTGTTTCTCAGCATCTCTGTATAGGTTTGATGCCAAAATGTTATATATGTTATTTCTTCTTTATCCTGGTGCTCGATGATAATATCAAAACTGTCCACTTGCTCCAAAAATTTTGCAGTGTAATCGAACAGATACTTGATTATAAGATATGTCACTTCTTCGCTTTTTACAACGCATTTTTCTTGATAAAACAACCAAAATTCTTCTATGTCCTGCTGGTTGCAGATATTAAAGACATTTTTCATAGATGAGATAGACTCATCTCCATGCAAATTCCATACTTTTCTTTTTGACATAAATAAACATCCTCTCACGATAATCTCACTAATGTGATTTTATCATTGTAAAGCTTAAATAAGATAATCTAATAAAAATAGCCCTAGATGCTATAGATTAATATCTCGATTTCATTGAGGATTTGTTTGTTGTTTAAACCGTTAGTTAAGCCATAGGCTAAACTCGCCCCTGCACCGACACCTTCTTTTGCTTCACCCTCATCATATTTTTTTAAAATCTCTATCTCAGTGTTTGCGAAGCTGAAATCTGTGTATACAGCGTGGGGAGTGTAACTTAAAAGTGAGAGCAGGTGTTTGATGTCAGAGCTGGAATCATTCACCACCCATGAAGTTGTTGCAAGTGTGATGTTTTCGGATTTTAGTTGCATTAAAACATCTTCTCTGAGTTTATCCGCTATAAGTAAGCAGGCTGCCATTTGTGTCCCTCCGGCTAAGACCACATGAAAACGTCTGCTTGCTTCAAGTAAAAATCCGGCACAAAATAATAGCATATTATCACTCACTATAGAGAGCTTTTCAAAGTTGCTCATTTTTTGATTTGTAAGACGAATCGCTTGGCGTACAGTCTCAGCTTGAACAGAACTTGGCTCATTCGCAAAACCCAAAGAGAAGTCATTTTTACATGCGTATCCAAGTGCTAAACAAGATGCGGCAGCCGTTATAGTTCCCGCGGGGATGCTTTGGCCTAAAATGAGGTGATTGCCTTTGAGCTCATAATTCTTTCCAAAAGTCATACCTTTGCGGAATATCTCTTTTGCGTCGATATCAGCCCCGGTTGCGATGCAAGAGGATGGATTTATACCAAAACTGTGAAGATATGCATTTTGAGGTTTCACCTCTAGGCCCAAGTCTAAAAGCTCTATGGAACTAAATGGATTAAGGTTGTGAACAGCACGGGTGATGAGCGCCGGCGAGGGCACACCTCCAAGGGTTTGGAGTAGTTCTTCATGTGAGAAAACTTTTTCATTGACAATATATTCACCATCGAGCGTAGGGATTAGAGGAATATTTTTTGGAGTTTTTGCTTGAGTGATTCCATCTATTTCACAAGTCCGTGTAACACCAGAAGCAAGTAAAAAATCAGCTCTACCTTGAGGTGTCGCATCTTCTTGCTGTGTGAAAATATTAAGTGTTTTCATTGTATCCTTGGTTTTTGTGAGAATTATATAGTAAATTAATGTATAATCATGTGAGATGTTTAAAATATAGGAAATTTAATGCCAACAATAACAGGATTAAGACCGCTTGATGTAGAGTTCACTGTCAGCGGTAAAAAAGAACTTATCTCAGAAACGGATTTAAACGGTGTCATTACGTATGCCAATGAGGATTTTGCTGAACTTTCAGGGCATCCTATATCTAAACTTGAAGGTTCCCCCCCATAATATTATTCGTCACGTGGATATGCCGGAGACAGTTTTTAAATTACTTTGGGATAATCTAAAAGTAGGTCGGGAATACAAAGCTGTTGTTCAAAATAAAAGAGCAGATGGAAAATACTACTGGGTGTATTCTGAATACTTCCCACTGTATGATGATAAGCGTAAAATGTATGGATACCGATCAAAAAGATACCCTGTGTCAAAAAAGATTGTGGAAGATGTAGCCCTTATATACAAAAAATTATTGGATCTTGAGAGAACAAAATCTCCAAGAGAAGCGGAAATGTTTTTAGAACTCAAGCTTCATAACGATGGGTTTCATGACTATAAAGAATTTATCGAATACTTATATGAGACAAGATTTAAGGGTGTGACAGGTTTTTTTAGAAAACTATTCGGTAGATAAATGCTGTGAGGCTGCTAGATACGCCCTAGCTTTAAAGCAGCTCGCACATCCTCTTGTGTGATCTCTTCTCTTCCCTCTCCGAAGCGGATTTTTCCAGCTCCTAGTTTTATTCCAAGTGCCATCGCCATTGCTGTTAGAGGATGTCCTGTGTTTGGACTTTCATGTTTTTTAGCATTTTCATAAAATGAAAAAACATCTTTTTGAGATGACACCAACATAATTAAAACTGCTGTTATGCGAGCTGGAATATAACTGGCTAAATCATCTAAAAGTGCAGCGGCTTTTCCATACTGCTCGTATTTTTGTGTTTTGGAGCCAACCATAGAATCTAAAGTTCTTATGGCTTTGTAGGTGATAATCCCGGGTAAACCAAAAAAGATAAGATAAAAAATGGGTGCAATAAAATCAGTGTTGAGTCTTTTTGCATAGGTCTCTATGGTGATTCTGTAAATATCATTCTCACTCATATCTTTTGTATCTTCTCTTAGCAGTTTTGCTAAAGCCTCATTTTTATAATCACTTGTTAAAACTTTTGTCACTGAATCATAAAGCAGTTTATGCGATATAAACATTGAAGCGATAAAGCCAGAAGTGACGATGTTTAAGAGTGAAAAGAAATAACTGATATACTCTTCTATAAGCAGAGAGATGAAACCGATGCTTCCAACGATAAAAATGACGAGATAAACACCGCGGATAAAACTGTCCTGATAATAATTTTCTTCAAACCAAGTTATCATATCGCCTATGTATTTCACCGGATGTCGGAAAAACTTGAATTCACCAAAGATTCTATCGATGAAATAAGCTGTTATCGCTATTAAAATATTAGTCATTCAATTCTCTCACAATACGTTTCATATCTATATGTTTGTCCACATGCTCGGCAAACTCTTGTATAGATTTTTTCTTATATTTCTTAAAATTATATCCTTTATAATCTTTATTTATCTTTTTGAATATTTTGTATCTGATGGCATCATCATCAAAAACTCCATGTGCAAATGTTCCATAAAAGCTCTTTTTTCTTTGCGATAATTTTTTGGCAACTCCGTTGTGAATCTCGTAGCCTTTGACTTTGAGACCAAAAACTTTATAAGTGCCTTTCTTAACAATTTTCTTTTCTTTAAAAAGCACTTCACCCTTGAATATCCCAAAACCTTTAACTTTTTTCTTGTCTGACTCGATGGCTTTTGGATCACGGATTGTCTCAAACATCATCTCGTAACCGCCGCAAATGCCTACAATGGTTTTGTTATGAAATCTTTGCTCAAACCCTCTTTGTTTGAGCCACTCTAAATCATCCATGACTCTCTTGCTCCCAGGGATGATAAGCATATCACACGATGCAATTTCACTAGGGCTGGATATGAAGGCAAGTTCAACTTCCCCGTCACTCACAAGCGGCTCAAAATCGGTGAAGTTACTGATGTGAGGGAGTTTAATCACACCCACTTTTATGATAGCTTTACGAGTGTCTTGCACATAGTTCATAAGTGATTCGCTATCTTCAAAACCAAGGTTGAAAGGCTTAAAGGGAACTACTCCTAAAACTGGAATGTTGAACTCATTTTCGATGATTTTCACACCCTCATCAAACAATGACATATCGCCTTGAAACTTGTTGACAATAACACCTATAACATTCTTTTGGAGTTTGTGAGGAAGTAAGTTATACACTCCATAGATGGATGCAAAAACCCCGCCTCTTTGTATATCTGCCACTAAAATTATCTTGGTGTTAAACTCATCTGCGATATAAATGTTAGATAAGTCTTTATCCATTAAGTTCAGCTCCACAGGACTCCCCGCACCCTCAGCCACAATACAGTCGTATTTTTTTTGTAAGTTTTCAAAGGCACGTTTGACATGAGGCTTAAGTGTGTCAATATCACGATAATAACTCCAAACATCTTTGTCACTAACACTCTGTCCGTTAATGATAACGTGAGCTTTTGATTTGCCGCCTGATTTTAAAAGAATAGGGTTGATATCCGGTGAAGTCTCCATACCGATAGATTCAGCCGCAAAATATTGAGGAATGGCAACTTCACCGCCAGCATCAGTAACTTGAGAATTGTTTGAAACATTTTGCGCCTTAAAAGGAGCCACCTTAACACCACGATGGTGAAGCAAGTAGCTTATAGCAAAAGAAAGGGTGGATTTTCCAGCGTCTGAACTTGTTCCGAAGATGCTTAGGGAGTTCATTTTTATTTTGCCTTTTTAATCTCTTGAGTTTTGTTAAATTATATACCTTGTTGTAACATAGTAAACAATTTAACGTTAATAAAATATTTACTATAAACAAACTAGTTCCATCTTATTCCTATGTTGCTGAATTAGAGATTTTATTGTATCTTTTTTTAAATTAAGGGTAGATGTTTTATAAAAAAGGAAGTGGTGCACTCACTAAAAAGGAAGTAATAAGCACATGTATATAATTATAGTACGCTATAATAAGGCTTGAAAGATAGTTTTTTTGGAAGTAAAGAAATTCTTAAGAGGAAGTGTTATGAAAGATATTGAGATTCCTGATCCATCTTGGGGTAGTGAATTGGCAGGTGTTATTTTAGATTTAGAAAAGCTAAGAACCAAAAGATTAGGTGGCGATGTTCCTCCTCATATTTTCTTTCAGTTAAAAGATATTTTTCATATTTTAGAAACTTTGGGTTCTGCAAGAATAGAAGGGAACAATACAACACTTTCAGAATATGTCGAAAAAATAATAGAAGAGAATGTCAATGATGAAAACAACGATGAGATTAAAAACTTAGAAAAAGCTATAGACTTTATTGAAGAAAATACAGATGAAGAGACTATTTTAAATCGTGCATATATATCAGAAATCCATAAAATAATTACAAAAGATTTAACGCAACCGCCACACGGAGAAGGGTCTAAAAATCCCGGTGAACTTAGGACACATAATGTAAAAATAAAAAGTTCTGGGCATACTCCTCCTGAGCATTTTCTTTTACAAGAGCATTTTGAAAGATTTATTGACTTCATTAATTTTGCACATAAAGAACAATACCAACTTTTAATGGTGGCAATAGCCCATCATAGGTTTGAGTTTATTCACCCTTTTGACAATGGAAATGGAAGAATGGGAAGATTGTTAAACTACGCATTTCTAATCAAGCTGGGTTTTCAAGTCAAAACAGGAAGACTGATTAACCCCTCATCTGTTTTTTATACTGATAGAGACAAGTATTATGAGATGTTATCTAAGGCTGACTCCTTAGATGATAATGATATTTTAGAGTGGTGCGAATACTTTCTTCTTGGGCTAAAAAATGAAATAGAAAAAATAGATTCTTTGTTAAATATGAGATATGTAACACAAGAAATTCTTTTACCTACACTTGTACTTGCGCTTGAAAGTGAGCATATCACTAAGCAAGAGTTTAAAATTTTGGAGTATCTCATTAACAAAGATGATATGTCAATGAAATCAGAAGAGCTAAGCTTTTTAGGTATAAATGACTCTAAGAAAAAATCAATTATTATGGGAAAACTAAAGGAGAAGAGGATTGTTGAGTCGATTTCTAAAGGCGGCAGAATCTATACGATTAGATTTGTAAACAACTATCTCTTAAGAGGGATTATGAAAGTGTTAAAAGAGAAAGGCTTTGTTTCAGATTTTTTAAACACTAACTGATACAACACTTTTCAAATCTCCACATCATCCCAAAACTCATTAAAGTCTAGGTTGGTCATGGCATTTTCATTTTCAAGATTTTTTTCTAAAAGCTTTTTTTGTGCGTTTATAAAGTAGTCTTCAAGGGCTTCGTTGATGATGGTGCT
>JACNLH010000156.1 GCA_014381585.1 Candidatus Sulfurimonas ponti
CAGAGATTATACCAGCTTTACCAAAGTCATAATGCACTTCAGCACAAGTTGTTTTTGTGTTTGCTCTCCAGTTGTACTGTGCCATTGCACGAGTGTATCCCCCAGTTGGAAAACCCCTCCATGGAGTGACAATGTCGGCTTCATCAGCAACAGCAGAGTATCCGACTTGAGCTTTTAAAGGACCTTTTTTAAGCACCAAGCGAGCCATTGCAAGTGAAGTGTCAAGGGAATCACCATCAGTATAACCCATAGCCCTTGCGTTTGTTGCATTGATGGTTCCACTTAAACCTGCACCACCGATTGCTCCACCGCCATTATCCATCTGTTTCATATAGCGCACACCCGGTGTCAATGAGAATCCACCCATGGCAATCTTATAGTTTACTTCACCGGTTAGTGATGAAAAAAGACCTGGGACTGAACCATAGGTTACATCCACTTGAAGGTTCTCAAGTGAGGTGTTGCGTATATCAGCGATAATCAAAGCATTGTTTGTTTTTCCAACCGGAGCTAGGTTTTTATATGAAAGACCTTTATGCACACCGGAATCATCATTACCGTCCCAGTTACGAAAATTAGTGCTGGCAGAAGAGTTTGCATCAACGCTGGTTCCATAGGTGATCACATCATGAAAAGTTGTATGATCACGTAACTTCTGGGCGGTGAAGTATGCTCCACGTATTCTAGTATTAGGCACTGCTTTTGTTGTTAACGTGTAACCCTCAAAAGTGTTTGGAATCATTTTTGTATCATTTGATTTTGTTAAGAAAGATTCAAATATTTGACGACCTGCTAGAAATGTTGTATCTGCCATTTTATACCGAAGTGCCGCTTCTGCTAAGACTGCGTACGACCAAGCCCCACCGTTTGCCACCTGATAGCGACTATAGGTGTCTTTACCGGCTTTTACTTTTCCAACATCTGCATCATCCATACGTAAACCTGAGAATGGACTAGTTGTATAGTATAATCCTGCCATAGCGCTTACACCACTTAATGAAGCAGTTTTATAGATTAAGCTTCCGCCTAAACCAAATGCTTTGTTATCTTTGTTTCCGGTTGCAGCAACATCATCATTTTTCCAATCCCATTTAAATGTATTGGATCTTAATCTTCCATAGAACATACCCTCAGTGAACATATCAGATAGACTATCCACACTTTTAGGTGCCAGATTTGTTTTTATCATCATGTTGTTTTTTAATTCACGTTTTGGTTTGGCTTCATCAGCTTGCACCTGTGCACTTATCAGCAAAGCCACAGTTGCTAATTTAACAATTTTTTTATTCATATAAAACCCTTTTGATTGAGTGTGCATTTTATCTAAGTTAGGTAAAAGCTATATAAAAAAAGTGAAGTTTCAGTATATTCACCTAAACATTACAGGCTTCCATGATTTCGAATGTTGTGGATTATAAGCTATAATCAAAAAAAATCAAAGGTGTCTCTATGAAATCAAGCAATATTAAAGTCTGGCATAATCCCAGATGTTCAAAATCACGCGAAGCTGTAAAAGTTTTAGAGGAGTTAAACATTGAAGGTGAAGTGATTAAGTATCTCGAAAATCCTCCCGATGCAAATGAAATCAAGTCTATTCTTAAAATGCTGGGACTCACTGCAAGGGAACTGATGCGAACAACAGAAGATATTTACAAAGAATTAAATCTAAAAAATGAACAAAGCGAAGAAAAACTTATAGAAGCAATGGCACAGAATCCAAAACTCATTCAAAGACCTATTGTCTTTAAAGATTCAAAAGCTATTATTGCAAGACCATCTTCACTCATAGCCGATTTCTTAAAGGCTTAATTGCTCTATCCTCACTCCGTTATCTTTTAAAAATTTAGAAATAGTGTCTGAGTGGGTGTGTTCATACGGTGTCTTATATACAATTCTTTTTATACCGCTTGCAATAAGGTTTTTACTGCACTCACTGCAAGGTTCAAGTGTTACATATATAGTTGCTTCTTCTATGGATATCCCTTTTCTAGCTGCCCAGATGATAGCATTCATCTCCGCATGAATCTCATATGTTTTTGACCATTCATGATGGTCTGGTGTGTACTCGCCATCCCAATGATCCACACAGTTGGTGAAACCGGCCGGAGTGCCATTGTATCCGGTGCTTAAAATTCTTCCATCTTTAACTATAACTGCACCGACTTGCTTTGAAACGCATTTTGAAGCACAGGCCAACTCTGTTGCAATATTTATAAAATTTGTATCATTTAACATTTACTTTATCCATTCCTCATGTTTTATATACGATAGTAAATCAATTTCTCTTAATGGTCTAGAATAATAATAACCCTGAATTATGTCACATTCAAGCTTTTTGAGCAAGGCCACATCTTCTTTAGTTTCTGCACCTTCTGCAACAATTGTATAATTCATGGTGTGTCCCATTCCGATTATAGCTGTGACAATACTGCGGTCATCTTTATCGCTTATGATATCTTTTACAAATTCTCTATCTATTTTCAACGTGGAGATACGTAAAGATTTAAGATATGAAAGAGAAGAATAACCTGTTCCAAAATCATCAATGGAGAATTTAACCCCCATTTCTTTGAAGGTGTTGATATTAGAGAGGGTGCTTTCTAAGTTAGAGATGAGTGTGGTCTCAGTGATCTCTAACTCTAAACATTCCGGCTGAAAATCCAACTCTTTCAATATCCTCGAAATATTATCCACACATTGAGTGTCTTGAAGTTGTTTTGTTGACATATTCACGGCTATATATTCAATAGAAACACCCTTTTCTTTCCATGATTTAAACTTTGAGCAAGCCTCTCTTATCACCCAATAACCAAGATCTATGATTAAATTGCTCTCTTCTGCAATAGCTATAAAGTCATGAGGCATAATAAGTCCGTCACGAGGATGATTCCAACGAACCAATGCTTCAACTGCAATAATCTTTGCATTTTTTAAATCGATTTGCGGTTGAAAGTAAAGTTCCAATTCATCATTCACTATTGCATATTTCAGTTCCTCTTCCACACGCGAAACCTGCAGAGACCTTTGAGTCATCTCTTTGTTATAGTAAGTGAATCCATTGCGCCCATTATCTTTTGTTCTAAACATTGCTGTATCGGCAAACTGCAACAACTCTTCAGCATTGCTGCTATCTTGAGGGAAGATGGCTATACCTATACTTATTCCAACCTCATATGCACGTTCTTTATCCTCAATTGCCAGAGAAACAGTTTGAATCAGCTTATTGCATAACTTGTCTATATCTGAGGGGGAACGAAAATTATTTACAATAACAATAAACTCATCCCCTCCGAGTCTTGCAACTAAATCTTCTTCACGTAACATTTTTCTAAGTCGCGAGGATATTTCTATGAGAACTTTATCGCCGGCATCATGTCCATAACTGTCGTTAATAATTTTAAACTTGTCCAAATCTATAAAAAGCACCGCACCTTGTGTTTTACGCCTTTTTTGATTCGCAAGCATATAAGATAAAAACTCTAATGCGAACTTTCTGTTTGGTAAGCCTGTTAAAGCATCATGTGTCGCTGTATGGTGAAGTTTTTTATCTTGTTTCTTTTTTTCATTTGTAATAACCAGCATAACAAACAATGCGACAATAGATGAGATCAAAACAAAAAGGGAAATATTGTCTTTTAATCCGCTCAACATCTTTTCAATTTCTTTAACATCCACCTCTGTTACAACAATCCATTCAAGATTTGGATATTTAATCGTGCTGTAACTCGAAAGTACATCTATATCTCTATAATCTTTGAGCATGGAAACCCCGTCTCCATGTATCAATGCTTTAGTCACAGTTTCAGAATCAATTAAAATATTCTTATTGAAGGAATTTTTAACAGTGTGGGTGCTTGCTGAGAGAATTGTGTCAGAGCGAAGCTTTTTATCTTTTCCCACCACGTATGTTTCATAGGACTTATACAATGTGTTTGTATTCACCAGTAGATTTGTAAGATAATCTGTATTTAGCTGTATAACAACAACAGAATGCACACTTCCATCCTCTTTGAAAACGGGAGCAAGTCCAAACTGTGCAAAACCGCTACTGCATGCATTATAAGAATCAAAGTCACTTAAAACAAATTTTTTTGTTCGAACAACTTCCTTTACTGCCTTTAAGAAATGGCTTTGTTCATACTTTTTTGAAAAAACATTTGTCTGATAGTCATTCTCTTTGGTGACTGAATAATAAACATCTCCCTTAAAGCCGACAATCATAAGATTATGATAGTTATAGTCTTTTACAAACTGCTCAAAATAATCAGCTCCTTTAATAATCGGTGAAATAATATCTGTATAAGCAACGGTGGTTTGCATACTCAGGCTGATATTTTTGATCTTCACCGGCATATATCCTACAAGCTCCACATCACCTAGGCTTCCATATTTAACATCTGTGCCAGCAGAGCTGAAGCCTTTATCAATATGGAATCCTGATTTTTCATCTCCGACTTTAGCCTTTTTTTTAAATCTGTTTGTTGTTAAATATGTTTTAAGACCTAATTTATGCACCAAGTATGTTTCTGCAGTGTCTCCAAGTGATGCAACATTTTCTATACTTTTTTGTAAATCATCTTGATTTATCTCCATAGCTATATAACCATTCACACTTTCAAAGCTTGTGATTGCATATTGCATATAGCCTGTAGGCGAACCTTTTACGCTGAAGTTCACAAAATAAACATTTTTAGCGTTTTTCTTAAGTTTCAAGGTTTTGAAGATATTTTCACCCATGCTTAGAAACTCTTTTGCATAGGTGTTTGTCATGTTTTCGTGGTCACTGGAATAAAGAATTTTTCCATTAAGATCCATCATTAAAATATTTTTTAATCCAAGATCATTTTTATAAGATTTTATATTTTCAAAATAAACATTATCAACGGTTTTACCTCTTTGAAGAAAGCTATAGATATACTGAAAAATATCTTTTTTAGATAAAGAAACAAGATCCTTTTCTACAGCGGTGAAATGATCGAGTATATTGTTTTTTTGTAGAATTTGAATATTTTTAATATTGTTTTTTGCTTGTCTTTCTAAAAAAGAGATAGTTTTGATGAGTTCATTCATATTAAATTCCAACTCTTGGAAATACTCTTGAATAATTTTCTTTTTTTGATGATTTATGTTTTGAATATAGTCAAATGTAGACTGAGTGGTTTCTTTTTTTGAGTTGTTGTACGTCAAGATGCCAAATACAACGATAGGAATAATAGATGCAAGAATAACGATATTTTGATATGTAAATAAACGATTCTTTTTAATCTTCACTCATTCCCTCTTGTATTAGGCTTCTCCTTAAGGATTATTCAACATTTCTTAAAATATTTATCTCAGCATTTTCTTTGAGTCTCGCAAAGTAGTCTCCAAGAACCTGCTCCCGTTTTTTACCTAAGATCTCATTTTCTATTTGACCTCTCATTTTATCAAAACCAAGATCTTGCACCCCCTTGACAGCTTTTACATAAAAACTCATGTGTCCGCCTTTTCCATCTGGAACTATGGGTGTGAATGTGTTCAGCTGTGTTTTTTCTAAAAGGTTAGCCAACTCCGGGGATATCCTGTCGTATTGCAACTCTTGTTCTTGTGTCTGAATTTGAGGTGCGTAAAACATTGGGTTTTCTATCTTTTTTGCAAGCGCTGGCTGGTCTGTTGTTTGATAAATCACAGTTGTGAAAGAAGAAGGATGTGAAAAACTTTCCTTATTTAAATCGTAATATTCTCTAAGTTCATTTTCTGTCGGTCTTGAAGCTTGAGAATAAGCGATAGAGTTATAAAGCTTCTGCGCCAAAAGTTTTTGTTTGACTTTAATTTTAAGTTCATTGGAGCTGATTCCATTTGCATTGAGCGCTGCTTCATAAAGTTGAGAAACACTCATATTGTTTCTTTTAGCTGTTTGTTTTATATCATCATACACTTCCGTGTTGCTCACATCTATCTTTCGTGTTTTAATCTCAGACTCTTCAAGTTTTTGGCGGACAAGTGTATTTATCGCCATCTCTTTGTTCACGTTGGAAACTTTCATCTCTTTTTTTATATCATAAAGCGTTATAGCCTCGTCTTTCACCACTATAGCCACACCGGCGACCATATTTGCACTCAAAGCCGCACCCGATACTAAAGTTATTAAATATTTATACATATCTATCCAGTTTGTTGAATTTAAGTTTCTATTTTACCCTTTTTTAACCAATTTTTGCCTAAAATTCGATTAATTAAAATAAAATGGAAATCTGTTCACTTCTCAAAAAATCAAATTTTTTGTAGCTTTAGAGGGTTGTAGGGACTAGTGTCCCTGCCATAATAATGGGCTTTGCTCATTATTATGTCTAAATAATATACTTAAAGGCTTTTTCATGGTTGTTACACGTTTTGCTCCTTCTCCGACAGGCTACCTTCATATTGGCGGTCTTAGAACTGCTCTTTTTTCATACCTTTGGGCTAAAAAAAACGGTGGAAAATTTGTCCTTCGTATAGAAGACACAGATAAGGCCAGAAACTCCCAAGAAGCTGCAGATGCAATTTTAGAAGCATTCAAATGGTTAGGGCTCGAACATGATGGTTCCATCACCTACCAATCTCAACGTGATGATATTTATGCAAAATATATCAAACAACTTTTAGATGAGGGAAAAGCATATAAATGCTACATGTCAAAAGAAGAACTCACAGAACTTCGTGAGACACAAATGGCAAAGAATGAGCGTACAAAATACAATGGAAAATACCGTGACTTCACCGGAGAAACACCTGAGGGAGTTGAACCGGTTATAAGAATCAAAGCACCCCTAAGCGGCGAAATTCTTGTTCGTGACGGAGTCAAAGGTGACATCAGTTTTCAAGCTGAAGATATTTTAGATGACTTTGTAATCGCGCGTGGGGATGGAGCTCCGACATATAACTTTGTTGTAGCGATTGATGATCACTTAATGGGAATAAACGAAGTGATCCGCGGTGATGACCACCTCTCAAACACTCCAAAACAAATCGTGGTCTATGAAGCACTTGGATTTGATATTCCTAAGTTTTACCATGTTCCGATGATTCACAACTCTGCCGGTAAAAAACTCTCTAAACGTGACGGTGCGACTGATGTTATGGCTTATAAAGAGATGGGTTACACACCGCAGGCACTTCTAAACTTTTTAGTGCGCCTTGGCTGGAGTCATGGCGATCAAGAGATATTTTCAATGGAGGAGATGCAAAATCTTTTCAACCCTAAAGATATCAACAAATCAGCTTCTATCTATAACACAGAAAAACTTGACTGGCTCAATGCTCACTATATCAAAAACACTTCAAACCCAGAGTTGGCAGAACTTTTAACGCAGTATGATTTGGTTCTCACTTCTCATGATAAAAAAGAGATTTTACTAGATGAGCTTAAAGACCGTGCAAAGACCTTAAAAGAGTTGGCAGAATTGACAAAAGAGATTTTAACAACTCCCTCATTTTATGATGAGAAAGCTGTAAAGAAGGCTTTTAAAGGAAATGCCATAGAAGTTCTCAACACTTTTGGCGCTAAAATATCCGCTGCAGATGAACTTCACCTTCCAAGTGATTACCATCATATCATGGAAGAAGTGGTGAAGGAGATGGATATAGGTTTTGGAAAAATCGGTCAACCTCTTCGAGTGGCACTCCTTGGAAAAATGAGCGGACCGGGACTTGACAGCGTGATGGCTATCTTAGGGAAGAATGAAACAATGCTTAGAATCGCCAATGCAATCACGATGGATGCACAAAATAATATATAGACACACACTTGAAAAACTAATTAATTTTTATTCACCCATCCCGCTTAAAAATAATTTAGATAAACTAACAGCAATAAACTAAATAAAGGTTGCTGTTATGGAATACATAACCCTTTTTTTCGATGCTCTTGTTGCACTTTCTCATGCAATGAGTCCATACATCCTTTTTGGTCTTGTTTTTGCAGGTGTCTTACATGAGTTGGTTCCAGAGAGTATCGTTACAAAACATCTTGGAAAAGAAAACATCTTATCAGTTATAAAATCAACTCTTTTTGGAATACCTTTACCCGTTTGCTCCTGTGGTGTTATTCCGCTTGCCACAAGTATTAAAAAAAGCGGTGCGAGTAAGGGTGCAACCTTATCCTTTTTAATCTCAACACCGATAACCGGAGTCGATTCAATCCTTGCCACCTACGGAATGTTTGGCTGGATTTTCACCCTCTATAGAGTTATAACTTCCATGATTATTGCCACTATTGCGGGAATCCTGACTAATTTTCTAGATAAAGAAAAGCCAAAACCTGCCTTTTCTGCATTCGCACCGAATAAAGCAGGTTTCAGTGTCGCTTCTGTGAAACCTAAAGTGACTGAGAGTTGTTGCTCCAACACAAATCAAGAAAAAAAAGCCTTCTCCATTCAAAAAGTATTCAGCTACTCTTTTGGAACTCTGCTTAAAGATATAGCAAAACCCTTGTTTTACGGTCTTATCTTGGGTGCTTTAATCACTATAGCGATTCCTCAGAATTTAAGTGCGATTATTATGGATAATGCCTGGGCATCGTATCTTATTGCCATCGCTATTGCAGTTCCGCTTTATGTTTGTGCCACAGCATCTTTACCGATTGCTGCTGCATTGATGATTGCCGGTGTCAGTCCAGGGGCCGCTTTTGTCTTTTTAACAGCAGGTCCGGCTACAAACACCGTGACTATCGGGGTGGTGAAGAGTATGCT
Source organism: Candidatus Sulfurimonas ponti (assembly GCA_014381585.1). Lineage (GTDB taxonomy): Bacteria > Campylobacterota > Campylobacteria > Campylobacterales > Sulfurimonadaceae > Sulfurimonas > Sulfurimonas ponti. The sequence goes on from JACNLH010000156.1 coordinate 8,709, forward strand.
TGGAAAGACTTCACTTATTATTTATCTCAGCACAATTGTTCTAGGAAGCATGCTTTTTGGTTTAGGGCTTGATTATATTTTTGATTCTAATTCTATTGATGCATCAAAACTTATTCATATTCATGAGGAGATAGGATTGATTGAGATAATCAGTTCAACTATTCTATGGGCTTTAATAATCTACTATATAGCTAAACCCTATTTGAAAAAAGCCTAAGTTGCATATGCAAAACAATCAGATTACACTCAAGAGTATATTTAAGCTCATTTTAGATAAAAAACCTGCCTTGATATATGGTCAAATTATAACCATCTTGGCTGTTTTAGTCAGTGTGCCGATCCCTCTGATCTTACCGATGATGGTTGATGAAGTTCTTTTAGAAAAACCGGCAGGTTTTGTTGAAACTATTAATTACTTTATCGGCGAGACAAATCCTTTTGTGTATGTGGCCATCGTAACCTTATCTGTCATCTTTTTGCGTGTGAGCTACTATTTACTTGGTGCCATCATTACAAAAATATTCACCAAAATATCCAAATACGTCACTTTTATGATTAGAAAAAGGCTCATTGAGCATCTTAAAATCACTTCCATGAATGAGTATGAAACACTTGGCTCCGGTGCGATCACATCAAATCTCATCACCGACATAAACACTTTTGATTCGTTTATAATGAACTCCACATCAAAACTTGTCTCTGCCACGCTCACACTTATGGCTGTAAGTGTTGTTATGATTATGCTCAATCCCATTTTAGGGCTTCTAATATTAATCATCCAACCGCTCAATGTGCTTATCAGCAAAAAGATGTCCAAAGCAGTCGGAACTTTAAAGAAAAATGAAAATGACTCCATAGAAAAGTTTCAAGAGAATGTTGGTGAAACACTCGAACTATACGGTCAAATCAAAGCATCCAACAAAGAGGATTACTTTTTTTCTGAGGCGGTTAAACGTGCCGATACTATTCAAAGAACTTCAAATGAGTTTAGTTTTAAAAGTGTTATTTATGAAAAATTATCAAATGCCATCTCTCTTTCCATGTTTGAAGTTCTTCGTGCATCTGGTTTTTTACTCGTCGTTTACAGTGACTTGAGCATCGGTATGATGTTTGCGATGTTTGGGTATATTTGGTTCATTATGACACCCATTCAAGAGATGTTGTCCATTCAGTACAGTTACGCTTCTGCTATGGCTGCACTCTCTCGAATCAACAAAGTTCTTGCACTTCAAACTGAAAACACAGGTGAAAAAGTCATAGAGACACAAGCGGTGGAAATTGATTTAAAAAATCTTGATTTCTCTTACTCAAACAACAAACCCATACTTAAAAACGTTTCACTCAAGATAAACCACGGCTCTAAAATAGCTCTTATCGGAGCGAGCGGAAGCGGAAAAACCACACTTGCCCAAGTTCTTTCAGGATTTTATGAAAAAACAGCAGGAACACTTAAATACAATGGAATCAATACAGAAGAGATAGATAAAAAATCTCTGCGTGAGAAAATATTTTTAGTCTTGCAGATGCCGATTTTATTCAACTCCACTTTGCGTTTTAACATAACAATGGGTGAAGAAGATATAAGCGATGAGCAAATTCATCAAGCCCTTAAAATCGCACAACTCTATGAGATGATAGAAGATATGCAAGATGGACTCCAAACAATCGTCGGACGTCACGGGATTCGACTCTCAGGAGGTCAAAGACAACGTCTAAGCATCGCTAGGATGGTTATAGCCAATCCCAGTGTTGTTATCTTTGATGAATCCACCTCAGCGCTTGATGTGCACACCGAAGCAAAATTACAAGCTGCATTGCTGCCGATTTTAAAAGATAAAACGGTTATAACAATCGCGCATAGATTAAGCACGGTGAAAAATGCCGACACTATTTATGTTTTAGAAAATGGGACTATTGTTCAAAGCGGAACACATGAAGAGTTAGAAGAGCAAGAGGGTCATTATAATGAGTTTGTTAAAAACCAGCTACTTTAAGAGTCACTGGTTTTTAACTATAGAACAAAGAGCTGTTATTTAATAATATGTGCTTCTGTTCTTCTATTTTCGATACGGCCGGCTCTTGTAGCATTGTCCGCGATAGGAGAAGATTCGCCTTTACCGATAGCTTGCAATCTTGAAGCGTCTACATTGCCTTCACTTACAATAAGGTCTGCAACAGCTTGTGCTCTTTTTTGAGATAGCATTTGATTGTACTCAGCAGGACCTGATGAATCAGTATGACCTTCAATATTTGCTTTATACGATGTATGCTCATTCATGAAATAACCGAAACTTAAGATATCCGCTAAAGAATCTTCTTTCACAGTGGAAGAATTGAACTCAAAGTTGATAATTAAATTCACTTCTGCAGCACAACCATCAGCATCCACTTTTGTTACATTTGAATTAGTCGCTGGACATTTATCCATAGAGTCTTTCACACCGTCTTTATCACTGTCTCCATCTATGGCCACTGCACATCCTGAAGCATCCACTTGCGCACCTGCAGCAGTTCCTGGACATTTATCCATAGAGTTTAAAACACCATCGTTATCATCGTCGCCATCAACCACTGCACATCCTGTTGCATCAACTTTTTGGTATGGCACAGTTCCAGGGCATTTATCCACAGAGTTCAACACGCCATCAGCATCATCATCTCCATCCACTATCTCAAGAGCTTTAACTTGTGGCATTGGGCACACACTATCTCCAGAATGCACTGGACAATGGTGAGTTGTATAGAAAAACTGAGTGTCTGAAACCGCTTTGAGGTCCTCTTTTGTTGAACAACCCGTAGTCACTAAAACTAAAGCTGCAGCCACTGCAGAAATTTTAATCATATTTAACATCTAACATCCTTGATTTTTATTTGTAAAATTGTATCATAAAATAGTGAGCTAATCGTGAACTTATACTTTATGCCCCCTATGTGGACATCCATTTCCACAATCTATTTAAGCCTGCAGAAATGTGGCCAGGGGTTCTTCTTTTTCTTCGCTTGATGCAACAAAATCTATCTGAGAAATGTTTCCCACTTTTCCATCTTCATGTAAAAATATTCCTGAAGATTTCATTTCGCCGAGTACATTGTTTGCTGGAGTTTTATATGTGAACCCGCTTGACTCTGAGTTTAAGTAAATAGCACCGATACCGACTTCACCGAGACTGATTAACTCTTTTTCATTCTTATCTTCATTTTTAAGCCAAATCTGAAGGCTGTCAAATATAGAATCATTCTCATCAATCCAAGAGTTTTTATCTTCGTCATACTCCCTTAGTTCACCAAAACCATCGCCTGTTATCGTTCCAAACAGTTCACTTCCCCGGTTTACTTCACCATCTTTGTTTTTATCCAGTGCTAAAAAACCGCTTCCGCTTCCAAGTTTGGATATCTGATCACTTGTTCCATCGTTGTCTAAGTCAAAAGAAAAAGTATCACTTAGCAGATTTGGAATATCACCATCGAGATTAATTACAAGTGGATCAAAAGCTGTATAAATATCGATTCTATTTTCAAGCATAAAACTTCTAGTCATTGAAAAATTAAGATTTAAATCTATACTTCCTGTATCAGTTACAACATGCCCCATAGTTGAAAAACTCAAACTCTCAGTCTCTTCATACATTTGGCTCATGGAGTAATGTGTGTATCCAAAAACTTCTTGTTCAGATTCCTCATTCTTATCCGCTGACCCGACTTGTGCTTGTATCATCCTTATCAAATTCTGGATGATACCCTCTAGTGTTCTGGATTGTTCACTGAAATAAGAAGAGCAATCTGTATGTATTGCTTCTGGTTTAGGAGCCTTTTGTAATTGTTCAAAGTCTTCCATAGGTGTATCTGTGAAAAAACTGGAAAAACTCAGTTTTGATTCAATCATACTTTTATATTCTACGTGTTTGGATTGCATAGCAATCTCATGTGTTTGCACTTTCATACTGTTCACCTCTTTGCTTAGGCCGTGGCTCCCATCTCTGATTAGCCTTAAATTTAGGAAGTTTTCCATCCCGTGCACTATTTCTAGCAAAGATAATTCCCTAAGTTTATGATGATTTTATAAGGTTATTTCCAGCTTAAAATAAAACTGCTTCCCACTCCAAGTTCAGATGCAACTTCAATATCTATGCCGTAAGTGTCACAAATATCTTTTACAATACTCAGTCCCACGCCAAATCCGCCTGCAAGGTTTGAGTTTCTCTCATAAGCTTTGAATATATCTTTTATCTTTTGTGATTGTATTCCAACACCTTCATCTTTAATAAGAAAACGTCCCTTTTCCAGTTCAATCATAATTTTGGTGTTTGGCATAGAGTACTTGATAGCATTTGAGATTAAATTTGAAAACAACAACTCAATTCTGGATTCCACCGCCACAATGCCGGCCTGTTCTAAATTTGTTTGTATCTTTATGTTCTTAGCCATACTTAACTCTGCGTAGTACTCTATACTTTGTTCTAAAAGCGGTTTTAGTTCTAAATATTCTGGATTTTGTTCTTTAGATGAAAAGTTTAAATAGGCAAGAGACTTATAAATACTGTAAAGCTGCTTTGTGCTGATGGAGATATTCCTTAAAATTTTTTCATCATACGCCTGTTTTTGAAGGGCGCGCTTGGAGCTCATAGTCAATGCTGTTATAGGGGTGTTCAACTCATGCGATATATCTTGGATAAACTGCTCGATTTGTATCATCTTTTGACGAACCGGCCGCATAAAGAGTTTGGATAAAATCCAAGAGATAATTGCAATAGCCAAAAAAACCAGTACAAGAATCGTACTCACTTTTTTTTGCAATGCAAGTAAATTTTTATGATAATTGTCTGTCCTTGCAACAACATACTCTATCATCAAATGTTCTTGGGGCGCTGAAGAGACCAATGTTTTAAATCCATCCTTTTCAAAGTATCTTTGTTTATAAACCTTCTGCTCTTTTGTTGAAACCAAAATATACTCATAGCCATCTTCAACGCTGGGAAGGATAAGTTTCTCCCCCATCATATGCGCATTGATAATTAAACTCGAAACTTTATCTGCGAGATGCTGGAGTTTGTAATATGTTGTGTTTTCTAAGGCACTTTTTTGTGCTGAGTAATACCAAAACCCTGAGAGTGAAACAAAGATAAGTGAAGATCCAAGATACAAAAATAAAAATGAATAAAAAGATTTCTTTTCTATATCATTCAAAACGGTATCCTTCACCGCGCACGTTAATGATATGCTCTTTACCAAGAATTTTTCTAAGCTCTTTTACGATAGTGCGGATTGCATCGTCTGTTGGCATCTCATCAAATTCCCAAATATTTTGAAGCATCTCATCTGCACTGACCACCCTATGTCTGTTTCTATAAAGATATTGCAAACAATCACTCTCTTTGGCTCTGAGTGTTTTAGTCACTTCAGCGTTTTTTAAAACATGCGTCTGTGTGTCAAACTCTATAAATTGCCCTAAGCTGATGATAGAATTAAGCCCGAAATGCCTTTTAATATTTTCTATCCTCTGCCCTAACTCTTCTAAATCAAAAGGTTTTTTTATAAAATCATTCGCACCTGATTCAAAAGCAGACTTAAGATACTTTGTATCGTGAAATGCGGTTATAAAGATAGTCGGTGTTGTATCAGAGAAGCTGCGAAGTTCTTTAAGCAGAGATATCCCATCCCCATCAGGAACATTTATATCAAAGATATACAACTCATATGAGTTATCCTCAGCAAGACTCAAAGCCTCTTTCATGCTATACGTATGTGAAACCTCATAATCCTCTTCTAAATAATCAACTAGGATGTCTGCTAAAACTGTGTCGTCTTCAAGTAATAATATCTTCACCTTATTGACCTTTGCAAGTAAACTTCTTCGAGTGCTAATATCTTCAATTATTTCAAATTCCTCAAGTTCATTTCTTCTAATAAAAGTATTATAGCTTGAATTATAATTTATGAAGTTTTATTTATAAACTCTTTGAGTTCTTGAATCGTTAGTGGTTTTGAATAATAATAGCCTTGAATATCATCACAATATTTGTCTTTAAAAAAGTTCACCTGTTCTTCAAGTTCAACCCCCTCAACAGTGATTTTCAACTCAAACGCCTGAGCTAGGGTTATAATCGCATTAACCACTGCGACACTTTCTTTAGAGTCTGGTAAATCATCCACAAAAGTTTTGTCAATCTTTAGACGCGATATAGGAAGTTTATGAAGATGGCTCATAGATGAATAGCCGGTGCCAAAATCGTCAATCGCTATCTCTATTCCCATGTTTCTAAACTTCATTAAAGTTGCAATTGCACTTTTTTCATTGGTGGCGATATAACTCTCAGTGACCTCCAGTTCAAGCTCATGGGTCTTAATACCGCTCGAAGCGATAGCACCTTTGACTGTTTGATACATATCGCTGTATTGAAGCTGCACACCTGAGACATTCACACTCATCTGCCCCACATCAAAGCCGGCATCTTTGAGTGCTACAAAATCCTGACATGCCTGATGCACAACCCAGTGTCCAATGTCGATAATCATATGTGTGTCTTCTGCTATGGATATGAACTCATCAGGTCTTACAAACCCGAGTTCCGGACTCTTCCATCGGATAAGAGCTTCTACTCCGAGTATTTTATTGGTTTTTATAGAGATTTTCGGCTGATAATGAAGTAGAAATTCGTTTTGGTTTTTAATAGCTGATTTGAGTGCTTGAACAATATCCATTCTTTTTTGCAAATATTTTGATAATTCCATTGAGTAGAAACTAAATGTGTTTTTACCAATCTCTTTTGCTCTATACATCGCCAAGTCGGCATTTTTAATTAAACTCTCAGTGTCTTCACCATCATCGGGGTAGATAGCTATGCCGATACTTGCAGAAGTTATCATCTCATTTTCAAAATCAACAAAGGGTTCTTGAAAATCATCTAATATCTTTTGGGCAAAAATCTGCAACTCTGTAATATTTTTAAAAGAGCTGACAAAAATATTAAACTCATCCCCGCCGACTCTGGCAAGCACATCGCTTTCTCTCATGGATGAGTGAAGTCTGTCTGCCACAGCCTGTAAGAGTCTATCTCCGGTGCTGTGCCCCAAAGTGTCATTCACCTGTTTAAACTCATCTAAATCTAAAAATATAACGGCCAGTTGACTCTTGTGTCTTTGTGCCATTTGCAAAGCGTACTCAAGTTTTATAGAAAAACTTCTTCTATTGTAAAGTTTTGTCAACTCATCATGTGTGGAGAGGTATTCCAGTTGATTTTGAGAGCTTATCAGAGAAGTCTCTCTGTTCTTTACAGCTATTGCAAGCATGTTCATGTTTTTAGAGATTTCTTCTAGTTCATCTGCAGTTTTCACTATGCTCATGGCATCATAGCGACCCTCTTTAATCATGCTTATTTGCTCCATCAGCTTTTTGAGCGGCTTTGAAATCCGAAAATGTATTAAAACATTGAATATAATAAAAATAATAACGATTGCAATAAGCATAAAGCCCAATAACTGTTGTCTATTTTTGTTCAATGCATCTTTTAAGCTCTGCTTATCAAGATACACCAATATAAAAACAGGATTTTTTATGGTGGAAATTAGAAAAGGACTCATATAAGCATCAGCACTTTCTATAAGATTGTTATCCCCTATCGCTTTTTTGTCAAATAACTTGATAGACTCTTTTTTATAAGTGTTTTCATCCGATAGGGAAAAATTTATATCTAAATCATTAGATATTTTTTTAAAGTAGGAGTCATCAAACAGCTTTGTCATTTCAATATGCACTAAATCTTTTTCTAAATCATCTTGAGAAAAAAGACTTCCATGTGAAGATATATATATTTTATTTTCTTTGTACTGATATGTTGTGAGTGCACCTTTTTTTAATTCCGGCTGTGTATAGTAATCTGCATGCTTAAAAGGAGCCGCTTCACTTTCTTGATACCTTTGTTTATGATAGTAGTCTTCGCTTTCATATTTTGAGTATAAAATTCTTTTGGAGTTTTCATAAGATATAAAATTAAGCTTATATTCATTGCTGTCTTTATAAACATATGCAATGAGTTCCGCATTTTTATCATAGAGCCTTATATGTTCATTGAATGATGATTTCACCTTTGCAAGCAAATAGTTTGTCAGCTCTTTTTTTTCTTCATCGAGTAAAGCTGCGTTATAATTGTTTTTGTCTTGATAATTAGCTATCAACTCGACAGAAGCCATAAAGTCTTCATCGGTTTTAAGAAAACCGATACCCTCCACCAGCTCTTTTTGAGCATGTGTAAAGTCTGCAAGCACTCTGCCTCTCGCATGAGATATTTTATTTTTGCTTTGCTTTAAATAGCTGCTTTTTAAAAATCCATCAAAATAAACACTCACAGCGATAGTGGATGTCACAAGCGTTATAATACTGATAAGAGATATTTTTGTGCTAAGTTTTATCTTGTATCCTTAAAAAATAGGTGTCACTTTTTCTACATTGTTTTTCGTCACCAATTCGACTGGAATAAAAATATGTTTAGCCAAACTTTTACCTTCGAGCAACTCAACAGCATAGCTGAGAGCTTGTTTCCCGCCTAATGGAAACTTAACAGAAGCAGTTTGATTTCCTTTGCGAATCTCGGTTTGTGCTTCACTTGTGTAATCACAACCCACCATGATGATGGATGCAGGGTCTTGTTTAAATCTCTGCATAGCACTTCTGACACCACTGATCATACTGTCACTCTCAGCAAAGATGGCATCTATCTTCACATCTTCTTTGATGAGTTTTTCCATCTCTTTTATAGCGTCACGTCTGAGATAGTTCCCTGTTCTTTTAATGATTTTTATATCTTTATACTTACTCATCTCATCCATAAAACCTTGAGTCCTGAGTTTTGTGACATCCGCTTTTAAAAGACCTTCAAAAAGTAAAACGACTCCCTTGTAGTGCAACTCTTCTGCTATAAATTTTGCACCTATGGAGCCAATTTTGATATTGTCGGAGTTTATAAAAGTTGTGTACTCTGTGGAGTTGATGCCTCTGTCTAAAATTATCACATGTATACCGCTTTTATACGCTTTTGTGACTACGGGAACAACCGCGTTCGCGTCATTTGTCCCAAGTATTATCACATCAACCTTCTCTTTTATAAAGTTGTCAATCTGATAAATCAACTTTGAAGTTTTCCCTTTGGCATCTGAATAAACAAACTTTAAATTTTGGTGTTTTTTGGCTGCATCACGCACCTCATTCACCTGTGCTTTACGAAAATCATTTGCCATATCATCCTGGGCAAAAGCTATAACACTAAGCTTTTCATCAGTATACAAAGTGCCGACAAACATTAGTGAAACTAATAAAATTTTTATCATGATTTTCATCTTGCAAGCCTATTTTTTATATGATTATAGCCAAAATTGTCTTTTAAATCTTTGGATTATGTTCAGTTTTGATACAATTATTAAACATAAATATGGAGAATGTTATGAATAAGGTTCTTTTTTTGTTATTATTTGTTGCCAATTCAACATTGGCTCTTGAAAACAGTTTTGGAACCCATGGTTATCTTAGGATTCAGACTTCATTGCAAGATCAAAAAGAAAACATATGCTTTAAAGCACCAGGTGCAAACACCAAGTATAGACTCGGGAATGAATGTGAGACATGGGGTGAATTATCATTATTTCAAGATATTAAACTAGATAACGGTGTTGTGATTCATAATGAATTCATGCCTGTTTTTTCTGCTCCCAACAACAAAACCATAGATTACTTCAGAACAGATCAGCTTTACAGTGAAGTTTTCAATCTTTTTGAGAACAGTGTCTCTTTTTGGGTGGGTCGCCGCTGGCATCAAAGATTTGACAGTCATATAACAGATTACTTCTTTTTTGCTATGAGCGGGGATGGATTTGGTATGAACAAACTCGACTTGGGTGAAGTGAAACTTTCCTACAGTTTTATGTTTAACAACATAGACCCTGCAACAATACCAGAAGGTGAAGACACGCTTTTCACAAGCCATGACCTTCGTTTGCTTAAAGAGTTTGAACGCGGGGAACTCACTCTGTTCTTAAACTATATGCAACTTGATGGGCAAAACTTTCATAGTGGTGAAAAAATCAACGCCGTGGATGGTTATGCAATCGGTTTGATGTATAAAGATACGCAAATATTCAAGGACTTGCTCGGTCTTGAGGGTGCAAATATAGCCGGTCTTTTTTATGGTGAAGGCTTGGCCCGCGGGCTTGGAACCTACACCCCTTATCTGCAAGAGCCGTTTGTGGAAGATATGATAAACAAAGGCAATGCCATAGAAGACTCAAAAGCTTATAGGTTTATCAACTACAATGACTTTCAAAGCACTGATTGGGGAGTTATGAGCAATATTGTCTACGAATACAAAGATGATGCAAGTTTTTCAAATACCAAACAAACATGGTTCTCCATCGGAGCAAGACCTTATTGGTTTTTTCATAAAAATGTCAGAGCCTTGGTGGAAGTTGGATACGACAAGGTGAAGAATGAAAAATACAATCTTCTAAAAACAGGAACAGCTTTAGAATTTGCCTTGGACAAAGGCATATGGAAACGTCCGGTGCTGCGACTCTTTTACACTCACGCATCATGGAGCGAAAACGCAAAAGCTTTGATAGGAACAGACTATTACGCAGATAAAACTTCAGGCAGCAACCTCGGTGTGCAACTAGAGTATTGGTGGTGAATGTAGTATCTGATTACATTTCACCTCACACTGAGCTCATCCCACAAACCCCACACAAACTATCAATATAATTTCCTTAACAAACAAAAAAAGGATACACCATGAAAACATTTACAAAAATACTCATAATAGCTTTACTGGGAAGCAGCTTACTTTATTCTGCTGCGTTTGAAAAAGTTGCCAAATCACGTGCCACGCAAGTGATGTTAAGCTCTGAGAAACCTTTAAGCACGGGGAACAATACGATAAACCTTGAAGTCGGTCACGAAAACTACAAAGACTCGGCAATGAGTGTGAAAGTGTTTATGCCTGCAATGCCTGGTATGCCTTACATGGAAAGTGTGAGTGAAGCGACAAGCTTAGGCAATGGAAAATTCACAACAAATATAAACCTTTCTATGGGTGGAACATGGCAGGTGCATATCTTTTTAACACCTAAAACTGGTAAAAAAGTCAGAGCTAAGACTTCTATAAATATTTAGCACTTCCCTTTAAAGGTATAGATTATGAAACTCTTAGTATTACTCACTCTTCCAATCTGGCTCTTTGGGGTGCCGCTCTCTGCACTCATAGAAAATGCAAAAAACAATCACACTTCTCTTAAAACTATAGAGCAACGTGTGAGTGCTATTGATGATGAGATAGATATCTCACAAAATTTTGCAGACCCTTTAATCTCTCTTAGTATGAGTGATATACAATTCAATGACATCACAGACAGAAGCCGTGAGCCCATGCAAGCCACATCCCTCGGCCTGCAACAAAAGATTCCTTATTTTGGAAAAAGAGATGCTCTTAGTCAAAAGATCAATGCTAAAAAAAGAGTTCTTGAGTTAAGTGTGGACGAGATGAAGGTGAAGCTGGTAAAAGCTATAAAGATCACAGCCTACTCTATTTGGCAGATAGAAGAGGGACTGAAAATCACTGATGAGTACTTTAAACTTACAAAGCAAAATATCGAATTGTCAAGCGGTTATGCCAGCAGTGATTCTAAATCTCACATGAGTATTATGTCCGCTGAGATGACACTCTCAGAACTTAGAATCAAACAAAGTAAACTAGAGAGTCTTCGCGATGGACTTTATAAGAAACTAAGTTACCTGAGTGCTATGGAAGTTACAAAACTTGATCTTGCACTGGAGATCCAAAAACATGAACATATATCTTCATACACTGCAATGAAAACTGAAAATGCCTCGTATAAAATCAAAGAGGCTTCACTGAAGCTAAGCGAAGAAGATATAAAAGTGCAAGAGTTGAATAAATACTCAGACCCTGTTGTATCAGCAGCTTACTTTCACCGTGAAAAATTTAATGATTATGCAAATATCGGTGTCGCTTTTTCTCTGCCCTTATATGGAACTCAAGACTTGCAAATACAAAAGGCAAGAAAGATTTCACTGGCTTCAAAAAGTGAGATAGCTGATTTTAACAATCTTTTAGACTCTCAAATTGCAGAGTTGCATTCACAAATAGAAGATGCGTATAGAGTGTATGACATTATCCACAAGCAGAGTATGCCTCAAATAGAACATATGTTTGAACTTAGTTCTTCGTCTATTAAAAACGGTGAAGAGCTTTTTATCTATATCAATTTACTCGAACGGAAGTTGGCACTTGATGAAAAAAGTATAGCTGTGGTGGCTTCTTACAACAAGTATCTAGCCGAACTTGAATCTTTAGTGGGAGCAATGCAATGAAATATATAATACTGCTGAGTCTTTTAACGACTCTGACTTTTGCCAAAGAGGCAACAATCCAACAACTTTTCAATGTGCAAACAATCAAAGTTCAAGAAAGTTCACATGCTGCATCACTCAAGAGTTTCGGTTTTGTAAAAGTTGATGACTCAAGAGTTTATGATGTTGCTCCAAGATTTAACGGTTTTGTTGAGATTTTATATGCAGACAAACTTTATAAAAAAGTCAACAAAGGTGAAGCACTCGCTAAAGTGTATTCACCGGAAGTCTTAAAAGCAAAAGATGAATACGCAAACAGTGTCAGATACTCAAAAAACAAGGGAATGATTCATAGCTCTATGACAAAGTTGCAACTACTCAATATTCCCAAAAATGAGATTAATGCAAAACTAAAAAACCGAGACTTCACCATCATAGCTTCACCGGCATCCGGGTATGTGTTTAAAAAATCACTCAACAACAACTCTGCTTTTAACGCAAAGCAAATTCTTTTTGAGATTGTAAACCTTGATAATGTCTGGCTTGAGGTGAAGATTCATCAAAATCAACTCCCTCTTCTCTTAAGCATAGACACATTCACACTCACTTCACCCTCTTCAAGCAAATCCTATACAGCAAAGAACTCTGGAATCTACCCTGAGCTTGATGCAAAAGAAGAAAGCTTCACACTCAGACTTGAAGTGAACAATCCAAATGCAGAGCTAAAACCCGGTATGTATATGAAGGTGTCTATGCGCCAAAAAGAAGCCACCTATCTCACACTTCCAACAACTGCTGTCATTCGAAAGAACGGTGTGTTTTATGCTTTTGCAGTTGGTGAATATGAGGGTGAATATGAACCTTTACAAATCGAAGTGGAGATTTTAAACCCTGATACATATATAGTCAAAAGCGGTTTATCTGCCGGCGATGAAGTTGTAAACAACGCACTCTTCATGATGGACAGCGATGCCCAAGTGAATGGGCTCTACTAAAGGCTAGAAGATGATTGAAAAGATAATAGACTTCAGTATTAAAAATAGATTTCTAGTTTTAATGGCTACATTATTCTTAATTTTTGGCTCTTTTTGGGCGATTAAAAATACTCCACTTGATGCGATTCCTGATCTTTCACCGCCACAGGTAATCGTACAACTTAATTGGGCTGGACAATCTCCTGAGATCATTGAAGATCAAGGAACCTATCCGCTTGTTTCTCAGTTTTTAGCGATTGCAAATATTGAGACTGTTCGTGGTTTCTCCACCTATGAAAATGCTTTGATCTACATCATCTTTAAAGAAGGGACTGATCTTTACTGGGCAAGAACACGCGTGCTTGAACAACTGGCATCTATCCAATCATCACTTCCTGATAGTATGGAGGTGGCACTCGGTCCTGATGCATCCGGTGTCGGTTGGGTGTATGAATACGCCCTCAGCTCAAAAACAAAAGATTTAGCCCAGCTGCGCACCTTGCAAGACTACTACTACAAATACGCACTTTTAGGTGTGGATGGAGTGAGTGAAGTGGCTTCTATCGGTGGTTTTGTGCCCACCTATCAGGTGAGTGTGAAAAATGATGTTTTAGTGAGATACAACTTAAGTATCCAAGATATAGCTAAAACCTTAAAAGCTAACAATAATGACACCGGCGGACGGATAGTTATCCAAAATGGCTATGAATGGATGGTTCAAGCGAAAGGTTATGTAGAAAGTTTAGACGATATCCGCTCGCTCGCAATAACTACAAAAGCAGGAGTGCCGCTAACTATCGCTGATGTGGCCAGAGTTGAATTAGTTCCCGGTGCCCGTCGGGGAATGGCCGATTTAAACGGTGAAGGTGAAGTGGTTGGCGGGATTGTCATGGTTCGCTACGGCGCGGATGTTTACAAAACCATCAAAAAAATAGAAAAAAAGATGAAGGAGCTGGAGCTCAAAGATGTAAAAGTCACTGAGGTGTATAACCGTTCACAACTTATAGAAAAAGCAGTGGACACTTTAAAACTAACCCTCATCGAAGAAAGTGTTATCGTCATCGTGATTATCGCTTTATTTTTGATGCATTTGCGCTCTTCGCTTATTGTTATCATCATCTTGCCTTTGACTATCGGTATCACCTTTTTACTTATGAAATCTTTTGGGATTGATTCAAACATCATGAGTTTAGGCGGGATTGCGATTGCCATCGGTGCTATGGTGGATGCGACTATCGTCATGATAGAAAATGCCCATAAAACCATCATCAAACAAGAAGAACAGCTCCAAAGAGAACTTACAAAAGAGGAACGCTTTAGCGCGATTGCAAGTTCATCTAAAGTGGTTGGTCGTCCAATCTTTTTTGCACTAGCTTTAGTTGTAGTTTCATTTTTACCAATCTTTGCACTCTCAGGTCAAGAGGGTTTACTCTTCACTCCCTTAGCCTTCACCAAAACTTTTGCAATGATGGCCGGAGCGATTCTCTCCATCACACTTGTACCGATTTTAATGCTTTATTTTGTAAAGGGCAAAATTTTATCAGAGGCTAAAAATCCGCTCAACAGATTTTTTATCTGGCTTTATTCACCACTCATCATTTATGGACTCAAAATAAAGTACCTCATCATAGTGGCTGTCATTGCTTCACTTTGGTTTATGTATCCTCTTTATAAAGGCCTGAAATGGGAGTTTATGCCACCCCTTAATGAGCAAAGTGTGATGTATATGCCGGTGACTCCTTATGGAATTTCGGTGGATCAGAGTAAGATGCTTACACAAAAAACAGATGCCATCATCAAATCATTTCCTGAGGTGGATATAGTTTTTGGCAAAGGCGGACGTGCTGCATCTGCGACTGATCCGGCTCCTCTTGGGATGATTGAGACTATCATCACTTTCAAACCGCAAAGCCAATGGCGAGAGGGAATGACGCATGAAAAACTCATGGCTAAACTTGAAGAAGCGCTTCAAGT
>JACNLH010000028.1 GCA_014381585.1 Candidatus Sulfurimonas ponti
CCATAAGCAATTCATTTTCATATGGCAATACGCTGACTTTGTAAGATAGCTAGTGGCTTATACTATGGTTTGCTCCAAAACTACAGGTTATGCAACATTTAAAGCATAGTGCTATATAGAAAGCTTATCAAGTAATTTTATACTCTCTTGGTAGGGGATTATAGCTCTACATCATCCCCAGTATTAATTTAGCATCATCACTCATCATATCATTTGACCAAGGTGGGTTAAAAACGAGATTAGGGACAACTTTAGTTTTTCCACTACTGTCGATGAGTGAGCCGATGTCATATATTTGATTTAACAAAACCTCACTGACCGGACAAGTTGCAGAAGTTAGTGTCATTGTCACTATGCATTTGAGACAATCGCTTTCATCTTTACAATCAATAGAGTATATAAGACCTAGGTCATAAAGATTGACTGGTATCTCAGGATCGTAGATATCAAATATCTTCTCTATTATCTGGGCTTTGATCTCATCATGCTGCATCACTTCTTCCTTGGCACTCCCCAGTATAAGAATATATAACTTTTAAAAAAGCTTCTAGTCCTTGCTGACGAACAGGGCTAAGTAACTCCATAACACCCATCTCAAGAACTAATTTTGTGTCAAAGTCAAAAATCTCTTGAGGAGTTCTGTTACTGAAAATAGAAAGTAAAATGACTAACATCCCTTTAGCTATTATCGAGTCTCCATCAGCTTCTAGAAGGATTCTTCCTGCTACATATTCTTTATGTAACCATGCAAGTGAAGAACAGCCTTTTATGATGTTCTCCTCTGTTTTATACTTAGGGTTGAACTCTATGGCATGTTTTGCATAGTCTAAGATATACTCCATTTTTGAGTCTTTATCAGGAAACAGAGCTAAATCTTCTTTATACACTTGTACTTGTTCTTGCATAGTCATGACAGATCCTTTAAAGTGAATTTTCAAATTCTTTATGAATTTTTGTCGCATACTCTTGGTTTGGTATGTTGTCTATCAAAGTGTTTGCAAATGCAGACACCAACATTTTGCGTGATTCTTGCATTGAGATACCACGTGAGAGAAGATAAAAAAGTGCATCTTCATCTAGTGTACCTATTGTAGAGCCGTGAGATGCTTCAAGCTCATCGGTATAGATCTCAAGTTGAGGTTTCGCATACATATGCGCATGCTCATCAAGTAAAATTGCTTTTGAGTTTTGTGAAGCACTTGCATATTTTGCGTCATGAGCAACAAGGATTTTTGCGTCAAAGATACCTGTTGCATTGTCTTTTAAAATAGAGCGAGCCTCTTGAGTACTTTTTGCGTGGGCTTCATTATGGTTTATATGAACTACATTGCCTCTTCTAGCATCTTTATCGCTAAGCAGTAGGTGTGAAGCATTGCAAGAAGCGTACTGAGCTAAGTCTATTTTATAGAGGTGAAGTGAGGAAGCAGATCCAAAATCAAAGCTATGGAGTACTAGTGTTGCTTGTTTTGCTACGTTAAATTTATGTGAGCCTACAACTTCTGTTTCTTTATCTGCTCTGTTTTCATTGCGTATCCATCGAAGAGTGCTATTGTTTGATACATGTACATCTAATCCATAAAGTGTAAAAGCTTGAGAACTCTTGTCCGTTTGAAAACTCTCAAATACTTCTACATGGATGTTCTCATCTACTTCAAGAGCAATTCGATAGGCTGTAAGTGAGTCTTGTTCACAAAGAGTGTGTTGTATCTCAAAAGAGCAGTCTTTATGAACTTTTAGTGTAATTACCGTAGTAGATAGCATATGTGACATAAAGTAGAGTGAATCAAAATGCTCTTTGTCTGTATGGAATTCCTCGTTAAATTTTATATCTATTTCCTCTGGGTATTCTAAAAGCATACCATTGTGCATCACTAAGTTAGTACCAGCATTTGGAGTGAGGTTTGATTCTGTGTTATATGAATACTCACGTGCCAAGATAGGCTTAATTGGGAAGTTTTTATACTGCTCTGTTTTAGTGTTTGGAACACCTAAGGCATCAAAGTTAGAATAAAGTGGATGTGTAGTGTCAATAAGCGCTAAAGTGTCCATCATATATCCTTTTGTATAGCCTGATACCCTTGAGACTCTAATATATCTACAAGCTCAAATCCACCAGATTTTACTATTTGACCATCTTGCAAGATATGGACATAGTCTGGAGTGACATAGTCAAGTATTCGTCTATAGTGGGTAATGATTAAAAAGGTTCTCTCGCCATCTCTCATTCTGTTTATACCATCGGCAACAGCTTTAAGTGCATCTATATCAAGACCAGAATCTATCTCATCGAGTAAAATAAGATCTGGCTGTAAAACTTCCATTTGCAAAATCTCATTACGTTTTTTCTCACCACCAGAGAAGCCATCATTTAAAGAACGAATAAGCATATCTTGATGCATACCTAATTGTGAAACATGTTTTTTCATCAGTCTTAAAAATGATGCTGCATTAGTTTCTTTTTTTCCATCAAAACGCTCTTTGGCATTGAGTGCTGTACGTAAGAAGTAAGCATTGTTCACACCAGCAATCTCTATAGGGTTTTGAAAACTTAAAAATATACCCTCTAATGCTCTTTGTTCAGGAGATAATTCTACGATATTTTTGTTGTTGTAGAAAATTTCCCCTTTAGTTACAGTTGTATCATAGTGTCCTACAATAGCCTTTGTAAGTGTTGACTTCCCTGAGCCATTTGTTCCCATAAGTACATGAACTTTTCCTTTTTCAAGAGATAAATCCACACCTTTGAGTATACTTTTTTCGCCAATATCCACATGTATGTTTTTTATATCAATCATCCTACACTTCCTTCGAGGGTTAAGTTGAGTAACTCTTTTGCTTCCACTGCAAATTCCATTGGCAGCTTGGCAAAAACCTCTTTACAAAATCCATGAATAATCATAGAAACAGCATCCTCTTCACCAATACCACGTTGACGAAGATACATAAGTTGTTCATCACTTATCTTTGAAGTGGTTGCTTCATGTTCTACTTGTGCACTTGAGTTTAATGAGTCTAAGTATGGAAAAGTATGTGCACCACACTCTGAACCAATAAGTAAACTGTCACACTGACTAAAGTTTCTTGCTTTGTCTGCACGAGGGGAGACTTTTACAAGCCCACGATAAGTATTTTGTCCCTTCATTGCTGAAATACCTTTAGAGACTATTGTTGAGCTTGTATTTTTTCCTATATGGATCATTTTTGTTCCAGTGTCTGCTTGTTGTGCTTTTGAAGTCACAGCAACGGAATAAAATTCACCAACTGAATTGTCTCCTTTGAGAATACAACTTGGGTATTTCCATGTAATAGCAGAACCAGTTTCAACTTGTGTCCAAGAGATTTTTGAGTTTTCCCCTTTACAGAGTCCACGTTTTGTAACAAAGTTATAAATTCCGGTTTAATGAAAAATACGGGCTCCTAAATAATCATTTTTTCTTATAACTAACTAGATAATCATCGATTATTTTCAACTTCAAACTCTTGCTAAATCCATTATGTATTTTCAAGAGTTTTTTCATTGGGGAAAATACTCCACCATCTATTGCATTTGTGGTGTTATGAATTTTAATATTTTTCTCATTCTTGTAAGTAAAAAGATAAGGTAAATGTGTAACTAAACTTTTATATGCTGATACTAGTTTTTGATGAGTAAAGGATTCTTGCAATGTGTCAGGATTTATGGTTTTCTCTGCTAAAAAATCTTTATGTTTTTCATACCACTCATTAAGTTTTTTTGTAAAAATAGTTTGAGTTGTTGATGTTAGGTTGTACATAATTTTTTGAAGATCTTTACCGGCTTCTAGTCTTGGATGCATTGTGATATATCTTTGTATAACTTTCTTTTGATGAAAGTGACACATTTGTACTGGATAATCTTTAAAAGCCTTATATAGACCTCTCTTGCCATCAATTATAATAGCTTTAATTTCATAGCCTAAATCTAAAAGTCTTTGAAGAAGTTGCTTATAGTCTTTAGTTAGTTCACTTTGAACATGCTTCCAGATAAGAACCTCGCCAGATAAAATATCTTTAAATACTAGTGTACCTAGCTTGTCTTTTTTCTTTCCGTAAAAAGTAGCATCACAGACAATAACTACTGCCCTAGGATTATGAACTTTCTCTACAGGTTCATACTCAAATATTTGCTGTCTTATCCATGGAATGCTGCGATGATAGTCTTCAGCTAAATGTACTAATATCTGTCTTCTATAAACATACTTTTTAAAGATGATTTCTTGTAAGTTTTTTGGTCTTCTTTTGGAACTAAACCAACTATCACATTCATGACAAAAATATCTTTTAATTCCTCTTCTGGAACCTTTTGAAATAGTGTTTTTTGAATTGCATTTTAGACAAGTTTTTACTGTTTTTTACAGTCATTTGTAAATAAACCTTTGTTTACTACCAATATAGCGAAGTTTTATGAATGTTTTAGGAGCCCAAATTTTTCATTAAGTCTAAATTTCTGATATACTACAACTTCAACAGAAGACATGGGTCTTTAAGAAAAGA
>JACNLH010000027.1 GCA_014381585.1 Candidatus Sulfurimonas ponti
GGTGAAAGATTTACTTAAAACAACCACAGATGAGCATACTATTAAAACTGAGTTGGAAAAAGAGGGTTTAAAAACAATCTCAATGCAACTTTTAGATATGTTGAGAAAGGGTGAAACATCTTTAGATGAAGCGATACGTATCGGTTTAGGAAATGACTAAGAACGTAAACTCAAAAGAAGCCTTCACTCTCATTGAAGTTATGGTTGCAGTGGTGATTGTCTCAGTTGTCATTGTGGCAATGATTCAGATGTATGCAAACAACACACATATTTTTATCTCTCTTCAAAAACAAAGTAAAACAAATCAATATAGCTCTTTTTTTATAGGAAATGAAGAATACGGATTTGAAGATAAAACTATTAGCTTGGATGATTTAGTCCGGGATTATGATCTGCATAATGACCTACGACGAAAGCTTAAAGAGATAAAAGCAGAGCTCTTATATACTGAAGTGGAGACTATTGATTTAAGTGAATCCAGTCCCGGTGAAGATGAAGATTTAAACGATGGGAGTGCTTCAAGCATGGTTCTAGAAGTGGGTAGAAGCGTTTTAAAAACTGAAAATGCATCTTCTTCATTGTTAAGGTTTAAAATCCGATGATGCAAAGAAAAGCCTTCACCCTCATAGAACTTATGGTTTCTATAAGTATACTCTCTATAATGATGCTGTATCTTTACCAAAGCTATGCATCCTTAAACCGCTCCAATGTTATTGTAAAAAAAGAGATAGGGGAAATTCTCAGCACGCAAAAGTTAAAAAAAGTGCTTTTTTTAGATTTCAGCTTGGCTCTGCCTCAAACCACCAGCGTGCAAAACCGCGAAATAAATGAAGATTTTGTTTCATTGCAAAGTGCAAACTCCATTCATAAGCGTTTTCAACCATACATCGCATATATTGTAAAAGAAAAGAAGCTGTATAGACTAGAGTCTTTAAAAAGACTCGATACATATGAACTCTCAGCAGATAGTGTTTTTGATGTGGATCTTATAGGTGAAGTGGATAACTTTAGAGTGTATAAATCTTCGAGCAGTAAAAAAGAATCTTACTTGCTTGATGTGGATCTTAAGGGGCTCGAAGATTTAATTATTAAGGTGAATGTATTAAACAATTAGTTTAGTTCTAAACAATCACTTATGCTATAAAGACCAGCTTCCTTGTTCGCCAACCATCCGGCAGCCCTGATTGCACCTTTAGAAAATGTATTTCTTGATGTTGCTGTATGATTTAATTCTATAAATTCGCCATCATTATAAAATCCTACAGTGTGACGACCGACTATATCACCGCCACGAAGAGCCATAACTGCTATTTCATCTTTTGTGCGTTCACCGATATTTCCATCTCTCCCACTTACACGGACTTTATCAATATCTAAATCACGACCGGCTGCAGCAGACTCACTAAGAGTGAGTGCAGTGCCGCTAGGGGCATCTTTTTTATGTTTATGATGCATCTCAACGATTTCTATGTCAAAGCCTTCTAGAGCGGCCGATGCTTGATATACCAGCTTGTTTAAAAGTGCCACACCAAGTGACATATTTGTAGCATAAAGAACAGGCATAATTTTACTCGCCTCTTGGAGTAAATTCAGTTGGTATGTATTAAGTCCTGTTGTGCCAATAACCAGAGGCTTAGGTGTGTCTATAGCAGTTTCAAGTAAAGTTTCACATGCATCAGGAAGTGAGAAGTCTATTACAGCATCACAAGCATTTAAGAATGATTTCATATCTGTTGTAATCAATATAGAAGGATCAATTGAAAAATCTAATCCATTTCTCACATATACACTGCTTACACTCATGTTCGGAGTATTTTTTAGATCCTCTAAAAGTAATTTTCCAACTCTGCCACTCGCCCCAAATACACCAACTTTAATCATGATTAATAGCCTTAAATTCATTTTTACAATGATAGCGAAGATTAGATAGTATTTTGATTAAAAGAAAAGGGGAAAGTTTCTAAGTGAGACCTAGAAACTTTATAATTGTAAATTTAGTGGTTGAGTAGTTCATCCACATAAGAGATAGCTTGAAGTGCTGCCACAGCACCATCTCCAGCTGCACTAACAACTTGTTTTGGAGCAGCTATACGCATATCTCCTGTTGCAAAAAGTCCAGGAACATTTGTATTCATGCTTATATCCACGATAACTTGGCCTTGTTCATTCATATCACAAAGAAAACTTCCATCTTCTTGGATAAGTGTTTCATTATTTACATCATTACCAACAAAGGTGAACACTCCCGGAACTATGATATCACGTATTTCACCATCTTTATTTTTAACTTTAAGACCAACCACACCCATTGCGTCACCATAGACTTCATCTGGTGAAGAATTCAGCACAAGCTCTATATTTTCAGTTCGTTTCACTCTTTCTATAGTATTTGGAGCAGAACGGAATGTGTCACGACGGTGAACTAAGTAAACTTTAGAACAGATTTTTGCTAAATAAAGAGCTTCCTCAAGAGCAGTGTCTCCACCGCCTATCACCGCAACTTCTTTTCCTTTGTAGAAAAATCCATCACAGGTGGCACAAGTGCTTACACCTTTTCCAAAAAGTTCATCTTCCCCATTAAATCCAGCGCGGCGGGGAGAAGAACCTGTGCCAATGATAACACTGTGTGCATCAGTCGTAGTCCCGTCTTCTTTATGCACGGTGAAGAGTTTGTCAGTTTTTGTAACACGGGTGACTGTCACCATCTCATGTTTAAGACCAAATTTTTGACATTGTTCAGGCCATGGGTTCATAAGCTCCATTCCAGTGATTTCACCAGTCACACCAGGATAGTTCTCTATTTCAGATGAGTTTGTGATCTGACCGCCAGGCATCCCTTTTTCAAACATCACCACATTTTCCAGTCCGCCACGTGTGGTGTAAAGTCCGGCAGTGAGTCCAGCTGGACCTCCGCCAATGATTGCGCAATCTAAAATTTCTGACATTTTAAAAGTTCCTTTTATAATGATTCTATATTTTTAGTTAAATCATCCAAATTATCAAGTTTACGTATCATACTATCTTGTTTATAAAGAGTGTCTTTAGATTTTTTGATAAAAAATATAGAGGGAGATTCATATATATTAAACCTTTGAATAAAAGACAAAGAATTCTTAGTTCCACTACGTAAAAAAGTCGTAGTGGCAGAGTTTGTGTGCACTTCATTGTAGTAATCGATTGCTAAGATTGGAAGATTTAAGTTTATCTCAGCTAATTGCTGCGTAACAGTTTTATCTTTTGATGAATAAAAGACTACAATATACTTCTCATGCGTTGGTATAAAGATGTCGTTTTTTTCATAAAACACCCATTCTTTAAAATCGATAAATTTGTATTCAGAAAATTTGTAGTTGAAGTACGCGAAAGCCGCAGCTATCATTGCTGCTCCAAAGAATGAAGCAAGTAATGTAGAAAGAGAAAAAAGGCTTTTTCCTTTTTTCCTTGGTCTTAAAGATTGATCGGTGATTACGCTAAAAGACCATTGATTTTATCTGCAAGAGCTTGTTTAGATTGAGCTCCGACAACTTGGTCTATCATCTCACCATTTTTGAAAAACATGATAGTGGGAATTGAACGGATACCAAATTTTACAGCAATATCTTGCTGCTCATCAGTATTCACTTTACAAATTTTTGCTTTACCATCAAAGTCCTCAGCAAGTTCTTCAATAATTGGAGCAATCATACGACAAGGTCCACACCATGGAGCCCAAAAGTCCACTAATGAAACACCTTCAGCAAGTGTAGCTTCAAAATCTCCAGCAGTTAGTTCTAAATATTTACCCATTATATATTTCCTTTTAATCTTTATGTGGGAGCATTATACAAGTTTGAGGATTAAATTCTACTTTAGTATTTAAAATATGCTTAGAACTTTATACGGCTTTATTTTAGCAGTTTGTTGTTTTTTTAAATTGTTGAAGAATATATCAGTGTGTTTAAATGTTTTGCGTGTTTTTCTGGAGTGGAAAAGTCAGCCCTGGGGCTACTTTCCTTTCGTTTGTGGTGAACTTTAGTAAACTATAGTTGATCTTTGCTCAGCTTTAGTGGCTAAATCAGTATCAAGTTTTTTTAATCTTTCTTCTCTTAATTTACTTCTCTCTAGTCTATCAGCTTCTCTTTTTGCTAATTTAGCTTCAAGTTTTGATGTTCTTTGTGAAGCTTTAACTTCTGTTGGAACATGTGCTTCTGCTTCAGGTGTTTGTGTTTTTGTGTCTTGAGGAGCATTGGCGAAAAGTAAAGCAGCAGAAATTACGGTTAATATTATTTTTTTCATAGTTTTCCCTTGTTGTTATCAAAATTAAGTTAGAATTATAACTAATATAAGATTAATGCAATATAAAACAAATAGTTATAATTGTGTAACCACCAAGTAAACCCCATCTTGAAAAGTAAACAAGTTTAGGAAACCACATC
>JACNLH010000026.1 GCA_014381585.1 Candidatus Sulfurimonas ponti
CCTCATAGGTCCAAGAGCAGAGTGGAATATACTTGTAGAAAAGTATGAAAAGCAACTACCCTACTGCCATGAACGCCAACCTTGTAGCACCTGGAATCACAGGCTGGGCACAAGTACACTATCCATACGGTCGTGATTTAGTAGACACAAAACAAAAGCTTATGTATGACCTATACTATATCAAACATTGGAATATAATGCTTGAGCTTAAAGTTGTTTGGAAAACTGTGTTGGTGGTTCTTGGAAAGAAAGGTTTATAAAAAAGCCTTTCTTTATTTTATACTTGAGAGTTTGAAGCCTAAAAGAGTTTAAGTTTTAGCATTATCTAAAGAACTACCTCTAATGAATCCTAAGAAGAAGACAAAGAATATTCCAAGAATGATGCTTGTCACAAATGAAACCACCAAAATCAACCCACGCTTTGGTTTAGTTTTGTCTTTAATATATGCTTCTGATGGAAGAGTCAACACATCACATTGATAGTATGTTTTTGATTGCATCATGATTTTTTCTTCTAAAATTTTTGAGATGATTGAAGAAATATTTTGACGTAGTTCAAAGCCTTCAGTCTGCATCAATTCTTTTTCAAAATATCCTAGTTTATTGTCGATGATTCTTAAGTTGTTTGCAACAAGGTATTTGCTTGCATCTCTTAAAAATGCTTCAACCATTTTTGGCGGGTATGTTCTGTCTTTGTCATTATATGACACTGTGATTAAAGACGATTTCTTATCCGCGGCAATAGAAAAATTTGCTTTTACAGACTTTATAGTCTCAAATACTTCTGCATCAAAATCTATCTGTTCCTCTTTTTTTGCATCTGACTTGAAAAAATCATAAACACCTCTGTACCCAAGTGCAAAAACGTAGTTTTTATCTAAGTCATCAGAACTGTAATACTCGACAACTTTATTTTGTATTACAAAATTTTTCATAAATTCGTAGTTGTTGAGTAATGAACTGAAAGCCACATCCGGTGTCATGGAACCACCGCCAAGACTCATTCCAGCCATGGCTGCTAAACCGCCCAGCCCACCTAAACCACCTGAAGCTTGTTCAACCGGAATAAGAACAGCTTCTGATTTATATTCATTAGGCTGCTTAAGTGCATACACCAAGGTTAAAGCAACGATAACAAACGTTATAGCCGCAATAATCCATTTCCCAGCTAAAATCGTTTGAAACAACTCTCGTAAATCAATCTCATCTTCTTCGATATGGTGTGTGTTTATATTTTCTTGATTCAATTTACAATTCCTAAAGTGTTAAGTGCCGCTGCAGTGATGGCAAAACTAGACAACACTTTTGCAGCAGTGTCCCATAAGTCAAGTTGATTGTACTCTTTGATATACATAGGAACAACGATGGTGTCACCCTTTTGAATATCACTTCCTGAGCTTAACCAACCGCCGCCGAGAGGTTCACTTGTTCCATCAGCATGAATTACATAAATACTTTGAGCATCTGCTGATCTTAACATTCCACTTGCAAGTTCTATATAGGATTCAGCATCCCTGTCTTCATCATATACAAAA
Source organism: Candidatus Sulfurimonas ponti (assembly GCA_014381585.1). Classification (GTDB taxonomy): domain Bacteria; phylum Campylobacterota; class Campylobacteria; order Campylobacterales; family Sulfurimonadaceae; genus Sulfurimonas; species Sulfurimonas ponti. Next base: position 1,536 of record JACNLH010000026.1, read on the forward strand.
GAAGTTGGATTAAACACTTCACCAAACACAGTGATGGTGTCTATATGACCTGGTATGGTGAGTGTGTCTTTATCTTTAAGAATCAGGTTGAAATTACTCTCTTTAAATGCAATCAAATCTTCATCAAGTTTTACACTTATCCGTCCTAAGGGTTGGTATTTTTGTGCTTCACGAATCACTTCATTCAAGGTTCCGGATGTATTACCTCCCCCTACTGTCTGTTGTTTTGCATTCGCTGGCATTGCATTGTATATTGCCAATTCTCTTTTTATTTTAGCTAAAGAGTTATTGTAATTATCCAGCTGATTTTTTCTAATGCTTTCACGCGTAAAAACTGCTCCGTTTACAAATGCTTCTTCAGTATATCCTCCGGCTCTTTCAATCACACTGGAGAGTTTTTCACCTGCTTGAATAGTATACACCCCTGGAAACCTGAACTCTCCGGCTAAAGTCACAGTTCTTCTCTCTTCCCATTTAGGAATTTTCAATATTTTCACTTCATCATAAGGATGCAATGTTATATCTTCAACTGATGTTTCTTCTAAATTATACTCAAGAATCTTTTGTTTACGAGTTTGTGTTTCATCAATATAGTGACGGACTATGCTTAAGGACTTTTTATATGCTTTTTTGCTTAATCCGCCAGCCATAATAATTAAATTAGACACACGCATACCTTCACCAAATTTCACTTTAGTCGGGTTTTGCACTTCTCCACTTATAGAAACAACCTCATAATCCTGAGCATCCCATGCAAGTATTTTAAACACACTCACCTCGTCATAAGGTTCTAGTTTAATCTCTTCTAAGGCTGTTTCACCTAGATTGTAGTTTAGGACTGTTTGTTGTCTCACTTGATTTTCATCAACAGTATAACGAAGGATTCTGATTGATTTTGTATATGCTTTTTTATTGAAACCGCCAGCTATCTTCAAGAGTTTTGCAACACTCATCCCCTTTTCATAGAACACCGTGCTAGGACGAACAACTTCACCTTTTATGCTAACAGGCTCTAAAATGTTTTTAGAGTAATAATCATAGACCTCCACTTCATCGTATGGCGATAAAACAGTGTTTGCTTGTGCTTTGAGAGAATAAAACTCTGTTTTAGGCATATAGTCATGAGTATTATATGTAGTGACTCGCACCTTATCTTCTAAAACACCATTCACTCCAGAAGCATTGATAGCGTCTTGCAAAGTTATACCTTTAAAGTGCATTAACTTTCCGGCATCTAAAAGCAATGAGCCTTTTGTTGTAATATATGAGCTAGAATAAAGATCATTGTTTGAAAATATAAAAATCTCGTCATGCATATTCAAATCAATATTTTCAACACCCTTTAACACATTTGAAAGATTGAACGTTTTTGTCACGTATGTCAAATCATCAGAATAGCTCTTCACAATCCCGTATTCAAAATTTGTCTGTGGTAAGAAAAACTTCTTGTATCCATCTTTTAAAGAGTTTTTCAATAAGCTTTGAAGTGTTTTATCTTTTTGAAGTCTATAGCTTCCCGGTCTTATAATATTTCCATAAATATTCACACTGCTTTTAGCTGTGAAATCAAGTGAATATATATAGACTTTATCGCCATCTTGCATTTTGAATTTTTTTGCATTTTCGTATGCTATATTGAATGTTTCAAGTCTGCTGTTGTCTACATATCTTGTTATTTTTATATTTGACTTTGAAGCATCTACTTTCATTCCGCCAGCATAGTCTATAAGATCTTTGAGTTTTTCTTGTTTGTTCAACTCAAAAATAGCTGCATTATTGACATAGCCGTCTATGCTTACCAGTTTTCTTGCTTTTTTTATAACAACAATATCGCCATGTTTGAGCAAGGTGTCTGCTATTTTATTTCCCTTGAAAAGTAAATCATAAAAATCAATCTTTGCGATCACTTTAGCATTTCGCTTTACAATGATCTCTCTCACAGATGCATTATTTCTAACACCTTTAGCATTGATCAACAGATCTCTCACTGTTGAGAATGAGGACAAATTATAGATACCCGGATGATTCACTTCACCGATTAAACTAACTTGAATTGTGCTGTATCCATTGACATTGATACTAAAATCACTCATTTTAAAATGTGTTTTTAGTTTACTTTCTAGATATTTTTTTGCTTGCTTAAACTGCATACCGCCAATTTTCACAGGACCTATAAATGCTAAATCAACTGTGCCTTCGTTGCCAACCTTGAGTGCATAGACTTTATCTCTATCTCCATACACATGGATACTTAGTGTGTCACCTGCTGATATAAAGTAATTGTCAGGTGTTGGCAAAGAACTTGAATCAATAGTGTTTTTGTTTGAATAAAAGAGTTGTGAATATCTTGAAAGCTTTTTATGTGTGAGTTGCTTTTGTTTAGCGCTAAGTTCTGCTCTTAAAGCTTCACTCGTTTTATACTTAAAAGGGTTTAATCTTTTGTTTGATTTAGTAGCCTTTGTTAGTTCATCATCTCCGTCTGTGCTTTCTTCAGAGCTCTCAGATTCTTCAGAGTTCTCAATCTCATTTTCAGCAACTTCTGACTTTTTTTCAATAGCAGGAGCATCAGTGGTCTCTGCCTTAAGTGCATTTTTCACATCACTTTGCGACACGCCTTTATCTGCCATCATCGCTTTTGCCTGTGGAGATTCCAACAATGTAGGGTTTGCTGACACAGCAGCTTTCACTTGAGCCACTGTTGGTTCAGCATAAAGTGAAAAAGTGAAAATTATAAATGTTACTAATAAACGATACAACATATAATTCCTTTTTTAAATTTTTGCAATTGTACTTTAACATTAGTTATATGCTACTTAATATGTGTCCAGTTTCACCACGTTATGGTTGCCTGAATTTACAAGTATAAAAGCGATA
>JACNLH010000112.1:0-2969 GCA_014381585.1 Candidatus Sulfurimonas ponti
GTCATAATCGCATCGGCCACTTGATACTTTTCTATAATTTTCGGATACGCAGACATATGGTAAAAACTAGGCGGTCTCACCTTCACTTTATAAGGAGTTCCGCTTCCATCACTCACTATAAAAAAGCCGAGTTCACCGTTTGCAGCCTCATAGGCTCCATAATGCTCCCCTGCGGGAACTTGCACACCGTCAATGACAAGTTTAAACTGGTTCATCATCCCTTCAATCCCGCCATATACACAAGATTTACTAGGCATCGTAATACTTCTATCTTCCACACTCACAGCACCATCAGGGATTCTCTTCACCGCTTGACGAATGATTTTAAGTGACTCATGCATCTCATCAAAACGAACCATCATTCTGTCATAGGTGTCACCGACTGAGCCTATAACCATATCAAAATCATAAGTCTCATATCCATAATAAGGCTTAGCAAATCTCAAATCATACGCAACACCCGAAGCCCGAAGATTTGGACCGGTGAAACCGTAGTTAATCGCCTGCTGTGCAGAAACCGGTGAAATATTTTGTATACGGTCATTATAGATTCGGTTATGTGTTATCATCTTAAGTGACTCTGTGATTCCATAGTCTATCTTTGTTAAGACATCTGCCAAATCACTCTCCCAGCCATCATATAAATCATGTGTCATACCGCCGATTCTCATGTATGAATTCGTCAGTCTCGCACCTGTGAGTTTAGATAAAAAATCATAGGCATTATCTCTTGGGTTATACAAATACCAATAATTTGTCTGTCCGCCCATATCCAGTAAACCTGCAGCTAAACATACTAAATGGTCTATGACACGTGAGAGTTCACCCACAATAACACGTATATAAATCCCGCGCTCAGGTAGGGTTAAACCCATCATCTCTTCAACTGTTTTAGCAAAGGCGATGTTATTCATAATCGCTGAACAGTAATTAAGTCTGTCTGTATAAGGGATGATTTGATTGTAGTTATGGTTCTCACAACTCTTCTCAAAGCCACGGTGAAGATAACCGATTTCCGAAGCTGCCGCGACGATAGTTTCGCCATCAAGAGCAGCGAGTGTCCGTATGGTTCCGTGTGATGCAGGATGAGAAGGTCCAAGGTTCACCACCATCAAATCATCTTTACTCATGTCAAGATCACGCTCCTTTAAAAGAGGTTTCATCTCATCCATCAAATCTTGCGAAGTTGTGCAGTATTGCCCTTTTGTAATCTCATAATCTTTTCTCAGAGGATGCCCGACAAACTCGTTATGGTTTAAAACACGTTTGAGTATTTTATGGTTTTGAAAGTGTATACCGTACTGATCATACACTTCTCTCTCTGCCCACTCAGCTGATTCAAAAATTGACGATAGCGATTCCACTCCGACTTTTTCATCCCTGAGCTGCACTTTAAATATCTTAGTCTCTTTAAATTCGAAGTGACAGAGAATATACACTAATTCAAACCTTGTAGATGAGGGGTGAGATTTTTTTAAATTGTCTACGCATGTGATATCGAGCAAAAGCGTATATCCAAGATTTTCTTTTGCGTCCATGATAGTTTCTAGGAGTTTCTCACTCTCTATCATCACACTCTCAGACATCATCAAGTTTACCCTTATACTCTGTATTTCTCACTTCAAATTTCGCCTCACGTTTAAGCTGTCTTTGTATATCTAAAATAGCATCGATGATAGCCTCAGGACGAGGTGGACAACCCGCCACATATACATCCACCGGAACTATCTCATCTATCCCTTGAAGTGTTGTATAGTTATCGTAAAACCCACCTGTGGAAGCACATGCACCAACGGCTATAACCCATTTTGGCTCGGGCATCTGGTCGTATATCTGTTTTAAGATAGGAGCTTGTTTGTAAGAAATGGTTCCTGCCACCACAAGTAAATCGGCATGACGCGGTGAAAAACGTAAAACCTCAGCACCGAAACGGGAGATGTCATAACGGCTTGCGGCGGTGGACATAAACTCTATGGCACAACACGCAGTTCCAAAAACAAAAGGCCATAAAGAAGCTTCTCTTCCCCAGTTGATGACGGCATCGATTGTTGTGGTGACCACTGCATCATCGAGCATGTGTGTGTTGCTTACGTCCATTTCAACACTCCTGATTTATATACATAAATAAGTCCGCCAATCAAAAGACCCATAAAAACAAACATCTCTAAAAGAGCAAAAAGACCTAAATCACGAAGATTTAAAGCCCATGGAAACATGAAAAGAATCTCCACGTCAAAAATAAGAAAAATAATTCCCACAAGAAAGAATTTTACATTAAATCCATCACCGGCATCTTTATGTGTTAAACGGATGCCACCTTCTACCGGTTCATTTTTTCTGACATTGTCACTTGAGACTCCGAGATACTTTGTAAGGTGAAAGAGTAATGGAAGGAGAATTATTAAAGCTGCTATCATAAACGAGGCTAAAAGAAGAGAATCATTCATCGTACTCACTTTGTATTTAAATCACTTATAATCAATAAATATTATCATTCATTATAGTATTAGATTTGTAAATAGGAGCTATTTTATTATAATTTTGTAATATATTTTTTAATTTGAGTATCAGGTAAACGAATTTACTGTACAATAGGAGCATACACATAAAAGGAGTCCATATATGGCGGAAAAAACCAAAAAAGAAGCGGCAAAAGAAGAAGTGAAGGCAGCTAAAAAATTAGCAAAGAAACAAGAGAAAAAACAAGAGAAAAAGAAAAAAGCTAAAAAAACAAAGGCTAAAAAAGAAGCACAAAAAAAGCTCAAAGTTAAGCTTACAAAAAAGAAATCTGAGAAGAAAAAAGCTAAAGCGAAAAAGAAAGCCAGAGCTTCTAAAAAAGATTAAACTTGGGAGTATGAGTTTATACTGCTCATACCTTAGTTTCATTCATCTTTTTACTTTAAAGCTGTTTTCACCATCATTCTACGCAAATACGCAATCTTACTTTGAAGCGGTAAATCTTTTGGACA
>JACNLH010000112.1:3319-23030 GCA_014381585.1 Candidatus Sulfurimonas ponti
GTCTCTAAACGTTCTTCGAGTCCTCTCATCCACTTACCGGTGTAAATAGATAAATCTTTGATAAGCTCAAAAAGAGGAAGCGGTGCTAAAGTTATATTTTCATCAAGTTTTGAGGTTAAAGTACGGCACGCCAGAGTCGGTCTTCCATTCACCAGCATAGAACATGATCCGCAAATTCCTGCACGGCAAACAAAGTCAAACATAAGGGCATTGTCTTGATGCTCTCTAATCTCATTTAAAACGATATACAGCGTCATACCATCTGCTTCTTCCACTTCAAAAGTCTCCATGTGTGGAAAGTCTTTTGGATCATTAGGATCAAATCTGAGAATACTGATTTTTAATATTCTATTTTTTTCTTGGCTCATATATTTTCTCCCAATCTCTCATTTTTCCCTCTATACTTAGGTGGCAGTTTATCCAAATACGGCATCAAAGCATTTTGAATCTCAAAACGGCTCGCACCGCTCTCTTGTAGTTTCTTTCTCACTGCATCCACTGTGTCTTGACGCACCTTGGTGTCTGGATGATGCTCAGTCAAATCTTTTCCATAACCGCGAAAACCAGGTGGCAACTCCATATTTGCTATAGGGATATCTTCATAACTCACACTTGGCATAGTTTGGTTCTCATCAGGCCATGAAGTGATTGTTCTTTTTAACCAGTTTGCATCATCACGGGCTGGAAAATCTTCACGCGAATGCGCCCCGCGGCTCTCAGTTCTAAGCAATGCCCCCAAAGCCACAGTCAATGCAACTTTTATCATCATCTGTGTTCTGTAGGCATTGACAAGCGCTGGGTTTGCAGCACGGGATTTGCAACGAAAAACCTCTATATTTTTTGAGCGTTTATGTAAGTCTTCGAGTTCATCAACAGCTTCTTGCAAATCTTTTCCATTTCTAAAGATACCGACCTTATCCATCATTATCTCTTCCATGCGACGACGAAGAACATAGGCATCTTCACCGTTTTCTTTGTTTAGTAAAGCTTCAAGTCTTGCTTTTTGCGTGTTAAGAGCTTTTTCAATCTCTAAAGAGTTTATATGCATAGAACTCTCAGAAGAGTCACAAAAGTCAGCTATGTGTTCTGCCACCATCATTCCAGCAACAACTGTCTCACTCACAGAGTTTCCTCCAAGGCGGTTAAAGCCATGCAAATCCCAACACGCCGCTTCACCACAAGAGTAAAGCCCTTTTAATGTTTGAGACTCACCTGTGTATTTCGTTCGGATTCCACCCATAGAGTAGTGCTGTGTCGGACGTACAGGAATCCAATCCACTGCAGGATCAATGCCTAAAAAGTGCTCACAAATCTCTTTCACCTCACGAAGGTTTTTCTCGATGTGTTCACGACCTAAAATCGTGATATCCAACCATAAGTGATCTCCGTATCTTGATTTAACTCCCTTGCCTTTTCGCATATGTTCTGTCATTCGACGACTCACCACATCACGAGATGCAAGTTCTTTTTTCTCCGGTTCATAATCTGGCATAAATCTATAACCGTCTTTGTCTAAAAGAAGTCCGCCATCTCCACGACAACCCTCTGTTGTCAAAATCCCAACCGGAACAATTGCTGTTGGGTGAAATTGAATCGCTTCCATGTTTCCTAAAGTCGCGATCCCTGTCTCAAGGGCTAAAGCTTGACCTACTCCCTGACATATAATCGCATTTGTAGAGACACTATAGATACGTCCGTATCCACCTGTAGCCACCGTAGTTGCTTTTGCCACATAAGCTGTAAGTTGTCCAGTTCTTAAATTCCTAGAGATTGCCCCATAACAACGACCATTATCGGTGATTAAAGAGATTGCTTCTTGTCTTTCATGAATCACCACCTCTTCTTGTTTAGCTTTATTGTCCATTGCATAAAGCATAGAATGCCCTGTTCCATCAGAGGTGTAACAAGTGCGCCATTTTTTTGTACCGCCGAAATCTCTTGCAGTTATGAGACCATGCGCTTCTTCTTTTTCTGTTATAGTGACTTTTTGCGCATTTATAATCGCATTTCTTTCACCGGCTTGCACCCTAGTCCAAGGCACTCCCCAGTGTGCGAGTTCACGTATAGCCTTTGGCGCACAGTGCACAAACATACGGGCAACCTCTTGGTCTGCTCCCCAGTCACTTCCTTTGATGGTGTCTGAAAAGTGCACATCTTCATTATCGCCTTCACCCATGTTGGAGTTTGCTAAAGAGGCTTGCATCCCACCTTGCGCTGCTGCTGAGTGCGAGCGTTTTGGAGGGACAAGTGAAAGAACCACCGCATCATGCCCACGTTGCTTCACCCCTGCTGCAACTCTTAATCCCGCAAGACCGCCACCAATCACTAAAACATCTGTATATTTTATTTTCATTAGTGTTGCTCCATGATTATAGTTTTTGATTTATATCTTTCACCATCAGCAAAATCATGAGTCATTCCGATATATGTGTATTTAGCCAAAGATGCCAAACCTATTATGAGGTAAAAAGCTATTAAAACATACATCGTGATTTTAAATCTTTTACGGGAGACTTTAGAATTCTTCCCCTCCATAAATCCCCATTTCACGGCCAATCTGTAAAGACCTACAAAAGCATGAAAAACAACAGAAACAAGAAGCACTAAATAAAGCGGTCCCATAAATTCATCCACGATTCTTGCCGAACTGGCATATGGACCGATATTTGAAGGTTGACTCATCATGATGTATAGGTGAACAGAAGCGGTGAAGAACATCATAAATCCAGTGATCACCTGAACCATCCATAAAGATGTGTCTTCATGCTTCATAGTGCTCATATGATTTCGCATGATTTTATATTTTCTATAACTAGCTGGAAATTTTCTTATAGCTGTAAGTATATGAAGTATAAAAATAACTGAAACAGCAGCTGCAAGAAATGTGATTATCCCAGGGTATGTTTCACCAAAAAAGTAATAACCCTCAAAAAATATAGTCATTTTATACATTGCTTCATTTGAAATCAGGATAGAAGCTTCAAAAAGAAGGTGCCCCATGATGAATACCGCTAAAATCAAGCCTGTTGCACTTTGAATAAAATCAAGTCTTGCCGGTGTTTTATCTATCTTTTTATTTTTCATACACTTTCCATCTCATTTATTTTGGTATCACGATTTTACTATAAAATTATAACATTATGATAAAATTCCATTTAAAGGAAGACTATGACATACACAATTATTCATACTATACATATATTTTCTGTTTTTATTTACGGCGGTTTTCTTTTTGTAGATGTTTTATTTCTTTCCAAAATGAAACAAACACTGAGTGAAGATGAACATAAAGTTGCCCGTGAAGCAATTATGATCCATGTGAGAAAAGTTGTCCCCTTCGCCCTTATGATTGCAGTGGCCAGTGGTGTATATATGTTTTTTAACATATTTGGTGAAATAAGCCAAGATGGCATGAATAATTTTCAGATAATTTTGAGTCTAAAAGCTTTTTTAGGCCTATGGCTTGGTCTTCGTGGAATAAATCAAAAACTGTTCGGGATTAACCCCTGGGTCTTTAAAAGTCACTTTTTTCCTTTCTCTCTTGTGGTGATTATCATATTATTGTCACAATTTATGTATCTATAAGTAATATATATCACAATTTTATGACGTATAATTTATTTTTATTCACATAAGGTCATTTATTTGTTAGAATACCCTTCATAACTAGAAGGATATTCCATGTTTACAAATCTTAGTATTTACAAAAAAATGAATTATTTAGTTGCTGTTGCCACCATGGCAGTTGTGGGTGCGACTTTATTTGTTTATGCATATATGACACATCTTGAAAATGAGTTTAGTCATTTAGCTCAAAACTCGATGGCTTCAGAGCTTAAAACACTAGAGATAGAAAAAAATCTCAACTATATAAGCAGAACAACAAGAGATATCATGCTTGGAGGAGATTATGAAAAAAATATTGATAAACTCAATACTTCTATCTCAAAAATTCAAGACTTATTCTCATCCCTAGAAAAAACAATGCTCGATGATGCATCCCTTCATCTTGTAAGCAAAACAAAAACATCTACAATGAAGTTTTTAAATGCTTCACTCTCTATGATGAAAGGCTTAACGCAAGATGAAATTTCTAAAAATAGCGCGCTCATTTATTCAAAATACAAAAGTGAACTAACCCCGCTTGCCAATGCATCAAGAATGTCTTTTAAAAAACTGCTTCAAATAAAAAATGAAGAGTTGGAACAAAGCACTGAATCATTTTCATGGCAAATGAATTTTTACAAGAATTTTGTTTTTATACTAGGATTTTTAGTGGCGATTGTAGTATTTATCATTGCAACATTAACACGTAAATCTATTATAAGCGGTATCAGTGATTTTACAGACTTAATCAAACTCGTTGCAGCCGGTAAGTTCATCAATGAATGCACACAGTGCAACAGCACCACCGAGCTTGGCATCTTAGGCACGCAACTATCTAAATTAATGACTAGTGTTAAAATGCTCATAAATGAGATCAACACAACTGTCACGGATGCGTCACAAGGGATTTTCACCAAACAAATTTCATCTGAGGGGATGGAGGGTGAATTTGTACATGCTATTGAAAATGTGGCAAATAGCATAGCTTATATGAAAGAACAAAATTCAAAAGCTAAAAGAGACACATTCAACTCTCAGCTTAGTACAAAAAATACAAATGTTTCCGAATCCTTATCTATTATCATCTCAAACTTAAGAGAAAATATCGGTAATCTAAAAGAGGTCACCAAAGCCACACAACATGCTGCAGAGCTCTCTATTGATTCTCGTGATAATATTGCTGAAATTGTACAAGAACTCAATGAGCTTAATGAACAAGTGAATAGTAATAATATGAGTATCGGTGAATTGGCTAGTCAAACAAATGACATCACATCTGTCATAGAACTTATTACAGATATTGCAGAACAGACAAATCTTCTTGCTCTCAATGCTGCTATAGAAGCAGCTCGAGCCGGTGAACATGGTCGCGGCTTTGCCGTTGTTGCAGATGAAGTGCGTAAGTTGGCTGAACGCACACATAAGGCAACCGGTGAAATATCAATCTCTATAAAATCTCTCCAGCAAGGGATGAGTGAAATACAAAATAGCTCAACCAGCATGAGAACAGCTGTAGAGAGTTCTACAGAGAAAATCAATAACTTTGAAAGCACCTTAGAGGAATTAAGCGATAACTCCACTCAAATTGTCACCTATTCTTATGAAATGGAAAACAGCATCTTTATTGTACTTGCTAAATTAGATCATATTTTATACAAATCCCGTTCATACAACTCTATCATGTCTCTTGAAAAACTATTGAAAACACAAACGCCTCACGAATGTAGACTTGGAGAATGGTATGATAATGAAGGAAAAGAAAGGTTTAAAAATACAAATGCTTACCCTAAAGTGGCAGCCCCTCATGCGATAGTTCATGACAATGCAAATAAAAATCTTAGCTATTTAAATCATGATCCAGAAAATGAAACCTTGAAAAATGCAGATGAAATAATTAAGAATTTTGATAAAATGGAAAATGCATCTCAAGAACTCTTTGACCTCATGGACACAATGCTTTTAGAGTCTAAATCTTAAAGCATTAACTCCAATCATCGTATTTGGAGTTTACATGCTTGTCTTTTTTATAATGCCTGGCATTTTTACTTTTATCTAGCTGGTTTGAGCTGTAAAGAACATCTTCTTTAATCTCTTCCATGCTTAGCTCAGAATCTTTTAGTGAGATGATTTTTTGCACTAAGATCTGCAAGTCTTTTAATTCACCTTTATATAAATCAATAGCTTCCACTCTGTTTAAAAGCTTCAAGCCGTTCTCTATCTTTTTTTCAAAACCTTTTTTTGAAAGCTCCGGAGTGTTCATTAAATATGAAATAACACTTTTATGGAACCTTTCCAGTGCTCTGATGTATCGAAGTCTATTGGAACTGTCTATAACTTTTTGTGATGCTGCCATTTTTGTCCTAAATTTGTATATTATTCTTTGGTATACTTCCAAAATTATAACACTTTATTGGAGAAATAATTGAAAAGAATAATTTTAACACTATTGCTTTTAAGCTCATCATTGTTTGCAGAACTTAAAAATGAATATTTAACGCAGAAATTTCTTGATTCTAAAATGCCTACAGTGGATATCAGAACAGTTGGGGAGTGGAAGGAAACCGGAATCTTAAAAGGCTCTATCCCTATAGAATTTTTCAATGAACAAGGTCAGTACAATATACCTGACTTTCTAGCAAAGTTAAATTCAAAAGTGGACACTTCAAAACCATTCGCCCTTATTTGCAGAACAGGGAGCAGAACAAAAATGGTGGCGCAATTCCTTTCAGACACCTATAATTACAAAGTCACCAACGTGACAGGCGGGATTATGATTCACCGAATGGATTATAAAAAACTCCCTTTTGTAAAATACTAACTAATGCCCACTTGGATTAAATTTCTTTTTTACCTTACACTGAGAATAGTCATAACTCTTAGTGTTTTAGGTTTTTTAATCTTTCTTCTTTGGGGAGCTTTATACCTTCTTTTTATCAAATAAACTAAATGGGCTTTAATTCTTTTTCTTCCAGACTGATCCCATTCACCAATGCATAAAGTGTTGGCAGATATATCAGATTCAATACAGTCCCCCAAATCAAACCAAAGCCTATAGAAATTGCGATAGGTTGTAAAATCACAGCCTGTCCGCTTGCATAAAATATAAGTGAAAACAGACCTAAGAATGTTGTGATAGAAGTGATTAAAATAGGTCTCAATCTTTGTTTTGCACGTTTAAAAAACTCCTCAGCCTTATGCGTTCCATGTAAAACATCGAGCATAATGATCCCATCATTTATAACAACCCCGGCAAGACCGAGTATACCGATGATAGAAGGCATAGTGAGGTTGACACCTAAAAGCTTATGACCAAGAAATGCACCTAAAACTGAAAGAGGGATAACACTCATAACTATAAGCACATACTTTATTTTAGAAAAAATCAACAACAAAGTTAAAAAGATTAAAAAGATTGCTAAAACAGCAGTGTTTTTCATATCTGATTTCAGCTCTTTGTTTTTCTCTTTTTCACCTAGTAAATCCACTTCAATTCCCGAAGATGCAATTTTATCCAATGTTCTTTCAAGCTTATCCAAAACTTCAGTGGGGGTTGTGACACGCTTATCCACTTTTGCATAAAGAATTTTTACAATATTTCCATTAAGTTTATCTATTTTTTCATAATCTCTTATTTTTATAATCTCTGCAACATCAGTGAGTTTAACAAAAGTCCCATCGCCTACAGGGAGGTTGAAATCAAGTAAAGTTTTTGTTTTATCCTTGTTGAGATCTTGTGTTTTTATCTCCATAACGCCACGATCATTAAAGGTTGTGCTTTGTCTTTTTTCTAAAAAATAATTACTTAAAATTTTTGAAATAGAAGTCTCGCTAAGACCTAAAAGTTCACCGTATGAGTTCACTTTTATTTTGTATTCCATCTTTCCATAACGGATATTGTCACTAAAGTTTATGATGCCTTTTATTTCTGCCATCTCTTGTGACAACTCTTTTATAGCAGCATCGAGTGCTTTTGAATCACTTCCTGAGAGGTTGATTTGTATATCACTTTTAATGAGTCCGGGTTTATCCTCTTGCACGCCTAACTCAACTATATCAAACTTCTCTTTGTACGCATCCATAATCTCTGTCACACGTGGTGCAAGAACGAATGTTCTGTCATTTCTGATTGCCTCGGGATTATCAAAACTGCCACTCTCAAAGTAACTGAAATTTAAAACGGGATTAATGTATTTACTCATCCAATCATCTAACTTTCTGTCATATAATTCAATAGTTATAAAAAAAACATTATTATTATATTCCACTTCACCGGATAAACTTCTACGGTACCCGGCAGTTGCTGATGTGGTTTTAATAGAAAACTCATCTTGATGTTCTCTCATGATTTTTTCTATCTCCCTGGCGATTTTAAAGGTCTCTTCAATAGGAGTGTTGATATCCAATTTACCTGATATATAAAGGTTGTTTCCATCGAAATTCGGAAAAAACTGGAAATGCATTGATTTTGCTGTCATAAAAGTAAAAACCGGTATAAGCAGTAAAAACAAGAGCACAAAAGTCTTTTTAAACTTTATGTTGAAATGAAGTAAGCGCTCATACGCATTTTGCAGAGGCACCCAGCTTATAAGATTATGGCTCTTTGTTAAAAGTTCACTTGCATGTAAAGGTAAAAAGAAAAAACTCTCTATAAGCGAACCGAGTAAAATCATCACAACAACTATCGGCACAAGAATTAAAAAGAGTGCTATTTCACCTTGCATCATAAACATAGGTAAAAATGCAGCTGCTGTTGTGACAGTCGCTAAAGAAACCGGCAGCATCATCTCTTTGACACCGACTATGGCAGCCTCATCTGAAGGCATACCCTCATCTATATGTCTTTGTATATTTTCACCGACAACAATAGCATCATCCACCACAATACCGATCACTATCAAAGCACCGAGCAAAGAAACAATGTTGATAGAGTATCCCATGTAATAGATAAACAATAAACCTATGATAAATGAAAATGGGATTCCAAGTGTGACAATAAACGCTATACGTAAATTTATAAGGATAAGCAAAGACAAAAAAACTAAAATAAGGCCAAACATCAAATTTGATATCACGGTGTCTAGACGGCTCTTTATAGGCTCTGAGCTATCTTTGTAAAAGTTAAACTCAACTTCACCATACGTTTGCTTGAGTTTTTCCACCTTTTCTCTAAGTATCTTTGAGAGCTCCATTGCACTGCCCTCTTCACCTTTAGAGATTACAAGTGTCAATGTTTTATTTGTATTGAATGTGGAAATCGTTGTTGTTTGAGGATAATGGATATCCACTTTTGCAACATCTTCTAAGCGTATATATTTTCCCTCTATATTTAAAATAGCTTCTTTATACTCTTGCAGATTTGCTTTACCGTTGACAGTGGAGATAAATGCAAAACTCCCCTGCTCTTCAATCTTACCGATAGGAAATATATACGATAAGTTTGATATAGCGCTGATGACATTTAAAGGATTCAAACCATAAGCTAAAATAGCTTCAGAATCAATACTGATAAGCACCTCTTCATCTGAATCCCCACGGATAGAAATTTCGCTTATATTTGGAACTTTTGAGAGTTTAGATTTAAGGTCTTGAGATATTTCAGTAAGCTGCGCAATAGATAAAGAGTCTGACGAGATAGAAAGACGGATCAGCGGCCTGATTTTATCTATAAGTCTTGCTATAGGCTCATCCATGTCTGATGGAAGGTACTGCTTTGAAACAGCCACGGAATCTTTCACCTTGCTTAAAACATTGATTTTATTTGCGGTTTCGTTTAGGGTTAAAACGATAACGAATGCGCCAGGGACAATTGCTGTTTCTGTTTTGTCTATACCGTTAATATTACTGAGTTGATCTTCAATATCACGAACAGCCATTTTGTCCATGTTTGTAGCACTAGCCCCTGAGTAAAAACCGCGTACACTGATTTTATTAAGTTCCACGGGAGGGAACATCTCTTTAGGAATATTTATGTATGCATGATACCCAAGGTATGCAAGAAAAATAAGAAGTGCATAATTAAGCCTCTTATTTTTTAAAAAGTATTCTATGAAGTTATTCATTCTCGTCTTGTTTACTTGACTTAGAACCTGCAATCTTCACAACTGTAAGACCTGCAGCTATAAGAGCCAGCAATGCTAAAGCAATTATATACATCATATACTCTTGCATTGAAGATGCGTCTTCTTCCTCTTGCGAAGTCTCTTCTCTCACTTCTTCAGCAAGCACCGTTTCTTCTAGAGATTCTTCCATTGTTTCTTCCTTTTGAACAACTTCCTCTTCAATACTTTGTGCCTTCAACCGCTCTGCTTCAAGGGCTTCTTCTTCCAAAAGTTTTTTCAACTCTATCCGCTTTTCTTCATCTTCGTCTTCTTTAATCTTAGCTGCTGCCAATGCAGCAGCTTCTTCTTCCATTTTAGCCTTTTTTGCCACATCTTCAAAAGACTCAGCTAAAAGTATATTTTTTGTAGGGTATTTAAGCACATACGCATCAGCATAATAAACTTTTAAAACTCTCATAGTGTTTAACAATTCAGTATACGAATTAAAAGCATTTAAGGAAACCACTGTGTATCCGCTTATCTCAGTGTTTATCGTTCGTAAGGAATTATCTTTCATAAAACCCTGCAGCTGCATATCATTTTCAATCTGATTTTTAAAGGTCTTTAGGGCTCTTTCCCCGTTACTCTCAACAGAATAACTTCCAAGTATTATCTGTTTTTGCCCTGAAAAAAGCATAGTTGACAACATAACTACAATTATAAAAAATTTCATCCGAACTCCTTGTGTTATGATTATAGCAAATATAATATTGAATTAATTTCAAAA
The DNA here is from genome assembly GCA_014381585.1 of Candidatus Sulfurimonas ponti. GTDB lineage: Bacteria > Campylobacterota > Campylobacteria > Campylobacterales > Sulfurimonadaceae > Sulfurimonas > Sulfurimonas ponti. Next base: position 13,751 of record JACNLH010000112.1, read on the forward strand.
TAAGAAAAATCCAGCAATATTTTATTTTATTTATATAATAAGGGGCCTTGTAGTATAATTTCACTTTTAAAAAAAAGGAAATATTTTGAAAATCAATAAAAGTCTTATAACGAATCTTATCGCTTTTTCACTCGTGGCACTCTCTTTTATCCTAACAAGCCCTTACACTTCATTTTTACTCTTCACCGGTCTTTTTGCACTCTCTGGAGCTCTTACAAATCAACTTGCCATCCATATGCTTTTTGAGCGTGTTCCATTTCTTTACGGATCGGGTGTTATCCCATCACGCTTTGAAGCTTTTAAGGAAGCCATCAAAAACCTTATGATGCAAGAGTTTTTCACACGTGATCAACTTGAGACCTTTTTTGCAAGTGAAGAAAAAAAAATAAACCTAGAACCAATCATCCAAGAAACAAACTTTTCACCTGCTTTTGACGCTCTCTCTAAAACTGTGATGGAGTCCTCTTTTGGAGGAATGCTTGGAATGTTTGGCGGCGAATCTGCCCTTGATGCTCTTCGTGAACCATTCTCACAAAAAATGAAATCAGCAGTTATCAAAATCGTAAACTCAGATGCTTTTAATGCAACACTGCAAGATCACCTACAAAGCTCATCCCTCAATGACGATATGTTAAACTCTATCGAAAGTGTTATAGACGCAAGACTGGATGAACTCACTCCTCAAATGGTGAAAGAGATAGTGCAAAGGTTAATCAAAGAACATTTATCATGGCTGGTTGTTTGGGGCGGCGTTTTTGGTGGACTTATTGGATTAGTGAGTTCATTCCTTTTATAGACCTGTAATAAGGTCAATACATATTAAAGTTTAAAACTACATTAATAAGTATTTAAGAATATATATGTTATTTAACATCTACTATAAATCTTTAGGAGATACTATGAATATAAAAAATATGAAATTTACAAATATTGAATCAGAATTACCAAATTTACAAGCCTTATTGAGAAACTCTCTTCAAGGAGATATTTTGGACATAAGGGGTGTAGATGGAAACTCTGAGAAATATCATTTTGAATGTCAAAACTGCCCTTTATTAAATGAGGCGAAGTATGTTGTATTTTCACCCCACATGGATCAGAAATATCAAAGTTACGAGCATTATGTATTTTTAGATCACTCAGGAAAAACACTTTGTCATAAAAGTGGAAAGGATTTTAATTTATTCGATATGCTCAAACCATGTATAAATCTTAAATCAGCTGATACAAGAAAATCAAACTATTAATAGTTCAGATCAAGAGGCTTAAGCCTCAGTCTCTTCCACTTTTACCTCAAACCCATCTATAACAATTTATAAGTTATATTTCTATCATTTAACTCATTTACAAATATCTCAAAGTGTGCTTCAACTTCTCTAAACACTGCACTGCTTAAAGAGAGCTCCACTTTTGCTTTATTGTCTATAAACATAGGTAGACAAGAGAGTTCTATTGTGTCTGGAAGCTTTTGCATTAAAGTGATAAGTGATTCTTCGCTAGTGTCTGCAAGAAGTGTTTTTCTAAACTTCTCCACTGAATCACTAAAATGTTTTTGTATCACTTGCTCTATCATTGGATGCGCCATAGATGGAAACCCGGGAGTGAAAAAGAATCTATCATCCAATGAAAATCCTGACATATTGTTTACAGGATTGAAAAGTAAGTCTGATCGGGGAGGAAGGTCTGCCATATGTATTCTGTGCGGATATGCTTTTTCCTCAAATCTATCGATGATATCTTCTAAAAACTTCTCATGCACAAGAACTGGTGAATTTCGAAACACTTGGGATGCAATCTCTCTTGTTAAATCATCAGGAGTTGAGCCGATACCTCCAAAAGAAAAAAGAACGCTCTTTGAATCAGCCTTTATCATCTCAAAACTTTTTTTGATAAGTTCTTTATCGTCTTTGATTATAAATGATGCAAAGAGTTCATGCCCATACTTAGCCAACTCCTTTTTAAGAAACTCAAAATGTTGATCTTCCCGTCTGCCATTTAGTATTTCAGTTCCTATTATCAGTGCGTAAAAGTTCATAATAAAATCAAATCTGATTATGAGACCATGATTGTCAAGTCTGCTATTTCTATCATATCTCCAGACACTATCTTCGCGCGTTTTCTTAACTCCGGTTCACCATTACGATTTACATAACCCTCTGCAATCAAATATTTTGCTTGCGCACCGCTATCAACTAAATCTAAAACTTTGAGTAATTTAAACAACTCTATATACTCACCTTTTAATTCATACTTCATTTGTCAACCTTTATTTATGGAATAATATCAAAGAAATAATTAAAACCACGAGCGCAATAATAAGTCTTATGGTTTTATAAGCTCAAGTCTTTTCACTAAAGTCTTAAAACCTTTATTCACTATAAACACTTTCTAATACTTTGGGAACACAAATACAAAACTCAACTCCATTATTTACATTTTTTGCACTTATTTTACCTTGCATATGTTTTTCAACAATAGCTTTAGACATATAAAGACCAAGCCCGCTTCCACCACTCAACTCTTTAGTTGTAAAATATGGTTCAAATATTGTCATAAGTGTTTTAGGTGCTATCTGAGGTCCATTGTTTGTAAAGAAAAAAGTCACTTTTTCTTTTTCAGCCTCAACCTTTATACTGATCTTTTTATCTTTGAACGTATCTATTAGAGCATCTTTAGCATTGGAAAGAATGTTAATCATCACCTGTTTCAATTCACTTTTATATGTAGTGATTGAAATTGAAGGCTCACATTCAAGCTTAAGATCTATACCATTAGAATCCAATGCCGGACCGATGATGCTAAGCACATCTTGAATGATGTTGCTCACTGTGTCTTTTTCCAAAGCTTTAGAATGTTTAAAAAAGTTTCTAAAGTCTTCTATGGTGGTAGACATATATTGGATTTGTTCATTGATATACAATAAGTCCTCTTCTGTACGGATTTCATTGAGTTTATTTGTCTGTATATCAAGTAAAATATTATTTGCTGTCATAGACAGAACGCTGAGTGGTTGACGCCACTGATGTGCGATCATATTTATCATTTCACCCATTGCAGCTTGGCGAGACTGCACTATCATCATCTCTTCTTGTTCTTGGAGTTTTGCCTCTATTTTATGACGATTTGTGATATCGATCACAACCGCTAAAAAATCTTCTTTTTCTTCTGAAGTGTTTAATAATTGAAGATTCACTTCGACCGGATATGTGGTGCCGTCTTTACGCATATGCGCAGTCTCAAAAATCAGTTGTGATACTTTTTTCTTAATAAGAGGTTCAATAGTTTTTTTAAATACATCAGCTGTATATTGAAGTTTTAAATCATATACGCGCAATTTTTGCAACTCTTCTAAATTATATTGCAAGTTATTCAATGCTCCGGTGTTTGCATAAGAAAACAAAAGTGTGTCTTTATCAAAAACATAAAATTCATTACTGCTCGAATCAATTAAATTAAGTAATTTTCTCTCACTTTCTAATGCTTCATGTTCTTTTGTAACATCTTCTACAATAGCAATATGACTTTGAAGTTTTCCATTTTTCCAATGAAGCGGTGAAACATGTAAGTTAATCCAGACTGTGCCTCCATCAGACTTATAGTAACGTTTACGCATTGAAAAGGTATCTATTTCCTTGTTTTTCATAGCTTGCATATTTGTTAAATCTTCTTCTAATTCATCAGGATGTGACACTTTCATAAAATCAATCTTAAGCATCTCCTCAATACTTAAGCCTAAGATATCAGCATAGGTTTGATTCACTTTAATAAACCGACCGGTATTTGAATCTATCTGAGCCACTCCGACAGCAGCTTGATCAAATATCGCTTTAAAAAGAGTTCCTGTTTCAGTTATCTGAAGTTCTAATTCTTTTTTCTCTGTAATATCTTGAAATGTTCCAACGACCTTTGTAGGGATTCCCTCTTCATCATATAATCGAACACCTTGACACTCAACCCAGCGCACCTGATTATCTGTTGGTCGCGTGATTTTATACTCCATGTGATGAGGTTTTCCATATTTCACTGCACCCATTAAAGATGATTCAAGCTTCGGCCGTTCTTTTGGATCAACCAAGTTTGAAAGAAACTTTGGACCAACTTCCACATCTAAGCCGATATCTAATATATTTCTTATCTGATCTGACCATTCTGCTTGCAGAGTATTGACATCTAAGGACCAGCTTCCAATTTTAGCTATTTCTTGCGCTTGTAGTAATTGCTCTTCTCTCTTTTTAAGTAAAACATTTTGTTCTTCAAGAAGATCTTTTGTCTCTTTAAGTTCACTATTTGTGAGTATCTCACTCGTAATATTTTCCGCTGTGAATAAAAAACCTTGAAGTATTTTTTCATCTGAATAAATCGGGACATACGAGGTCTTGAAAAAATGTTCTTTAGCTTGTGAATCAAGCACGGTCGTGGATTTATTTTGAATTGTTGTCACTTCACCGCTAAGAATGGAATCACTGATTGTTTTATCAAAACATGCAAGCCTTTCATCAAGCACTTCACCCTCATAGGGCACTGCGTACAAAGACTGAAAAAGAGAAGCATTTGTAAATTCAATAACATTATGCGTATCACAGGCGATGATAAGTCTGTCAGAAAATGAGTTTAAAATATTATTTAAAACAGAATGTTCTTCTAAACGGTTAAATGTTTCATATAAAATGTCAGCTTGCTTTCGGATGGTGTCTCTAAGCATCTCCACATAAATACCCGAAATTCCTTTCACTAAATCATGCTGTGAAATAATTCCGGATAATTCACCTTCATTATTCACAACAACCAGATGTCTTATGTTCTCATTCTTTAAAATATGTTCTGCATCCATAACTGAATGGTTTTCAGTGATTGTTTTCACAGGTGAAGACATGTGTTTAGAGATTACAGAGGATAAATTTTTATCTCCAAGACGAGCTAAACGGATACTGTCACGTTCAGTGAAAACACCTAGGGGTTTTTTATCAGAGACAACAACTATACTACTGATTTTTTGCATAGTCATTATGTTTATAGTCTCTGCGACGCTTTGTGTTTCCTCCACAGTGGTGACATTTTTCGACATAACAAGATGAACTTCTTTCACCGCAAGCAGTTGTTCAGGTGCAAGATGCCTCAAAAAATCACCCTCATCAAGAAGACCGGCTAAAGAAAGATCATCTTTAACAACCACTAAATGACGAAAAGCATTTTCTGTCATTTGCATATAGGCATCACGAAAATCATCTTCTTCACCGATTGTGCTTAGAGGTGTTGACATCACCGCACTCACTGGTGAAAATATTATCTCATCCCACTTCCCTGCATATTTTGTTATATCTCTTTGTGTGAGAATGCCCAAAGGTTGTAAGTATTCATTCACTATCACAATAGCGCTTGAATTAGTTTCGTCTAATAATTCAAGAGCTTCATGGACAAGTTTATTTTCTAAAATAGTGGGAACATCACTATTGTATAAACCTTTAATTGTAGTCATGTTTATCATACTTCTCCCTCTGAATTTTGCACTAATAAAGTTATAGGTGTCATTATATTCCACTTATAACAATATACTATACTTAACTGCCTATATTTTAATATTTATAAATAGCACAATCAAACCACGTTTTAAACTAAGCCTCGGTGTCCATAATTGAAAAGCCGGCTGTATGCATTGCTTTATCCACCATCTCTATAGCTGCTTGCATAGTTTTTTGTGAAATTTCAGGAAGTTCACCGCCCCACATCGCCTCAGCTTCTTTAAAGCCTTGAATCATTCCTTCACGTCCGGCACGCATCATCTCTTCATTTCCGCCAGATCCATTGATGACAAAGTCAGCTATCCTCTGTGATGTTTGTGCAATTCCAAATATTCCATCTTCGCTCACAAGTGCAGCTGCTTCATCTTGTGATAGCTCAGCAATAGGCTTACCTGCATAACCCACATCTTTTAAAAAGCCTTGGAAGTCATCATACATTTTTGTAAAATCATCATTCTTAGCACTTAGTCCGACTTGAACAGAGGCAGAATTAAACATTATCGCTTTAGAGTTCTCAGCAATCTGCATTTTAATCTCTTGCACTTCTTCTTTAGAAATTTTCTCTGTGAAGTTGGTTTTAATATCTTTTGTGTTGGTGTTTAGTGCTGCATTATGCATATTTGTAGTGATATTCATAGCGAATCCTTCTTTATAATTGTTGGTTATCACATCGACATATAAGTAAATCTTTTTAAATTTAAGCTTTTATATTGATATTAGAGAAAAATTTCGGTATACTTTTTTCCGATGAAAGATGAGGATTAAAAGTTCATCTTTAGTGTGTGATTTTGTATTTTGCTCAATTGTTACCTAAAGACTCTCCAAATTTCGACTCCACTTCATAAATGAAGTGAATTTTATACAACAAAGGTATTACAATGGCAGAATTACAAGACGGTTCAGTTAAATGGTTTAACGAAGAAAAAGGTTATGGTTTCATTCAACAAGATAATGGCGGGAAAGATGTATTCGTACATTTTCGTCAAGTAAACAACACTACTGGCGGTCGTGTTTCTTTATCTGATGGACAGAGAGTGACTTTTGAAGTTGGTGAAGGTCAAAAAGGCCCTCAAGCTGAAAACGTAACTCCACTTTAATCCACACTAAAACCCCTATTATAGGGGTTTATTTATTTATCCCACTTTTTATAACCACACTTATACACTTTTTACAATCTCTTTAGCATATTTATGATTTTCAGCAAGTAATTTTTTATAATTAATTTGATATAATAAATTTTTAAAATTTATAACATAAATGATTTTAACACAAACATTATAAAACAGTTTTCTAAATTAAACTGAGCCTAAAGGAACCCTTCCCTCCATTATGTTAATATTAGGCAAAAAATACACGTTTACACAACTAGAACTAGATCGTTTAAATAAAAAGTTCAAAAATATCACTCTCATAAAATACTCAAAGAAATCTCAAGAAGAAGTTTTATCTGAACTTGATTCTGCAGTGCATCAAAATAACTTTAGTTTATTGGTTTTAAACACCAAAGCAAAGGTTGGTGATGAGATTATCAAGTACCTTACAAAACTGCAATTTGAAAAAAATAGAAAAAAAATTAAAATCATCACAATAGAGAATTTTGTTGAACAATACTTACATAAATGTTATATACCAGAAGACCTTAATGATTTACATTATCTAAGTGATATTCGACCTTATAACTCTTTTGAATACTTTTTAAAAAGGTTTGCTGATTATATAGGTGTGTTTTTTCTTGCTTTGATACATCTTTACTTTAAAACAACACTTAAATCAAAAATAAAAAAAGAATCACCCGGCAGTCTTTATTTCACTCAGATGCGTGTGGGGAAAAATGCACAAGATTTTACATGCTATAAATTTAGAACCATGCATGAAAACTCAGAGCACAATCCATACACGCAAGATAAGGATAATCGAATCTTTCCTTTTGGCGAGTTTATGCGCAAGGCCAGAATCGATGAAATACCGCAGTATAAGAACATACTAAAAGGTGAAATGCACCTCATAGGTCCAAGAGCAGAGTGGAATATACTTGTAGAGCAGTATGAGAAGCAACTACCTTACTACCATGAACGCCACCTTGTAGCACCTGGAATCACAGGCTGGGCACAAGTGCACTACCCATACGGTCGTGACTTAGACGATACAAAACAAAAGCTCATGTATGACCTATACTATATCAAACATTGGAATCTAATGCTTGAGCTTAAAGTTGTTTGTAAAACTGTGTTAGTGGTTTTAAATAGAAAAGGTTTGTAAATCAATTTTTTTAGCCACGACTCAAAGTGGAAAATGCCATTGGATAGCATTCCTAAAAGTCGCGGCTCCATTAAACATTCAAAATTCGAAGCAAAATCTTTGGTGAAGTTTTTTAAATTATCATTTAAAAATAAAATAATCCAAAAGCAGATTATTTTGATGTTCTTTTAAAAGAATCAAAAGACAATTGACTAAGTCCATCTTTTTGTAATGGTGTTATATATTCTGTTAGTTGATGATGTAAAGCATCACGAAATGCCAAGTCACGACTTGCCATTTTATTTCTTGCTCTCTCAACCAATGGAATCCAGAGAGGCTGAACTTCAAAAGCTTTATAAAGACTTTCTGTTTCAAAAGCATTTAAAATTCTGCCTTTTTCTTTACTCTTTTCTTCTATTAGCTTTGCAAAACCAAATTCAAAAGAAGCAATCAAGTCCAATATTTCCGAGTAAAAAGTATCTCGAACCTTATCTTTATCATGAAGCTTTAGTATTTTTCTATATGCTTTTGAGTTTTCTTTAAAAATCGAAACATATATTTTATCTGTGTAAAGGGGGTATTTAAAAGGACCCATATTTACATAATCTCTTAAAGCATCAGTAAACTCTTTACGATAATTTTCTTCACTGAAAGAAGCTTGCAAAAACTCTTCATCTCTTTGATTTATGTATTTAGTTCCTCCACCTGTTCTTTTATTTATAGTGTCTATTACTATATCTAAAATTGTTTGTCTAAGTACCCTTGCGGTTTCACTCTCTGTAAGTAACATAGCTATATTCAATAGCGAACGAAAGTCGAATACACCGAGGTTTCTAACCTTGTGACCGACATTGATGTCGGTCACAAACTGCTCTTGAATGGCTTCTCTAAATTCTTTGAGTTTTTGACCTTTTAAAACAACATAACCATTTAATCCAAGTTCATCAATATTTGATTCTAAATATCTTTCAATTGTTCGAATATCTACATCAAAAAATAGAGCTACTTGTTCTTTTGTAACTCTAGTAGTACCTTCAAAAATCACACCAGTAATATTTGTAGCTTTTTCTATCTCTTGAATTGCAAAGGTATTATTTAAAATATTTTGTCTATCTATTTTAGAATTGGTTAAATCTTTGTTCATTGTTTTATTCTCATAAGCTAAATTTGGAACAATTATACTCAAAACTCAGTAAAGTATAAAATTTATTGCAATTAGTCATATTTTAGGGTTAAAGGTGTGGCATGTTGACTTCTCTCAGCCACGACTCAAAGTGGAGAATGCCATTGGTTAGCATTCCTAAAAGTCGCGGTTCCAAAAAAGCAACTCAGGCTCTTCGGAACCCCGAATTCATTCGGGGCTAGTGTGGCACTCCAAGTTCACAGCCACGACTCAAGTCGCGGTTCCAAGAAAATTCACAAGCTTTCTCATTAAAAATTAAACATTCAAAATTCAAAATTCGAAGCAAAATCTTTGGTGAAGTTTGAATCTTTGGTGAAGTTTGAATCTTTGGTGAAGTTTG
>JACNLH010000165.1:0-8085 GCA_014381585.1 Candidatus Sulfurimonas ponti
CATAGAATCATATTTTAATAAGGCATAGATAATGTCATCCATGCTAAAAGGTTTGGCCAGCCAATAATTAAATAGAGACATGGCTCTGTGCGGTCTATGTTTAAGAGCACTCACCACCATAAAAAAAGCAGTGGAACCCAAAGCTTTAAGTTGTCTTGTTGTCTCATACCCATCGGTGTTGGGCATAACGATATCCATAGATATAAATTCAGGGTGAAATCCGCTTGTATATAGTTCTAAGGCTTCTTCAGCATTTTTTGCAGATTTTATTTCACATGAAAAGGTTTTGAATATATTTTTCATTATCTCAACATTTTCATAAATATCGTCAACAATCATCACTTTCATGCCAATAAATTTTTCTACATCAATATGATGAAAATCAAGCTTAGCCTTATCCACTTCTGCTTTTTTACTAACACTGTCACTTATCATAGCATCAATGGTGTAAGCATTTTGTTTGATTTTTTTAGCATACTCAGATATATCAATAGAATCTGACTTATTCTCTATAAGCTCAGAATGGCTGATTATTTGGTGTAAATAGTTTCCAATATCATGTATTATTTCTTTATTCATTGATAAATTTTCCAAGTTTAAAATAAATCTGTCTCATATACTATCTAAAAAGTGCTTGAAAGTACGGTTCAATGAAAAAAAACAGCTAAAAATATCTTAAAATGCAACACAAGTCTATTAAGTTTCTTTTGCTATTATTTCAAAAGTAAAAGAATTAGCTCTAAGGACATGCTGTGCTCGATTTTGAAAAATTTATAAAATACTCCAAACCGGGACCCCGTTACACGAGTTATCCCACAGCACTGGAGTTCAGTGCTTCTTACGAGTATGACACATACATTGAAAAAATTAAAAATCAAGACAGTTCTCGTCCGATAAGTTTATACTTCCACCTTCCTTTTTGTAGAAATGCCTGTTATTTTTGCGGATGTAATGTTGTTTTCACCTCCAAAGAAGACAAAATGCTCCGTTATATGGAGTATCTTAAACGTGAGCTTGAGATACTGTCAAAACATCTAGACTGCAATCGTGCAGTGATTCAGATGCACTTTGGCGGTGGAACTCCCACCTTTTTTTCAGCAGAGCAATTAAAAGAGATTATCCAAAATATTCAATCCTATTTTCCCAACTTTGTATCTGATGCAGAAGTCTCTTGTGAAATAGATCCCCGTCATATAGATGAAGATCAGATGAAAGTTATGAGTGAGGCAGGATTTAACCGTGTAAGTTTCGGTATTCAAGATTTTAACGAAAAAGTGCAAGTTGCAGTTCACCGTGTGCAGCCTTATGAGATTACAAAAGCTGCTATGGATTTGGCTAGAAAATACAATATGGTTTCTGTCAACACAGACCTTATCTATGGACTTCCGTATCAAACATTAGAAACTTTTAAAGAGACACTCTCTCTCGCACTCACTTTAAATCCGGATAGATTTGCAGTTTTTAACTACGCACATGTTCCATGGCTTAAAAAAACTATGAGAAAGATAGATGAGACAACACTTCCTCTGCCTGATGAGAAATTAAAGATTATGCAATATACAATTGACTTTTTAACTGCAAATGGCTATAAAATGGTTGGAATGGATCATTTTGCAAAACCTGAAGATGAGCTTTTTAAAGCCATAGATAAAGGTGAGCTTCACCGTAACTTTCAAGGCTATACAACAAAAGGCGGAGCTGATTTGATAGGGGTCGGTTTGACATCTATCGGTGAAGGGATAGATAGTTACAATCAAAACTTCAAAACTATGAGCGAGTATGAAGAAGCTATAGACGCTGGAAGGTTGCCATTTGAGAGAGGGGTTGTTTTAAGTGAAGATGATTTAATCCGCCAATACGTTATCATGGAGCTTATGAGTAACTTTAAACTTGATATAAAAAGGTTTGAGAAGCTATTTGACATAGATTTTAAAACTTATTTTGCAGATGCAATCCTTGAGTTGGAGCCATTTTCAAAAGAGGAACTTTTAACAATAGATGATGCACATATCGTTTGCAGCGAGACAGGTTCTCTTTTAATTCGTAATATTGCAATGGCCTTTGATGCCTATATGCATAAACATAGTGCAAATAAAAAAACATTTTCAAAAACGGTGTGAATATGAGTAAACTAGAAGATATATTTAATTTTGATTATACAGCAGATGATTGTGTGAAGTGTGGGAAGTGTATCCCGGTTTGCACCATTCACAATATAAATCCCGATGAGGTGACTTCACCGCGTGGATTTTTAGACTTGCTTGGTGCCTATAAAAGAGGTAATCTTGAACTAGATAAAAATGCAAAAGATATTTTTGAATCTTGTTTTCTTTGTGTGGCATGTGTGGAAGCATGTCCAAAGTCTATCCCCACAGATATGGTGATAGAGCAGGTTCGCTCAGATATTGCTCAGAAGTTTGGAATAGCCTGGTATAAAAAAGCTTTCTTCTTACTTCTGCGTCACAGATGGTTGAATGATTTGGCCTTTAAACTCGGATGGACTTTTCAGACCTGCGGTTTTAAAATAAAATCAGATATTGATTCTATGAAGTCACGTTTTAATCTTCCGATGTTAAAAACAGACAGACTGCTTCCAAGTTTAAGCAAAACTTCTTTTTTAAATTCTCATGAAGAAAATATAGACAATGGCGGTAAAAGAAAAGTTGCCATTTTTATAGGCTGTTTAGCAAATTATAACTATAAAAATATCGGTGATTCTCTTTTAGAAATTTTAGAAACTCTTGAGATTGATGCATTCTTGGCAAAGTCACAAAAATGTTGTTCCGCTCCTGCGTACTTCACCGGAGATTTTGACACAGTTGATGCAAATGCCAAGTTTAATATTGAATACTTTGAGAGTTTTTCCCGTGATGTTGAAGCGATTATCATCCCTGAAGCCACCTGTTCTGCAATGCTTAAAGTGGATTATGAGCATTACTTCCATGACCAGCCGGATTGGCGCGCTCGTGCGAAAGTTGTTATGAGCAAAGTGTATATGGCAACAGAGTGGTTGCAGCATCATACAGACTTGGAATCAGTTTTAGCGACTAAGAAAAAAGATACAAAAATTGTAACCTATCATGACCCTTGTCATGCTAAAAAGATGCAGGGAATTCATGAAGAACCTAGAAACCTGGTTCGCCAAAACTATAAGATAGTGGAGATGAGTGACCCAAATCTTTGTTGCGGTTTTGGCGGGGTGACTATGCAGAGTGAAAAGTATCATTTTGCAAAAGCCGCAGGTGTTCCAAAAGCTGCGATGATTAAAAAAACCGGAGCTGAGATAGTGAGTGCAGAGTGCAGTGCTTGCCGTATGCAGATAAATAACTCTATGAGCAATGCAGGTGTTGAGACTATATTTAAAAATCCTATCGAGTTGATTGCAGAGGCTTTAAGAAAGTAGATGAAGTATTTTGAGTGGAGTGCTGACCCGATACTCGTTTCTTTTGGCTCTTTGAGCATTCATTGGTATGGTGTTTTATTTGCCACAGCTATTTTATCCGGTTTTGGCGTGATGAACTGGATATACAAAAATGAAAATAAAGGGCTTGAGCAGCTAGAATCCTTGCAAATCTATATGGTGGTGGGAATCGTGATCGGGGCAAGACTTGGGCATTGCCTTTTTTATGATCCGGCGTACTATCTTGCAAACCCTCTGAAAATTTTAGCTATACATGAGGGCGGTTTAGCAAGTCATGGCGGCGGAATCGGAGCTATTGCGGCGACTTTGTATTATACAAAGAAAAATAAAATCAGTTTTTTATACCTTTTAGACAGGTTGGCCATTCCTACGGCACTATTCGCATTTTTTGTACGAATGGGAAATTTGATGAACTCTGAGATTGTAGGGATTCAAACTGATGTTCCTTGGGCATTTATCTTTTCACGTGTGGATTTAATTCCAAGACATCCTGTGCAACTTTATGAAGCGCTTTCTTATTTAAGTGTTTTTGCCGTATTGTTATCTTTATATCTCTATAAAAAAGCAAAAATAAATGCAGGACTTTTGTTTGGGCTTTTTTTAAGTCTTATTTTCAGTGTGAGAATTCTTGTTGAGTTTGTAAAAGAGAGACAAGCTGCATATTCAGATGAAATGGCTTTAAGCACAGGTCAAATGTTGAGTATACCTTTTTTGATTCTTGGACTTGCTTTGATTATATATTCATTTATGAAAAAAGAAAAGAGCAGTATTTAAGATTATCTATCATCACGGTGAAGTTTTCTATCACTATGAACGGAACCATGCCAGAAATGATTCACCAGCCAATATCCGGTGAGTGACCCCACAACAGAATATATAAGTGTTCCAAGGTAAAGAGGTACAAATATATTGTCAATATTTTCGCTAAACCATTTCACACTCATCTCCACCGGAACTATCTCAGTTCCTAAGAGAAATGCACCCGTCACATACTCCATATAATACATCGGCGGCATTGTCAGCGGGTTGCTCAGCCAACACATTGCCAGTGCGATCGGCACGTTGAATTTGAAAAATGGAATCATTGCCAGAACTGCCAACATTTGCATAGGCATAGGGATAAAAGCGATAAAGAGACCGATGAGAACAGCTTTAGAGACCATTCTTCTGTTGGTGGAGAGATAGTGAGGCGGGATTTTGTATTTTTTCATAAAGTCATGGAGCTTTTCATGTTTAGAAGTTTTTTTGAGTGTTTTTCTTATCATAGTGCAGATTATACATCTCAAAAGCTTATAGATTAAATAATATGCTAAAATTCCATCATTAAATTAATAAAATCAACATGATTTCTTCTTACCAAAGGCAAAGCTTCAGTGACTGAAGATAATTTTTGCTTTGCTGAAATTATATGAGATTTCAATAGCAGGAACAGATATGTCATTTGAAAAATTAGGGCTGATAAAGCCATTACTTAGTGCGATTAATGAATTAGGGTATGAACACCCTACATTGATTCAAAAAAGAGCCATTCCTTTAGTTATGGCAAAAACTGATATATTCGCAACTGCGCAAACAGGGACTGGAAAAACTGCCGCTTTTGGACTTCCTATCTTGCAAAGGCTGAGAAAGACTGACGGTGAAGCCGGTCGCAGCGCACGTGCTGTTATTCTTTCTCCGACTCGTGAGCTATCTATTCAGATACATGAAGATTTAGATAATTTTTCTAAACATATGAAAGTTGAATGTGTGGTGCTTGTAGGCGGTAAAGATATAAGTGCACAACAACGCATACTTCAAAGAGGGGTTGATGTTATTATCGCAACTCCGGGACGCTTTTTAGAACATGTGGAAAATGGTCTTGATATTGCAAATATAGAAGTCTTAGTTTTAGATGAAGCAGATAGAATGCTTGATATGGGTTTTACCAAAGATATCAGAAAAATTCACCCGCTTTTACCTAAGAACCACCAAACACTTCTTTTTTCTGCCACATACAGTGATAAGGTGAGAAAATTATCAAAACTAGTTTTGAGAAGTCCCGCTTTTATAGAAACATCAAAGAAAAACTCGACTGTGGACACGATTAATCAAGTTGCTTATCTCGTGGATACAGAGAGAAAAGCGGAACTTTTAGCTTACTTAATCGGTTCAAGAAATTATCCTCAGGTTTTGGTGTTCACAAGAACAAAAGTAAGTGCAGATGCACTTTTTGAAGAGCTTCAAAAAGACGGTCTTAAATGTGGACTTATTCATGGGGACATTCCTCAAGCTAAAAGACTCAAAACACTTGCTCAGTTTAAAGAGATGAAGATTCGAGTGCTTGTTGCCACAGATATTGCTTCCCGTGGACTGGATATCGAAGAGCTGCCTTATGTGATTAATTATGAGCTTCCTTCTGTATCTGAGGATTATGTTCACCGTGTTGGACGGACAGGAAGAGCAGGCCGTGATGGTGAAGCTATCTCTCTTTTAGATATTTATGAAAAGTATGATATTAAGGATATAGAAAGAGTTATAGGACAAAAGATTCCACAAAAAACAGTGGAGGGTTTTGAACCGGACCCTAGTATCAGAAGAAAAGATATTGAAGATATCAAGCTAAAAAGTGAACATAAAAAACCAGAGAAAAAAAAAGTCCGTCAGTACAATAAAAATACAAGCGGCATAGTGACAAAAAAAACCACGAAGAAAAGAAAAACGACCAAACGGGATGCTAAATAAAATTTCATTATCATGTTTGAAAATTATGAATTAGAAATCATCTATAGAGATGAACACTATATAGCTATCAATAAACCAAGCGGTCTGTTGGTGCACAAGTCTATGATAGACAGACACGAGATATATTTTGCAATGAAGATGCTTCGTGATCAAATCGGGCAGTGGGTCTATCCTATTCACCGTTTAGATAAGCCGACTTCCGGAGTTTTGCTTTTTGCTCTTGATAGTGAGAGTGCAAGGCTGATGAGCGAGGAGTTTAAAGCAAAAAACATTGAGAAAAAATATATCGCTATAGTGCGAGGTTATATAGAAGAAGAGGGGTCTATTGATTACCCTTTGAGTGTGAAGTTGGATAAGATAGCAGATAAAAAAGCTTCAGAAGAAAAAGAGGCAGAAGAGGCGCAGACTTCATTTGTGAGACTGGCAAAAGTGGAGCTTAATCATGCGGTGGGGAGATATGATACAACAAGATATTCTCTAGTTGAATTATCTCCAAAAACAGGGAGAAAGCACCAGTTACGACGGCATATGAAACATCTCTCACATCATATTTTAGGCGATACAAAATATGGAAGAGGGGAGCATAATAAAATGGTTCGCGAGCATTACAACTGTCATAGATTGATGCTGCATGCGAAGTCTTTAGAGTTTTTTCATCCATATTTTCATAAAAGGATTGTACTAAAAGCAGGTCTAGACGAAACTTGGGAAGTTTTTAAAAGTCTTTTTTCTTATTTAGAGGATGTTTAACTTTACCATCATACACAACCGAGCAATCAAGAGGCATAACAACTTTTGAAGTTTCTTGCATAAAATGATCTGCTTCTGCAATCATTTTCTTTGTACCCATAAAATCTTTTTGCGGCATCATATTGTAACCCAGCATTTGTCTTCCCATTCCAAACATTGAAGAGGGTATAGACTGCGCCACATTCACAACTTCTGTTGTAGTGCTTTTTATCTTAGGTCTTCGGATATCACCTTGAAGTCTTTGCGTGACAACAGCGCATCCATTTTTATCAAGTAAATTAACATCAAAGTAATTTATCTTACCTTTTTTATGTACATGTCCACCGATAGAAAGGCGATAGTTCTCTGTTCTTAGGGCAAAGTCTGTAGAGAGAAAATGGTCATGACTTAGTGCAATATCAAATTGCATATGGTCTATGTTCGTAATACCGCTTGAATTTGAGTCTCTAAAGGTGCGTGAAAACACACTGAAGAAATCAAGTTGCAATGCATCATTAATAGTGGAGAGCTTTTTATCTAAGTCTAAACCATGTAATACAGCATCGGTCACCTTTAAGTCAGTATGCCCGATTCTAGGCCGTTTATGATAAAACACTGTACCATTGATTTTACCGGCTTTAACGTACTTTTTGTTACCCAGGAGCTCTATAAACTTAGTTAAATCAACAGACTCAACCGTGGCGCGGTAAATGTGATTTTTATAGATCATTGTTATAAGTCCACCAAGAGAAGTGGTGGTTAAAAATAAACGTTTATCTTTATACTTACCGTGAACTAAGACACCTTGAGGAAAGGTTTTGGTTGTGATAACCCCATCAAAGTTAAAAGGAATGAATTCCAGTCTCGTAATCTCCACTTTTTGACCCAAACCATGACTTAAGTAAGAATCTAAAACTAATATAGTGATTGGTTTGAAAAATACCAATAGAACAGTTATAACCAATATCGGGATATAGATGATTTTTGAGGGTGACTTCATTGCAGCAATAGCTCCGTTTGAATTGAATGTAGGTATATACTTGAAACTATTGCCACTGTAAACACTAGCTTGCGTCCTGCTTTTGTTTTTCTATATCTTCTTGATGCCGTGACATTTCTAAGCGTAACTCATCGATTGTATGTGGCGGCACATTGTCATCTTTGGACCATTTCACTTCATCTATATTCGCGCCATAATCAGCACCGAATTCTTC
>JACNLH010000165.1:8449-12372 GCA_014381585.1 Candidatus Sulfurimonas ponti
TATGCCATTTGCATTTCAGCAGAAACCACATGCGGTATAGCTTCGATGACACTTAGCTTTTTAAGTTCTTCTGATACACTTTCGCCTTCAATCGTGATGATAATACGACCGATTTCATCATGCATATGATAATCACACGCCTCACAATTTTTTAAACTTTGTACAACTTCATCTAAAAATTTTGGTAGTGTCTGCACTACAATACTTGATATGTTCATCTGTTTGCCTTTATAATTTTATTTTATCTTGAATTGGTTAATAATAGTGTCATCCGTAGCAACAAAAAACTCACTTTCATTGATAAAGAGAATATTTGTAGCGGTCATCTTATTGCCGCCATAGACTCCTAACTTCTTTTTTGTAACTGTATTGAAAACAGTGATATTATTTTTCTCATCACTTGAATATCCGACTATTTCTCCACTTGGGCTTAGTCCAACACTATAGATTAGAAAGTTGGATGTTTTATAATATACTGAGCCTGATTTTGGAGTGTATATCACGATTCTTCTATCTTGACCTGCAGTGGCGATAACGCCATTTTTAGTGTCGACTTGAAAGACATTGTCTAAATTCTGCCCTCTTAACTCACTTTTTAATTTAGCAGTTTTTGTATCATGGATTTTTAGATTTCCACTCTCATCAGCGATTATAATCTCCTTTTTATTTTTACCAAGAACAAAGTCAGAAAATTTTGATTGAGATATTTGAACTCTGTAATTCACTTCTTGTTTTTGTATGTCATAAGAGATGATTTCATTACTTAAAAGTCCTAAGATAATTGTGTTTTCATCTAGAAATTTTGCTTTAGCAATAAAGAGTTTTTTTGTATCTGGAAGTACAAGTTTTAAAGTTTCATCTTCATATATGTGTATTCTTCTAGCACCTTTTTGACCTTGAGAAAGGAGAAGTGTTTTATTAGATATCAGATCAACTGAATATACTTTTGAATCAGAGCTCTCTCCCATAAAGTCAGTGATTTGAGCCACTTTTATTTTGTGAATGATCTTTTGCGTCGCAGTGTCAAAAATATCAACACAACCAGCATCTGTGGCCGCATATAGTTTTGAGTCCTGATACACTAAGTCAGTTACAGAACCACTGGCATTAAAGGTCGCGATCGCTTTTTCATTTGAATGAAGCACACTTATAAAAACTATAATTAAAAGCATATTTTTTATCATCTTGGGAAGCCTTTTATATGAGTGCCAGTGTGTCTATGGCCAGACTTGGGCATCTGCTTATACAGAATCCGCAAGAAGTGCACTTTTCTTGATTTATTGTTGGCATAAACATTGCCTGAAAGTCAATCGCATTTTCAAGGCATGGATCCTTACATGAAAAACACATAACCCCGCACCAACTCATACAAGTTGATTCATTTATCCGTATACCGGCATCAATGACTCTTTTATTTTGCACTTGAAGCACATTTGGCTTGCAGGCAATGGCACAATCATCACAGTAGGTGCATCCGCTTTTAGAAAAAGTCAGTCGCGGAGTTTTATCTTCGGAGATAATTATAATCTGCTCTTGACACAAAGTGGCACATTTACCGTCACAGTTTCTACACTCTTTATCAAAATCACTCATATCATTATAATAAGGAGGCCGTATTATAGTCTCTTGCGTATTACGCTCTTCCCCTTTAACAGAGGAAGAGAGAAAGCCAAAAAGCTCTCTTCTATCCATAGTTTAGTTTCCTGCTTTAATAGTGTCGATACCTTCCATAAGTTTCACACCGCTCCAGCTAGATCTTGATTCACCGCTTTTATGTGTATAGTCTGCTTCAAATTTATTCTCAACAGCTAAGTTGCCTTGAGACTGAGGAGCATGACATTGTGTACAATTGAATCTGGCACCAACGAGGTCACCTTGTCTAACTATAGAAACATTTTCTAGTTGTTCACTTGAAGTGTTTTCAACAACAACACCGGATTTTACAACGTGACCGTCAATGATATGTGTAGATGGTCTAAAGTTTGTAAAGTGTGACTTTGGAATTGGAGTTGAATTCACCATCTTTGCCATTGCAGGCATATGACATCCAAGACACTGGTTATTATCAATTGTGATTGGAATAAGCCCTTCAACTGAGTGAGGAATCATCGGCGGTGCATCTTGAAAAGCACGTTTAAATTTTGTACTTGTTCCAGGAGCTGCATGTATATACTCAGTTTTTGAACTTGTAGTTGTGGTTTCTGCATAAAGTTCAGTCTTTCTTAAACCTAAAGATTCTTCTGAGACCGTTGGTTTGATCACCTCAGTTTCTTTTGCCGCAGGGCTTTCAACACACCCTGTAATAAACAATGTTAAGGCCATCAAGCCTGCTGATAATATACCGATTGTTTTCATTATTTTCTCCTATGTTCTTTAATTTTTTAAATTTCTTATCGAAAAATGTAAGGCATCATGGTTACAAATCTCAATACATCTCGCACATGAAGTGCATTCCCCGGATAATACGGGTGAACTTTCTTTATCCACCATAAAAAGCACCTGCTTCTCGGGACAGACAACTTTACATTCCATACAGCCGGTGCATTTGTCTGCATCATGTTGCACTTTGATAAAACTGAATTTACCCAGTAGTGAATAAAATGCCCCAAGTGGACAGATATGACCGCACCAACCATCTTTAAGTACAAATAAATCAAAAAGAAAAATGATAAGCATTGCCGCCCAACCAAGACCTAAACCAAAAACCAAGCCTCTATGAACCATTGATATTGGTGAAATAAATTCAAAAGCTGTTATTCCAAGTATAAATGAAATAATTAAGCTCATAACCAAGACCCAATATCGAATGTTTCTAGAAGCCGGTTGCTTTTTTTGAACTCTGTCAAAATGAAATGTTCTTCTAACAAACGCTGAAAAGTCTGTAATAATATTTATAGGGCAAACCCAAGAACAAAAAGCACGACCGCCAATAGCGAGATAAAACAGAGTGATAATGCCCGCACCGATTAATAAATCTGTTGTAAGCACTGCACCAGCCGCAAAAATTTGGAGCGCTGCATAAGGGTCACTGAGTGGAATCATTCCAAAAAGTAAAGAAGAACTCAGGTTGCCCATAAGTACGTTCCATCCCCAAGCATTGGCTCCAAAATACAGAACAAGTATGGAGATTTGTGTAAATCTTCTTAAAATAAGGTATCGGTGATTTTTCCAAATGAAAGTCATTAGTATAAATCCTCCAATCCATCATTTAAAGAGTCTATCGCACTCTCCTTACTAATCTCGGTTGTTGTTGTTTTTGATGTGGCATTTTCTAAACGCTTTTCATCATTTTTATCCCAACCTTTAATATAGTAATCCCCAGCTCTGCCTTGCGCAATTTCTCTTGGCAATACAAATATTGCCGCTTTTTCAGTCACACAGGCTTTCTCACACATACCGCATCCAGTGCACACATCGTTAACCACTATCGGTTTTAAGAATGCATGTTTGCCTGTTCTTTCGTTCTTTGAGTATTCTATAACTATTGCTTCACCTAAAAGAGGGCATGCTCTGTAACACGCGTCACATTGGATTCCCCAAAAAGCTATACAACTATTGTCATCAATCACTGCCACACCCATATCTGCAGTGTTGATATCAAGCACACCGTCTTTGGATACACTAGACTCATCAAGTGCTCCTGTTGGACATACCGGCACACATGGAATATCAGTGCACATATAACAAGGGATATCGCGAGGAACAAAGTAAGGTGTCCCCATCGGTTTATTATCCCCCGGCGCTGCTAACATTAAGGTGTCATATGGGCATGCTTCAACACACATACCGCATTTGATACAAGCACGAAGAAAATCTTTTTCTTTAAGAGCCCCTGGAGGACGTAGGACTAAAGTTGATGCTGTCACCTCATCAACATAAGCACTCCACATAAGTCCGCCAAGTGTTGCCAATCCAACATTCCG
>JACNLH010000165.1:13125-15494 GCA_014381585.1 Candidatus Sulfurimonas ponti
GTTTCTTTGCCATCAACAACTGGCCATTTAAGTCCACGAACTCTATGGTATGTATTGAAGTCAGCCAAATCATGCGCGTGACCACGACCGAAATCGGCATATTCTTCAAAGAGATATTCATGTATCATGAAGTCATAACCTTTAAAGACTGTGCCATCAGAACCAACCACGCCTCTGCTGTCTCCATTACACTCGGAGTTGTCAAAACCTTTTTGAGGGAATGCATTCATATCTATTTTATAAGACTTTGCCTCTTTGTTTGCAAAAAGAATCTCATACATAGTAGTGTCATCATTGTAACCCATTGCATAAGCAGCTTTTCTAACATCCGGAAGTGATTTTGGAGTTCCGTCTGCATTTGTACCGCGAAGCGGTTGTGCTCCCCATACGTCGCCAACTGTAAACCTTTTTGAAAGCTCCACCCATTGCCAAGTGTCACTCATCGCATCTCCAACAGGAAGCACTTGTTGTCTCCAGTGCTGTGTGCGACGCTCCGCGTTTCCATACGCACCCCATTTTTCATAAATCATTGCCGATGGTAAAATCAAATCGGACACTTTTGCTGAAATACCAGGGTATCCATCTGAAGTGACTATAAAGTTATCCATCTCGCGGGCAGCCTTAATCCAGTGAGTGGCTGAAGCAGTGTCTTGATAAGGGTTACAAACATTCACCCATGCAAATTTAATATCACCGTCTTCGATATCACGGTGAATTTTCATAATATGTTGATTACCAACAGGGTTTAGTGTTCCTTCTGGAACTTTCCATCTGTTTTCAACAATTTTTCTATGTTTAGGATTTGCCACCATCATATCTGCAGGAAGTCTGTGACAGAATGTTCCAACTTCACGAGCTGTACCGCAGGCTGAAGGTTGTCCTGTTAAAGAAAATGCCCCATCTCCTGGTTTTGCTTGTTTATTAAGTAGGAAGTGAACATTGTATGCTAAAGTGTTCACCCATGTTCCACGCGTATGTTGATTCATACCCATAGTCCAAAAAGATACAACTTTGCGTCCTTTTTCTATATAAAGATTCGCTAGTTCTTGAAGTTTTCCTTTGAACTCATTGATATCTTCATCTGGGTCACCCTTAGAAATCTCTGCCACATAATCTAGTGTATATGGAGCTAGAAATTTTTTGTATTCTTCAAAAGAGATTTCCCAGTGTTTAAGACCGGCCGGTTTATGAACCATCTCATCGCCTTCTTTATAACCATAAGGTTTAAGAGCAGGTGCTTCTGTAGCTGATACGATAGTTTTCATCTCTTTGGAAACAGTTTGCATCTCTAAGTCAGTGTATTTACCGTCTTTGAGAGCTTTTTCACCCTCTCTTCTCATACCGTAACCTATATTCACCGGAGAAGCTGCAAAGACGATATGTTTTTTAACGAAGTCCCAGTCAATAGACTCAGGGTTGTTGTAAACAATTTCTCTAGCAACATAGTTCCATAAAGCAAGGTCAGTGTTTGGTGAAAAAATAATCTCAATGTCGGCTAAATCAGACGTTCTGTGTGTATACGTGGACATATTGATAACTTTCACGCGCTTAGGATCTGAAAGTTTTCTATCTGTCACACGTGACCAAAGAATAGGGTGCATCTCCGCCATATTTGAACCCCAAGACACGATAGTGTCGGTTAGCTCAATATCATCATAACAGCCAGAAGGCTCATCTATACCGAATGTTTGATAAAAACCGACAACGGCCGATGCCATACAGTGACGGGCATTTGGATCGATCGCATTTGATCTAAACCCGCCTTTCATCATTTTTTGTGCAGCGTAACCTTCCATCACTGTGTATTGACCGGATGCAAACACACCCACACCTTCAGGTCCTTTTTCTTTAAGCGCTTTTTTGATGTGAATTTCCATCTCATCAAAGGCTCTTTTCCAACTTACAGGAGCAAATTTACCGTGTTTATCAAACTTTCCATTTGTATCAACTCTCAGCAAAGGCTGAGTGAGTCTATCCGCACCGTACATAATTTTTGCATTAAAGTAACCCTTAATACAGTTTAGCCCACGGTTGACAGGTGCTGCCGGATCACCTTTCACCGCTACTATTTTTCCATCTTTAGTGGCCATCATAATACCACAACCAGTACCGCAGAAACGACAAGCAGCCTTGTCCCATCTCCAGTTACTCTCAGCTTTAGTCGCTGCAGATTGAAGATCAGCCGGTATAGTCATACCCATAGCTGCCGCTGCAGACGCTGCCGCTGAACTTTTGAGAAATTCTCTTCTTGAAAGTGACATATTTACTCCTGTAATTTAGATAATATACGAAACATAAGAATTTAAAATAATTCGAATATTTCACTTTTGTTTATTGCTTCATTAACAATCAATATACTACTGCTTTAT
>JACNLH010000165.1:15935-23007 GCA_014381585.1 Candidatus Sulfurimonas ponti
ACTTCGACAATTTCACTCTCTGCATCAATCTGCATGGGTTGTAATTTAGAATTACTTTTATTATTAACAAGTTGTTTGGAGTATTTCATAAACTCTTCTGCATGAGATTCAATCTCTTTAAGACGAAGAAGAGAAGAAAGAAAAACAAACAAGAATATAGAGGCTGAGAGGTATTGAAAAATTTTCATATACTCCGTTTTATTCTCACTGTAGTTTGTATACATGGTGACAAGTTTATCAACATTATCTAGTAAAATAGGATTGTTTTTATAGATAGAGAGTATAACAGCTTTAAGTTTTTCCTCTTTAGCTGTTTCATTTGAATTAGTTAAAATTTTAAAGTTTTGAACATCTTCATAAAACTTATTCCATAAAATATCCACTTCTATGATTTGATTTTCAATTTTTGAAGTGGGAGCTGCAGATATTTTTTGACCTGCATCACCATGTTTTAAAATATTTAAACCCTCAATAAATTCTTGTGTTGCCAAGTTTAGTTCATAAAAATCATTGTTGGAACTATAACTGATGTAAAAAATATTTTTTGAGATGTTTTGAGTTAACATTCTTTGTTTCCCGGCTATATTTATGATGAGTGCATCTTTTACGTTTTGTTGATTGAGATAAATTGTTGTGGCGATTGTACTCAACATTAAAATGAGCAAAAGAGCACCGATGATTTTTATTTTCGTACTGATTTTATTTGTAATCTGCATCATTTATTCAGCCTTGTATATTTTTTTTAGAGCATCTTTGTCTTTAATGATTATATTTGAATTCTCTACATTTATTATCTCAGCTCTTTTTAGTTTTTTTAAAACACGAGATAGAGTCTCTGGTTGTATATGGAGCATGAAAGAAACCTCTTGTCTTTTTAATCTGTTAAACATATTTAAATCATCCATAAGCATAAATGCAACTTTGGAGGTGGCATCAAAAACAAGTTCACGATTTACAACACAGTGGAGTTGATGCGTTTTTAAAAGTATCTCATTGATAAATTCATTATTGAGTATATTATTAGAAAGAAAGTGATGTTTTAAATCTAAAAAGTCCACTTCTAAAATAATGCTTTGCTCAAGAAATTCTGCATTTGAAAAGCAGTGGATAACACTCTCATCTATAGTCGTAAGTTCTGATATAAGAGAGTTTTCATAAATGTGATATAAAAAAATTTCATTATCAAATTTATCAACTTTATAAATTTTGAGTAATCCGCTAACAAGAAAAAAGAGCTTGTTGTGGGTGTCATTTTCATAATATAAAACAGAATTTTTCGGGTGTTTTGCAATGGTTGATATGCTGGATACCGTATCTAAGTCTTTTGCATCAAGTGATTTGAAAAAATTTAACTTACGAATATATTTTAATTTATTATCTATCATATATTTTCACAAATAAGTGTGATTTTCATTGCAAACTGCCTAATTATTTTATCTAAATTCAATTTTATCATAAAATAACGCAAATACATTCTAAATGGTATGAATGATGCTTTTATATTTTGTAATGTAAGAAAAGGGAATAGTATGCAGTTTATTGAAGCATTGAAATTAAGAAGTAAATTATTTTTTTTGTTTATATTAATCACTATCGGCCTCTTTTCTATAGGAATAATAGGCGCGATTAATATAAACTCTATGAAAAAAAATCTTGATGCACTTTATTTTGGTTCCCTTGTTCCGGTCACTGAGCTTAATGAACTGCTCCAAACATATCATAATGGTTTATCATCGAGTTTATATAAAGCAAAGCGTGGAGAGATTAGCAGTTATCAAACATCAAATGAGCTAGAACATTCTCTTAATAAAATTAATCAACTATGGCAAACATACGAATCACATTTTAAAAGAGACGAAGAGTTACACTATGTTGAGTACGTCGCTTTAGAGATTAAAGTGGTGAATAGATATTTTCTTAAACTTCTTCGTGCAGCAAGAGATGCTAAAGATATGAGCACTGTCTCTATCAGGTCTTTGGAAAAATATGTCTCTCATATACATACGGTGGTGCAAAAACTTATCACCTATGAAGTGAGTATGGCCCGTTATGAAAGAAAGAAATTTTTGAGTCTTTATGATGGGGCTATATATAAATTAGCAATTATGTTAGGGCTTATTATTCTCGCGGTGCTTCTTATTTCTTACTCAGTGTTTGCAAGTATTCAAGGTGATCAAACACGGCTTGAAGTGGCCACAAAAAAACTTAAAAACTTAAATAAGAAACTTGAAAATGTATCCTACACAGATTCTTTGACATCTATGCACAACAGAAGATACTTTAATCTTGTGTACGAAAGAGAGTTGAAACGAGCTAAGCGTACACATAGTCATATAACATTTATGATGCTCGATATTGACTACTTTAAACAATATAATGACACCTATGGACATATAGAAGGGGATAATGCACTCAAGATTGTTGCAAATATTCTAAACAAAACTTTAAGACGTCCAAGTGACTTCGTATTTAGACTTGGCGGTGAAGAGTTTGGAGTTTTACTAACACAGACAGATGAGTCAAACAGTGCAAAATTAGCTCGAGAGATCGGTGATGCCATTAGAGAAGAAAAACTAGAACATAGCGGTTCTGCTATAAATAAATTTTTAACTATCTCAATAGGTGTGGTCTGCTGTGTGGCAGATGATGCATTGAATGAAGATATTTTGATTTCCCGTGCAGATGAAATGTTATATGAAGCAAAAGAAACAGGACGCGATAGATATATTATCACTTCAAACGTGAGTGAAGCTAAAGCCACACCGATAGATGATTTAATAGCTTAGCTAAGTGAACCGGGAATTACTTTTTAAATCGAAAATTCTCTTGTAGAAGAAGCTCTTTGAGTTTATCTTTAAGCTCACCTTGAAACTCCATAAAAGATTCACTGTATTTTCCGCCGCATCCTAACTTTTTTTTAAGCGTTTTGAGTATCGCCTCAGCATCATTTTTTGGGAGAGAAAAAGGACCGACAAGAGTGACAGTCTTTCCTCTTCGTTTTTCTTTTTTAAAATGTAAGAAGTGTTTTGAGGGTTCTAAAATTTCATCAGATATTATACTCTTACGGGGGCTTTGAACTTCCCTCCAGCCATCATCAATATCCGCTCCGATAAAGAGGTCGAGTTTTTTCCCTCTACTCATTTTCCCCACCTATATATTGAAATCTTGGAAGTGTTTTAGAATCTATAGTTATATTTTCAAAAAACATACTATAGGGTCTCACCCATAAATCTTTATTTCCATACATTGTACGATAAAGAACCATGAGTTCTTCAGTCTCACTATGTGTGACGGTGTCTATAACTAGGTATCTAGAACCTTTGTAATGCTCGTAAACACCTGTTTTCATTTATATCACTTTTTGTGAGAGCACACTCATAAGAGGATTATTATATGAATTCTTTTTAACTGAAGTCATCACCTGATTATGAGGGATTTTGTCATGGTTGTACACTATGATGATCACTTCATCTTTAGGTTTTAAAAATGTTTTTTCACCAAACTCTGTATACCGTGTAGCCCCTATGCTTATGATGGCTTGTTCTGGATTGTCACATGCTAAGATATATTTTTCTATCTCTTCAAGCGGGCCAAAATCTTCTTGGTTTATAAGCTGATTCAACATCCAGTCTGTCAGTTTTTCATAGAAATAACTGTAGCCGCTAAGTTCTACATTTTCACCATATTTATGGACTTTACCATTACGACGCAAAAATGAAGCGATAGAGTACTGATCCATAACCCCGCCATCTTCAAACTTATCAATTTTAAAGAGAGTGTTTGAAAAGCCTTTAGAGTCTTCACCCCAGTTTTTTTTATCACTGATTTTATTTGCACCGGGCACTCTGATTGAGCAGTCATTATATGCACCAAAGTAAGTGGGAGTGATGCAAGAGAGTTTTCCTGCAGTGTATTCTAAGTTACAAATCAAAGCAACCTCAGGTTCTGCTTGAACATTCACGTCTTCTTGGGGAAGTCTGATAAAACTAGATGAAAGTGGATAGGTGTTGAGCATTGTGTTTGCAGAAGTAAGCTCGGGGAGATAAAAAGGAAACATCCCCTTAGGGGCTGCTTCATCTTCTGTCATTATATCTTTAAAGTCTTCTGATTCGCCAGCTTGTTCAAGGTGTAGAGCAAAGTTTCCAGCGATACCAAGACCTAAAAAGTTTTTATATTTTGGCATTAAATCTGCCCATTTGCTTTAGCTTCTGCAAACTCTTCATAAGTGCCTTTAAAATCAACATATGTTCCATCTTCACGAAGCTCAATAATACGACCTGCAAATGCATCAAGCAGCTCACGGTCATGAGATACACAAATAACATTTCCTTTAAATTCTAAAAGCCCTTCACCGAGTGCGACGATAGC
The DNA here is from genome assembly GCA_014381585.1 of Candidatus Sulfurimonas ponti. Taxonomy (GTDB): domain Bacteria; phylum Campylobacterota; class Campylobacteria; order Campylobacterales; family Sulfurimonadaceae; genus Sulfurimonas; species Sulfurimonas ponti. The sequence goes on from JACNLH010000165.1 coordinate 20,304, forward strand.
TTCAAGGTCAAGGTGATTTGACGGCTCATCAAGCACTAAAAAGTTTCCACCCTCGAGCATCATTTTTGAAAGCATCATTCTGTGCTTTTCACCACCAGAGATACTAACCACACTCTTCTCTTGTTGTTCACCATTAAATAGCATACGGCCAAGACAGTTTCTTATCTCAGCGATATCACGCTTAGGATCAAAGGCTCTTAACCAATCATAAAGAGTGCCATCGCCTTCAATAATGTCTGCAGTGTCTTGTGGAAAGTAAGAATTCTCAATTGTAGCACCCCATTTCACTTCACCGCTTGTAGGTTTTATCTCTTCCATCAATATTTTAAGAAGGGTGGTTTTACCAACACCATTACCTCCAATAAGAGCCACTTTTTCACCGGGCTCAAATTTAAGAGTGATATCTTTTAAAACTTCATTATTTCCATAAGAGTGTGAAATATTATTCAACTCCAAAGCTTCATCACCCATAGTGCGTTTTGCTTTGAAAACTATACTCGGATCACGGCGGGATGAAGGTTTTATATCTTCGATTTCAAGCTTGTCAAGTTTTCTTTGACGTGATGTGGCTTGTTTTGCTTTTGATGCATTTGCAGAGAAACGGCGAACGAAAGCTTCGAGTTGCTCTTTTTCTTTCTCTTTTTTTGCATTGTCAAGTTCCATCTGTTTTGCCATAACATTTGCAGCAATATACCAATCATCGTAATTACCGGTGAATTCACGAATTTTTTGGTAATCGACATCCAAGATATTTGTGACAACAGCATTTAAGAAGTGTCTATCATGAGAGATAACAACCATAGTGCCTTCGTGACGTTGTAATTCATTTTCCAACCAAGAGATAGTCTCAATATCCTGATTATTTGTAGGCTCATCAAGAAATAAAATATCAGGTTTAGGATATAAAACCTGAGCTAATAAAACTTTAAATTTATCAGCAGAATCCAGAGTGGACATAAGTTGATTGTGTTCTTCAACAGGTATCCCGACATTTGCCAGAATTTTACTAATATTCACATCATATTCATAGGTTGGATCTTCTTCAACACAAATTACTTCTAAATCAGCCAGTCGGTTATTCACTGCATCATCTTCGAAGTCGCCATTTGCGTAAAGGTCTTCTTTTTCTTTGATAGCATCATACAGACGCTTATTTCCATAAAGCACTGCATCACTGATCGTAAAGTCTTCAAAAGCGTATTGATTTTGACCTAACACACCAACTTTATTTGCTTTAGGAATGATGACTTCACCTTCGTATTCAGTGATTTCACCACTTAGAATTTTTAGGAAAGTTGTTTTACCGGCACCATTGGCACCGATAAGTCCGTAGCGTTTGTGACGGTCAAGTTTGAGGTTGATATCTTGAAATAGAACTCTATTTCCGTATCTCATTATTAGGTTTTGTACTGTTAGCATGAATTATTCTCTTAGATTAATTTTTCGAATTGTATCTAAGAGTTGTTTAAAGACTAATTATATATTGTCACTAGTCTCGAGGGTGTGTTCTTTTTTCTGTTTTGTAGCCTATAAGTAAATCATTAAGCTCAGTCGACATACCGTTTAGTTTTGATGAAGCTTGTGAAATACTGGCGATTGTTTCTTTGTTCTCGCTTGTGATATGCTCTATTTGAGACACTTTTTCCACCATCAATTCTATCGTTTTTGAGTTGTTTATATAACCGTCGACGGTCTCATCGACTTGAGAGATAGAAAGCTCAATCGCTGAGACACTCTTGTTGATATCACTTTCAGCTTGGTTGGCATTTTGAGATAAACTCTCAATAGTGGTGGCATTTTTTGACATATGCTCACTCGCATCATTGATGGACTGAACAATAACACTGATAGTGCTGTTGATCTCTGCAAGTGATTTTTGTGTGCGTTCTGCAAGTTTACGAACTTCATCAGCAACTACAGCAAATCCACGACCATGTTCACCTGCACGGGCAGCTTCTATCGCAGCATTCAATGCTAAAAGGTTTGTTTGATCGGCAATGTCAGAGATCACATTTAAAACATCTTTCACCTGTGCGGCATCATTGCTTAACTGTTCTAGTTTATGTGAAAGTTCTAATTCATTTTGAGAACTTTCTTCTATCTCATTTGCCAAATTGATGATTTGCGTGTTTACATTTTTTAGTGTTTCACCTGTGTTGTTAATGTTTTCTTTGGTCTCTTTAGCTTGTTCGATAGAAGAGTTCAGCACATCCTGCACCTCTCTTCCCTCGGCACACACTGCATGGACAATTGCACGCTCTTTGTCTGCTTTTGATTGCATCACATGAGAAGATTCCAGCATTGTTCTTGCTATGCTAAGGTTTTCTGAAGAAGTGCTTGTAGCCTTAGAAACTGTGATACGGACTTTTTCTATAAACTCATTGATATTTTCGGCGATAACTGAAATCTCGTCACCTTTAGGAACAATAATCTGCGCTGTTAGATCTCCATCCCCCTTAGCTAAATCATAGGTGGTGCTCTCTAATGATTCAAGTTTAGACATAATAAGCTTTTGAATAGAAAATAAAGAAACAATAACTATCAATATAATTAAGATTATCGTTCCTATAAGTGTGCCTATAAATTTTTCACTTGCCCCCGATAAGGCTTCATCAGTGTCAATTTTAATTACAATTGCCCATTTTTCACCATATATTTCTAGTGGTGCATAGGATGTGATAACTTCATTCCCGGCATAATCAAT
>JACNLH010000128.1 GCA_014381585.1 Candidatus Sulfurimonas ponti
TTACTTAGAAAAAGAGCACTTTGCATCTTTTTAATCGACATATATCCGATATTCTGTTCATCTTTTATGAATAAAAAATAAATATACTCTTCTTGTATCTGTCCTAAAATAGCCTTAGCTGTTTGAAAAGTTTCTAGCATATAATCAACTTGTTCTTGAGTGATAATAGCTGGATAATATTCATTCCATATTTCATCAGCCAGTTTTTGCACCGCTATAATTTCTGGTGGTGAAAACACTTCTTTAATTTGCATATTCAGCTCTATGCTTTTTGAAGTATCTCTATAATTGTTTCTTTTGAATAGAGTTCAGAAAACCCCCAAACTTTAGCTGTTTGACTAGCATTTTCAGCTATTTCTTCAATCCCGTCTCTTGAAATATTTAATCCTTTTAAAGTCGTAGGCGCTCCAATTTTATTAAACCAGTTTTCTAGCCCTTCTATCGCATCATTCATACTTTCACCATCAAAAATTTCTCTTGCAAATCTTTTGAATTGAGGTTTGTTTTGCTTTATATACCACTTCATCCAAGCTGGTATAACCACTGCCAAACCTGCTCCATGTGGCACATTGTATAAAGCCGACAAAGAGTGCTCAATCATATGGTTTGGAAAAGTTCCGCCTTTAGTTCCTGTCGGTGTCAATCCATTAAGACCTTGTATCGCAACCCATGCAAACTCGGCTCTTGCATCATAGTTATCTGGATCTTTTAAAAGAATCTCCGTAGTCTCCATGATTGACTTAATGATTGATTCAACAATTCTGGAGTTGAAATTTGGGTGAACACTTGCAGTGAAATAAACTTCTATACAGTGAGATATCACGTCAACAGCTGAGTATGCTAAATACTCTTTAGAGACTGTTGCCATTAGCTCAGGGTTGATAACTGAGACTACAGGATTTACTAAAACGGACGCTATAGAATACTTCTGCTTTGTTTCATCTTTCATCACAACAGAATTTCCATTCATCTCACTTGCAGCGGCGGAGAGTGTCATAACTGTAAAGACTGGTAAAGCTTCAGTTATCTCTGCTTTATGAATAAAAAAGTCCCACACATCGCCATCATATTTTGAACCTGCAGCTATCGCTTTTGCACTATCTACAACAGAACCTCCGCCAACACCTAAAATAGCTTCAATATTATTACCTTTAACTATTTCAACACCTTCGTTCACCTTGCTTAAAAGTGGGTTGCTGACTACGCCGCTTAACTCTTCAAATTCAATATTGCTTTTCTTAAGGGAACTTATAATCCGTTCATACAAACCAAATTTTTTGATACTGCCAACTCCGTATAATAGCAATACTTTTTTTACACCGGATTGGCTTATATATTCACCAATATTGTTCTCTTTACCTCTGCCAAGCTCTATCTTGGTAGGGTTGTAATACGTAAAATCATTCATTTAATTTGCCTTTATAGAATTCTAGCAAATTAATTAAATAAAACAGGTATGTATAAAATTAAAAATATAACTTAAGGATAATTCAAAATTATATGCACATAGTACAAATTTTTAAACCTTTATTAGCTATAGATTAGTTATACTTTAAAATCAGGATGCAAAAACTTAAAGGATTAGAGATGAGTAAACTAGACGTAAAAGTACAGATGAGCCTTTTAAAAGAAGCTAGAATGTATCTTAAAAATGTAAAACCGGTGAGTGATGTCAACGTAGAAGAGAAAAAAGGTGCTGTTGTCTTAACTCAAGATCATATCATGGAATGGCTTGAAGTGTTTTATGATGACCGTATCAGAATGGACACCTGCAATCAAGCCACAGTCAGAATGTAGCTAAAAGAAGTTGTTCGGTGAATTATGGCTCGTGGTACTTTTTTTGCTATGATAAAGAAAAAATAAATCAAGGGAAAGCATGGCTGAGGCTGAAGAAGAGATTGTAATAATTGCTGAAGGTGATGCGGCTGACTTAGGTGATTCCCAAGAAGAACTCTCAAGCCAAGAGGAAGAGGAAGGTAAAAAGAAAAAATTAATCATCATTGTTGCTTCTGTTATTGTATTTATTCTCATAATATTAATTATTTTTATCTTTATCTTTAAATCTTCGCAAGAAGAAAATAAATATTCCATGGACAATATAGAAGAAAAGCTTGATGAGGATAAACAAAAGCCCATAGAGCCTAGTAAACTGGAAAATATGATTGCAAAAGCGAATTATCTTTATGCCAGCGGTTCCAAGGATGAAGCACTCTTTTTATATGAAAAAATCGCAATCTACAGTGAAGCTATATCTCAATACAATCTCGGTGTTGCACAACTTAAAAATGAACAATATGCACTCGCACTTAAAACGTTTCAAAAAGCTATCAACAACCATGAAAAAAGATGTGTAAGCGCTATTAATGCTGCAGTGTGCTCACTTCACCTTAAAGATGAAAAAAATTTCAAGTACTATATTGATTTAGCCTATGCCCACCTGCCCAATGAGCACAATTCACCACTTTATTCTTATTACTACACTTTGATTAATTATTATAAGCAAAACTATTTAGAAAGCTTAAGCTCTTTACAAAATCCAACATCTGGGGAATATCCAGAAGTGCAAAAACATTTACGTGCAAAAATGAATGCATTATTCAACAATAACTATGATGCTATCGAGGCTATGGAAAAAAATCCTGATATTATGGACAGTTTCAGCCTTGCCTTACTTTACGCCAGAGTTGGAGATATAACTCTAGCGCAACAATACCTGGAAGAGGCAATCTTAAGAAACATCGAACCGGCAAAAGCGCAACTTGCATTAGGCTTGATAAAATTAAAAGCAGGAAAAATCGCCTCAGGTGCCACTGAAATTCAGAATGTCACCGATATGTTCCCAGAAGAAGTTTACAAACATTATCCAATAAAAGTGACTTTAAAAGATAGTTTATTTGATTCAAAAAAAGCACAAAATTTATATCGGGATAATGTGAATTCATCTAAATCACTTAACTATCAAAAAATATTTTATTTCTCGCCTTATAAAATATTCAATGCAAACCAAACGATAAGTTATATCCGTAAAGGCAATGCAAATATTTATATAGACAATATTGCTTCTGCAAAAGAATACCTTAATAAAAGTTCATCCTCATCTGTCGTTAACAGAGGGATTGCACAAGCAATCAAGAAAGCACTTTCTTTTAACATACGAAGTGCAAATGAAGATCTGCAAAAGCTCATAGAAATACAACCAAAACACTCTATTTTACATTATAACCTGGCACTTACTTACGCACAAATGGGATATATGCAGCCGGCTCATAAACATTTTCTCAAATCTTACTATTTAGATGCAAAAAACCATCTCTCCGGTATTTATGCTGTGATGACATCACAATTGATTGATAAAGAAAGCCCTAAGCTTTTCACTATTCTTAGAGATGCTGTTAATGAAGAAGCTCCAAGCGAAGAAAGGGACTTGTACAGAACATTACTCTCAATTACACAAAGCAATATTTTAGCCACTGTGGACTGGTTGGATAATGACTACAATCAAAGACCTTTATATCTTGCTTTAGAGACTATCATAGCTTTAAATCTAAAAAGATATGATTATGCCAAGAAGTCTTCTCAAAAGCTCACTATCTTACTGCCAAGAGATATACTTCCGCATATAATGTATATTGATTCTCACTTCAGCGATTTAGATGATGACAAATACCCCGTGGAAGTATTCAACTACTTAAAAGACAAGGATTTCCACAACAAAGATTTATACTTTGGACCGAATATAACAAGGTCTCTTTATATTCAGCAAAATCTTATCACCGGTCATTTATTTTATTTAAGAGAACAATTAAAAAAAGCTATTGCCACAACTAAAGAGCCTGTATATGAACTCACAAACACACTCGCACTTGCCTCGTTATTTGATAAAGCTTTTGAAGAATCTTATGTGCTTTACAATCAAATGATTGATGAAATGAAGATCAGAGATGCCAAAACTCTCTTTTTAGGTGCTGTGGCTTCCACTGCCGCAGAGCACCATGAAAATGCCATAGGTCTGCTCGAACTCTCTAAAAGAAAGGATAGCTCATTTGCTGAAAGCCGTTACGCTTTAGGCTTACTTTATCTTGAGGTTCAAAACAATGAGGGCGCTGTGATTCAACTTTCTAAGCTTGGGAACAATGGTTTTACATCTGAATATTTCAACTTTGATATTGACTTGGATAAATTACTATTGCACAAACAATTAAAAGAAGCTAAAAAGCAATAGTTTACTTGGTGAAGTAACCTATCAAAGATTCAGAGGCTGTGGTTTCTTCGCCTAATACAAGACTGATTCTAAAGTTTTTAGGTAAGTATATCTCTGTGATTCCATTCACCATAAGACCGTATCTCGCTGATTGGAGCACTCGATCTTCATTTTCTAAGTCCACGCTCACTCCGCATAAACTTTGTTTTAAAATATGTGTCAACTTTATCTTATTGCTATTAGCATCTTTCAATACTATAGTGACATTTTCATTTGTTTTGTGTGCAAGAGGAGTATCTAAAGAAAGTCTTGTTCCCTTAGTTTTTTTAAGATAATAAACAGAAGCATTCATCGGGGCTCTTAATATTCCAACGTCTTTATATGTCGTATTTATAAGCACCTTATAAGCATACTCATCACTCGCATTGAGACTCTCGATTGAGAGCACTTCACCATCTACAGGAGAAAGCACCTGATTCTCTTCAAAACTCGGCAATTCTCTTTCAGGGTTTCTAAATATAAATAAGAAAAACACTATTGCAACAAATGATATAAGTTGAAAAAATTCCAAATCTAAAATACTAAAAATCACAAATGCACCCATAGCGTATGCTATGTATATCCAACCATCTTTAGCAATAGGAAAGAGATTATTTTTCATCTTTATTTTTCACCATCTTTGCATCTTCTTCCAGTTCTTGGGCAATTTCATCAGATACAACTTCCACTTTTGACGTTATCCCGTTTCTATCTTCAAAATCTATAATAATTTTTCTTACTTCTTCACCGGTTATATTTTCTTTTTTATATAAAAGTGCAACCATATCTTCTATAGCATCTCTATATTCTTCAAGACGTTCAATTACATTTTTATAATGCTCATCAAGTGAAGCTTTAATGAAACCATCCATGTCTTGTGCCATTTTTTCACTGTATTCACGAGCGGCCTGTTGTCCGCCGCCTAAAAATGACTGTCTACTTTTTTCAAGCACCATAAGCCCGGCAATATCAGTCATACCATAAGTTTGAACCATAGATTTGATAATGTCAGTGGCACGCTCTAAATCATTTCCGGCACCCGTTGAAATTTCACCGATAAACACCTGTTCTGCAGCACGGCCGCCAAGTAAAACATCCACTTCAGCCCACATCTCATGACGCTGCATCATAAACCTGTCTTCTTCAGGCTTATTGAGTGTGTATCCTAAAGCAGCTAAACCACGAGGAACTATAGAAACCTTAGAAACTTTTTTAGCGCCTATTGTAGTCTCTGCTAAAAGTGCATGCCCGCTTTCATGATACGCAACTATCTTTTTCTCTTTTTGATTGATACGGCGGGATTTTTTAGCTAAACCGGCAATCGCACGTTCAACTGATTCAAATAAATCTCTTTGTGTAACAGTTTTTTGACTTTTTCTACCAGCTAAAAGTGCAGCTTCGTTGATAATATTTGCTAAGTCTGCACCAGCTAAACCTGCAGTTAAACGAGCTATTTCTTCTATCTCAACATCTTTGTCCATTTTTACATTTTTCATATGCACATTAAGGATTTTAATACGCCCTTCATAATCAGGTTTGTCAACTAAAACCTGTCTGTCAAAACGTCCGGGACGGAGCAATGCAGCATCAAGAACTTCCGGTCTGTTTGTTGCTGCAAGAATAATTACAGGGGTGTCTGTTCCAAAACCATCCATTTCAGCAAGGAGCTGATTAAGCGTCTGCTCTCTTTCATCATTTCCACCCATCATACCGCTTGCAGCACGGCTTTTACCAATAGCATCAATCTCATCTATGAAAATGATACTTGGAGCGTCTTTTTTTGCCTGCTCAAACAAGTCACGTACACGGGCGGCACCGACACCGACAAACATCTCAATAAAACTAGAACCGCTCACTGAGAAAAATGGAACTTCCGCTTCACCGGCCACTGCTTTAGCCAATAATGTTTTACCTGTACCAGGAGATCCTACAAGTAAGACCCCTTTTGGAATTTTCGCACCGATTTCAACATAACGTCCCGGATATTTTAAAAAGTCAACAATCTCTTGCACTTCTTCTTTAGCCTCTTCAACACCGGCAACATCATCGAACTTTGTATTCGGTTTTTCTGAGTTGACCATTTTTTTAGACTGACCCATACCTAGGATACCGCCACCCATGCTCTTTTGCATACGTCCTGCAAAAAACATCCAGATTCCGATGATGATTAAAAATGGTAACAACCATCCAAACATCTCAGTGAACCAGTTTGTCTCACTGAAACCGATATATTCTATGCCTTGCTTTTCTAATTGTTCTGTTAATTTGCTGTCACCTCTGACAATTCTTGTTGTGTACACTTGTCCATCTGAGGATTTCGCCTTGATATAGGTCTGACCGATTTCAACCTTTGATACACTTTTAGATTCGATTAAAGACTTAAGCTCAGAATAACTGATTGCTTTAACTCTTGCCGTTTGTGCACCTATTCCATTATTTAAAGTATCACCATCACCGACTAACATTTTAAACAACAAAATCATAACCACTGAAAATACTGCGAAAGTGATTAATGGATTTTTATTAAAAAAATTATTATCGTTTTTATTATCGTTTGACTCTTTTTTTGACATATCTATTTCTCTTTTATTTTAATTTTAATATCAAAGTAACCCACTCATCTTGAGGTATTCTTTGAATGATTTCACAATTTTTGTAAAATGAAAGCACTTTTGCTTCATACTTGTCTAATATCCCTGAAAGTACTAAAATACCATCATCTTTAAGTGCTTGTTTTAACTCTTTAGAAATAAAAGTCAGGACATCTGCTACAATATTGGCAACCACCATATCATATTTTTTCGTACTTGCAGAACAAGATCCTTCCCAAATATTATGAAATTTCACATCATTGAGTTCGGCATTTACTAGTGAATTTTCTACAGACACCACATCTGTATCACAAGCATCCACAGTGGCACCCAGCTTCATAGCTGCAATGGAAAGAATTCCGCTTCCACAACCCACATCTATCAAACTGTCTCCGCTTTTAACATACTTTGATATTGCTTTTAATGAGGATGCTGTTGTTGGATGATGTCCTGTTCCAAACGCTAATGCTGGATCTATTGATATATTTATGAAAGCGTCACTTGGTTCATTCCAAGTCGGATGGATATAGAATTTATCTATTGCTAATGGTTGAATGGAATTTTGATATTCTGCAACCCAGTCACTGTTTTTTTGTTTTGAATGTGTGCATTCAATTTCAATCGTTTGATTAAGAGCTTTTTGCAGGGCTTCTTGATATTGGATCAAACCCCATTCTATCGTATCTAAAGAATCTTCACTTCGTATAACAAAGCCATCATCTTTTTCTTCAAAACCAACCGGGACTGTATCTGATAAAAAATCGGAAAAAAGAGAAAGATGAGATGAAACTTTAACTACTAACTCGTAGTAGTGCTCCTGCATTACTCGGAAACACCCATAACTGCACCTAGTTTTTCTTTAAGAACCTGAGGAGTGAATGGTTTTACGATATAGTTATTCACACCTGCTTTAAGTGCTGTGATAACTTCTCCTTTTCCGCCCTCAGTTGTCACCATAATAATTGGCACGTCAACAAATCTCGCATCAGCACGAACTTTTTTAACAAGCTCTAAACCATTCATCTCTGGCATATTCCAGTCTGTGATCAACATCTCAATATCAGGGTTGGTATCCATTTGATTCCATCCCTCAACACCATCAGCACCTTCTAGAATATCTTTATATCCCAATCTTGCCAAAGTGTTTTTAATTATACGACGCATTGTAGAACTGTCATCAACAACAAGTAATTTCAAGCGAAATCCTTTTCTTTATATATTTTAATAGTCATATAATAGCAAAAATCTGTTTATTTTACTATTAACTATAAAAGTTTAAACATTTTAGGAAGGTCTAAAGTTCCCTCATAGTAAGCTTTACCAATGATTACACCATCAACTTCTTTGGTGGCAATCAATGCTTGGATATCACTCTCATCTTTAACCCCGCCGCTTGCTATTGTGCTCACTCCGCTCGCACGTGCGATATCTAAAGTGAAGTCAACATTCACACCGCTAAGTGTTCCGTCTTTACCTACATCAGTGCATATAATAGCTTCCACACCGGCATCAGCAAACTCTTTAGCTAAATCTGTTGCACGCATTGCACTTACTTCACCCCACCCCTCAACCGCAACAAAACCGTCAATGGCATCAATTCCGACTGCTATAGGATATTTAGAAGCCATATCTCTGACAAACTGGGGATCTTTTACAGCGATAGAACCTAAAATGATTCGATCTATTCCAATCTCCAACATTTTTTTGATAGTTTCTTCATCTCTGATTCCACCTCCAAGCTCTAATTTCACATTGCAGTTTTCTCTGATTTTTATAATCTGTTCAAGATTTTTCGGTTCACCTGCGAAGGCACCGTTTAAATCAACCAAGTGCACCCATTCAGCACCCATCTCTTCAAATTTTTTCACAAGAGACCAAGGTTCATCTGAGTAAATCTTTGCACTATCCATCAAGCCTTTTGTAAGGCGCACTGCTTTTCCATCTTTTAAATCTATCGCTGGGTATAAAGTCATTATCTATTTGTTCCTATAGTTTAATAAAATTTTTTAGTATTTTTAAGCCGTTCGTATGGCTCTTTTCTGGATGTGGTTGAATTCCAAGCACATTCTTATGAGCCACTGCTGATGTGAAATCATAGCCATAATGTGTCGTTCCGATAATATCATCTTCATTCTCACAATTCACATGATATGTGTGCACAAAATAAAGATAATGCTCCTCATCAAGACCTTCAAATAAAGGATGTTCTTTAGTGAACATTCTATTCCATCCCATATGCGGAATTTTCATATTTTCTTGAAACTTTTCACTATCAAAGTGAGTCACACTTCCTTTAATAAGTCCCAATCCTTCATGCTTTCCAAATTCTTCACTTGAGTCAAATAAAAGTTGCATCCCAAGACAAATACCGAGTATATATTTCCCACTCGCAGCATATTCTTGTATAGCTTCAATCATATTTCTCTCTCTAAGATGCTCCATTGCATCTCCAAAAGCCCCAACTCCAGGAAGAATCAATTTATCGTATTCATGAAATTTTCGAGAATCACTTTCCACTGCGGTTTCACAGCCTAACTTTGCAAATGCATTTTGAACACTTGCAAGATTTCCCATATTATAATCAACTATCCCTATCATGATAATTCAATATTCTCATCTGTTTTAGTGTATTTTATATATACTGCTAAAGAAACCAGCAACATTGATACACCTGCAACTATATACATTGCGTTCATTAGGTGATCGGGATCGGTGATTGCAAACTTAAACACAAGCATTAAAGCCTCAATCGACAAGGCGATAATAATAGAACCGAGAAACTTAACCATTGTTTTATGCGGTCCTGATATATTATGCTCTTTATGTTGTCCTAAAACTTCCTCTTCTATAAGTGTCTTAACAAGATCGAATATGGCCAGAGAGAGCGTGAGTAAAATCGTTGCCTTAAACATCTCGTCAATTGAGAGGTGCGACATTGATATCTCTGCAATAAAAAAGTTCTGAATTCCATGCACAAACAGTAATAAAGCAACAGCCGTTAATGCAAATGCAAAACAGATATATGCAAATTTAAAGAAAGAAGAAAAAGCTCCATCTAAAGTATTTAAATGTGAAATAGCTAAAACTTCTTCTAAAGGCATATCTATACATGCCACAAATTTTAACTTATTTTTGTCATCGTAGATAGGATAAGAAGCCGTAATCGTTAAATCTTGCGTAATCAATGAAGGATAAGGATCTGTCATCGTACATCTCTTTTCCTTCACCGCCCGATAGTAATAAGCTCTATCAGCACGGATACGGCCAATCCCGTCTGTATCTTCTTTGCCGTCTGGTAAAAATGTAGGTGTGACCTGCTGCCCTTTATGATCTAAAAGATACGCACCCTCACACTTTTCCAAATCTGCCTTTAAGCTCAAAAGCCTAGGCACAACCATACTTTGACTTACATCTTCAATTTTATTTGGAAGATTATTTGAAAAAAGATAACAAAAATATGCCCTCGCCTTTGTTCGTCCTTTTGCAAAGTGTTGTATATCATCAGACGCCATCAATTAAACCCTTCTTTTGTCTGTTCTATCTTTTTTGGTTCTGTATTGTGCGCCAGACTCGGGCTGAATACTTTTTTGATGATTGATTTAAAGCCTTTTTCATTCTCTTCATACTCTCTTTCTGCTTCTTGAAGTGAAGCTTCCCATGCACCGGAAAAACCGGGGGCATTAAGCATCATTTTACGAAGTGCGCCATCATAAATATTAAGAAGTCTCACTTCAGCACGTCCCGGTTTTTGGCCTAAGGTCTTAACAGAAATACGTAAGTTCTCATTCTCTTTTCTTAGTTTTTCTAAATCAGCTTCGAGGTTCCTGCTTCCTTCACCTGTTATTTTCATCTGTCTATTAAGGTGTTCTTGAAAATCTTTTAATTCTTTTTTATATTTTCCAACTTCGAACCGCGATTTAACATAACTTAGAAACCAACCGACAACAAAACTTGCGATGATTAACAGTATTCCTAAATAACTCAATTCCATAAGCACTCCTTTATTACTTAGATTATACCATAGCAATGATAAACTGATAGAAAAACTTTAATTGGATATAATTATACTTGATGAATCCAAATATAAAAAAAATTGCAATTGTACGGCTTTCCGCACTTGGTGATATTGTCAACAGTGCTGTGGTTCTACAATTCATTCACAAACATTATCCAAATGCAAAAATTGAATGGATCACAGAAGAAGTTTTCTCGCCGCTTCTAAAAAGTCATCCCTTGATTCACGCTGTGCATTGTGTAAATCTCAAAAAGTTAAAACAACAAAAAAGTTTTTCTGCCTTGAAACAAACCATACAGCATCTGCGATCACTTGGTGAATTCGATATCATTATCGATATGCAAGGACTTATAAAGTCAAGTGTGGTTGCTCGGTTTCTTGGAAAAAACACCCATGGATTTGATAAAGATTCCACAAGAGAGAGTCTTGCTTCTTTTTTTTATAAAACAAGTTCAAAAATAGCCTATGACGCTAATATTGTCAGAAGAAACTCTTTTGTAGTTGCTGATGCCTTAGACTTTGAAATAACAGATGCTATGCTCTTAGAAAAAGAAAAAATCTTTCCTAGCACAACATACCCTTTTCCTCCAACGCAGAAGAAAAACATTGCAATAGTTATAGGCGCTTCATGGGAATCAAAAAGATACCCTAAAGAATCCATAGCTGAACTTGCAAATTCCCTCAAAGAAAATGCATTGATTATTTGGGGAAATGAGGCTGAGAAAGAAGATGCTCTTTGGATCTGTGAGCATTCAGAGTTTGCAACTCTTGCACCTAAACTCTCCCTTGTTGAGTTGGTTTCCTACATAAGTTCTTGTGATTTACTCATAGGTAATGATACCGGACCGACACATATGGCATGGGCACAAAATGTTGCGTCCATTACACTTTTTGGTCCGACAAACGAGAGAATGATATACGAAACACCAAAAAACATTGCCATGCATTCACCATCAGATGTTGATATATTCAAAATCAATAAAAACGACTTCTCAATCAAAGAGATACAAGTGGAAGATATCGTGCGCAATGCAAAAAAACTTTTAGAGGATATAGAATAATGGGATTTAAACTGCTTTTATTTTTTGAAAAACTTTTAATGGCTTTGCCATCTTCTTGGAGAAAAGCTTTTTTTTCATCTCTTGCAACTATAGGCTACCACACTTCAAGCAGATACCGTAAAGTCTCCCATCAAAATCTTGATTTTATCTTTCAAGACACTATGAGTGAGAAAGAAAAAGAAGAGATTACAAAATATGCTTTTAAAAACTTAGCTTTTAACTTTCTTCACGCTATGGAACTTAGAAATATGAGCAAAGAGGAACTCAAAGAAAAAATCACAATACAAAACATAGAAGCTGTCCAAAAAGTGCATGCCCAGGGTCGTGCAGTTATCTATGTGACAACACATTACAGTTCCTGGGAATTAGGAGGAGCTTCCATCGGGGCTTTTATAGAGCCTCTTATAGCAGTTTACAAGAAAATGAAAAACCGGGAATATGAAAAGTGGCTGCTTGAAGCCAGAGATAGATTTGGAAATATTTCTATGGAAAAAAGCAATGTTGTGAAACCTTTGGTGAAGAACATTAAAAATGGTGTGGCTTGCGGACTTTTAATAGATACAAACATCAATAATAACGAAGGTGTCATGATAGATTTCATGGGACATCCTCTGCGTCAGACTTCAACTCCTGCATTTCTTGCAAGAAAGTTCAATGCAGCCATCATCCCGGTGACTATTCGAACTGACGATGAACAAAACTACACCTTAATGCTTTTTGATGAGATAAAGGTTGAAAAAACAGACAATGCAGATGCTGATATATTAAAAGCGACACAACTCCAGGCAGATTGGCTGGGAGATTTAATAAAGAGAGAACCAAAATTTTGGTTCTGGCTTCATAGAAGATTTAAAAACGATCATCCTAAGATTTATTCAGATCAATAGTCTGTTTATACTCTTGACTTCTTGCTTCGAACAGTTTTAAAATAGTTAGAAAAAATGCTGTTATCGCAGGCCCTAGAATCATACCCCAAAATCCGAAAGTCGCTAAACCGGCAATAATTGCAAAGAAAATAACAAGCTCGTTCATCTTTGTGTCATCCTCGTCCAAAATTTGCTTATTAATTGCTTTTATAATTAAAGGTTTGATGAATGTGTCTGCAATGATTGAGATGATTATAATTGAATAAAGTGCTATAAAAATTGCAGATGAATTATTACCTATTGCAAACTCATAAATCATAAACGGCAACCACATAAGGATTCCACCCACTACCGGAATAAGAGACGCGAAACCATACATAATTCCAAATAAAAGACCATTATAACCCATAAAAGAAACAGCTACACCAAAAAGAACACCCTCAAACATAGCAGTTGTTAAAATAGAATAAAACACCACACTCATCACCGATGACAACTCTTTAGCAAGGAGAGTGGTGTCTTCCACTGACATCTGTATAACACGTTTTAAAAATGTTAAAACATAGGCCCCGTTGTATTGCGCAAAAAAGTAAAATATGATGATTAAAAAAGCATTTTTCAAAAAACTTGCAGAAAAAGCTCCAATCTTTCCAGTGATGAAAATTGCATTGGAAGTGACTGTATTCATATTGATATTTTGCAATGCCTCATTCACATAAGGGACTAAAAATTTTAAATACTCTGGAGGAGAGGCGATAAACTCTTGAATAAAAATATCAACCTTGGCCATATCTTCAGGATTTATAGTATTTAACTGTATCGTCAATGTTGTCAAAAAATAGCCCAACGGGGCAAAAAATATAGCTGCTAAAAGTAAACTGGAAATTAAAGAAGCTAAGAGTTTTGAGTGTAGATATTTCTCAAAAAAACACTGAATATTAGAAGTCGAAATTGCTAAAAGTGCCGCAATCAAAATAGTGAGAATAAACGGTGAATAGAGCAAATACATCCAATAAAGCGAAGTGGCGAAAAGTATAGCTATAAAATACTGCGGTTTCATTGTTGTCTGTCTCCTTCACCAAGGAAGTGAATTCCTTGGCGAATTCCCTTCACTGAAGCTACGCCCCTTGGCGAGAATTTTTCTATTTGCATTGTCTGTCTCCTTCACCCAAGAAGTGAATCTCTCTCGCTTTAGATTTCAAAATAAACCCCCTTCATCTCTTGGTGCAGATATATTTAAAACATCATACGTCATTCTTGTGGCACGTCTGCCTTTTGCAGTTCTTTCCAAGTAACCGTTTGCAATAAGATACGGTTCTAAAACATCTTCCACTGTACCTTCATCTTCACTTAAAGAAGCAGCGATAGTGCTTAATCCCATCGCTTTACCATTTGCTGAAACCAAGAGGTTTAAAAGTCGTAAATCCATCTCATCAAAACCATGGGAGTTAATCCCTAACTCATTTAAAGCATATTGCGTACGTGAATGATTTATATCTAATTCCTCTGCCACATCAGCAAAATCCCTTACACGACGAAGTAAACGAAGTGCTATACGGGGAGTGCCCCTGCTTCTTTTTGCAATTTCCATGGATGCTTCGTGAAGTATTTCTTTATTAAGCTTGTTTGAAGCTTGTGCTATGATTTTGGCCAATTCATTCGAGTCATAAAACTGCATTCGAAAACTCATCCCAAATCTGTCTCTAAGAGGATTTGAAAGCATCCCTGCTCTTGTGGTCGCACCGATAAGGGTGAATCTAGGTAAATCTATCTTCACCGTTTGTGCAGCAGGACCGCTACCTATTATAATATCTATGCGGAAATCTTCCATAGATGAGTAAAGTATCTCTTCAACTGCAGGTGAAAGACGGTGAATCTCATCTATAAAAAGTATATCCCCTTCTTCTAAATTTGTTAAAAGTGCAGCTAAATCTCCACTTTTTTCAATCATCGGAGCGGCTGTGACTTTAATATTTGCATTCATCTCATTTGCAATGATAAGAGCCAATGTTGTTTTTCCTAGTCCCGGAGGACCAAAAAAAAGAACATGGTCAAGTGCCTCTTGCCTTTTTTTGCTAGCCTCTATAAACACTGAGAGATTTTTTTTAATCTGATCTTGTCCAATATACTCATTCCAAGCATCCGGACGAAGTGTTATCTCAACACTTCCTTCCTCAGAATCAAACTTTTCTATCTCTACAATTCTTTCCATCAGCTATCCATCAGTAAGTATGTTCTGTTGCTGGGAAATCACGAACTTTGACTTCACCTGCGTAACTTTTCACAGCTTCTTTTACAAGAGAAGCTCCGTCCATGTATTTTTTTACAAACTTAGGTGTGAATGCTTCAAATAATCCAAGCATATCAGAAAATACAAGAACTTGTCCATCCACTTTGTTTCCAGCGCCTATACCGATTACCGGAATATCCACACTAGCTGCCACTTCTTGTGCCACTTCAGCTATGACACCTTCTATGACCATACAAAATGCGCCCGCATCTTCTATAGCTCTTGCATCTGCTATTAAGGATAGACACTCTGCACTTGTTTTGCCTTTAACTTTATAACCGCCTTCACTTCTCACCGATTGAGGCAAAAGGCCTATATGACCACATACTGCGATGCCGTTAGATGTTAAATGCTCCACAATATCCGCCTTGTCTCCACCACCTTCTATCTTGACACAATCAGCATTTGTTTGCTGAAAAACTTTGATAGAGTTATGAAGGGCATCTTCTTTATTTGTGTACGTTCCAAAGGGCATATCACATACAATAAAACTGTTTTTTGCACCATTGCAAACGGCATTTGTATGATAAATCATCTGATCCATTGTTGCACTCAAGGTGTCTTTTTTTCCTGCAAAGCTCATATTGAGGCTATCACCGACTAAAATCATGTCACAACTTTCTTCAAACAAAGAAGCGAACAAAGCGTCATAAGCAGTAATCATAACAAGAGGTGCAAGACCTTTTGATTTCTTGATTGAGGATATTGTCATTTTTTTATTCATTGTAAAATCTCTTTTTATTATCTAACAAGAATTTTAACTAAAAACTGCTACAATTAGGTTAAATAGCTTATTTATGATTAGGAACTTAATAAATGGGAATAAAAAGTGACTTGGATGCTAACTTTGATTTTGAGATAGTTGATGAGTTCTTGGACCATTATTCCATAATGATAGACAGCATGGAGATTATGATTATTGATCTCTCCAAACCGAGTATGCAAAGAAGAAGTGTTGATGAGCTTTTTCGTGTTTTTCACAACATAAAATCCGCCTCCGCTTATTTAAACATAGAACCTATGACACGGCTCTCTGCTTTGGTTGAAGATGAGCTGGAACAACTAAGAAAGAAAAATGATTTTGTCAACGAAGAAACCATAAATTGGTTGCTTGAAATCAGTGATATGTTTGCAACTTGGCACGAAAACTTTCAACTTGATGAGAAACTCTCAAAGGTGAGGTTCTCTTTACTTAAAATACCTGATATAGACAAATAATTTAACGGAAAAAAAATTGAAAAAACTTGTAGCATTTATTACATCTGGATACCCTGAAAAATCTTTTAGTATTGATTTAGCTTTAGCCTTAGGTGAGTCTGGAGTGGATACTTTAGAATTAGGAGTGCCATTTTCAGATCCGGTGGCAGACGGCCCATTAATCGAAAAAGCAACTCATAAAGCACTTGAACTAGGTTTTAAGTTCGAGCATCTTTTAGAAATATCAAAAGCAGTGGCTCCTAAGGTTGACACACTTTGGATGGGTTACTTTAACAGTTTTTACCAACAAAATATGGAGAAGCTTATCCCTTTAGCAAAAGAGATTGGGGTGAATGGTTTAATCATTCCTGATTTACCACATGAAGAAGCTTTAAACTATTCAAAACTCTTTAAAGATAATTCTGTCTCAAACATTAGTTTTGTCGCTCCGACAGATTCTGATGAAAGGATTAAAGAAATCGTGCAAGATGCACAAAAGTTCATCTATATGGTTGCATATACCGGGATTACAGGGACAGGTGTGAGTGAAGATTTACAGCCTTTTTTAAGTTCTATAAAAAAACATGCGCAAACCCCTGTATATGTTGGATTTGGAGTCAATGCAAAAACTGCCAAAGAAAAAGCCAAAGGTGCAGACGGGGTGATAGTTGGAAGTGCTTTTGTAGATATACTGCTCAAAGATGAGCTGAATTATTCTCAAAAAATTGCTCAGTGTTCTGACTTGGCAAAAATTATAAAAAATGAGATAAATATCTAATCCTCTATTTCAAAAAGCACTAAAAGTGTTTTTTGAAAAAAACTGTCATTGTCATCACTTATCATTAAGTATTTATTTTCATCCACCTTAGTTAAGCCTTCAAAGTTATCAACTCTCCAGCCATTTTCACTGTCTAACTTCGCTAAAATTTTGTGTTTAGAACTCTTCAAATTTAAACTTGAAATCGTTATCACTTTTTTTTGAGTTAATTTATTGATTTTTCTTTCTAAAATCATAAGCTTATTTTTACTCATAAACTCAAGTGCGCTAATACTTCCAGAAGCAGATATCATCCATTTCTTTGTTTTTGAATACACTATATGCTGCTCTTCATCTTCTGTGCTTAGACTCTTCTCCGGAGCCGTTATAATTCCATATTTTTCACTATAGGCCACAGATTCTAAACCTTTATTCTTAGCTCTATAATTTTTTCTTTTTTTAATATCTTTGTGTAGTTTTTGATTTTGTATTTTTATTCCAGAAGTTGTATACAAATCTATTCTGTGTTTCTTTTCAAATGATATGAGTAAGTCTTCACCTAAAAAACATAAACCCTCAGAATCACGGTATCCTTTTTCCAACTTCTTTGCATTTTCATCTTTTAAAACAAACACTTTAGATATATCCACTTTTTGGATTTTATTGTTTTGTATACCCATGTCAAAATGGATGAGAATTCCCTTATCAGTCAAAGCATAAAGGATATTGTTTTTATATGCCAAAGCAGAAAGTTCTTTAATCTCGACACCGTCTATATCTTTAAAATCTAACTCTTTTGCATCTAATATATTGATACTTTGATATTTTGTTTTCTTTAGCTTGTCTGGTTCAATCTTATAATCTTTCATCATGCCTTGAATGTCACCCAAGATAAGCAAAGATAAGAAGATAGCTCTCAACATCACTTAATAATCCACAAATGACTATACCAATACCATTGTTTATTTTCATCAACTGCTGTGCAGGTGTAACGATCCCTTGGGCCTTCGAGTGGCTCACTCGATTGGACTTCAAATTCCACTTCAGAAATTTTCTTCACAGCTATCTTTTCACCGCTGGAGATATAACAAGAGAAATTTTTCAAAGATTTTTGCAAAACAACTTTCAATCTTGGCGGATTGCTTGAGATGACTGGCTCCCATGGAGTTACAGACCTAAGAGGCAAATCCAAAGTGCCAAGCTTAAGCTTAAAATCCTCTATATTTGCGAATGCTTCTGACATGGCAAAACGGGGAAGCCTTCTCAAGTCACTCGACTCACTTATAGCTCCGGATGTCTGTGACACTCCAACATAACCTAAACTTTCAATATACTTGGCAGTCTCCTGAGTGTATTCACCAAATGGATAAGAAAATATTTTCGGATTTTGATTTGTATGCATACCCAGCTCTTCTTGTAAACGTGACTGAGCTTCACTCAATTCTTGCTTTATTCTGCTTTTGCACTCTAAAGAACTTTCATCTTTTTTAGGAGTGAGATAATCATGTGTACTGGAATGATTTGCAAACTCTGCTCCATAGCGCTGCATTTCACGCATATGATCCCAAGTCATATAGTTTATAGAATTGTGCCCGATAGGTCTTGTATTGACAAATACAGTGAAGGGAAATCTTTTTTTCTTAAGCATCGGGTATGCATGAGTGTAGATACTGATATAAGCATCATCGATTGTAAGGGCGACAGTTTTAGATGGAATTTGCATCTTATTTTGTATATGTCTGATGATTTTAGAAAGAGGCCAAACATTATAATTGTTATCTTCCAAATAATCTAATTGTTCTTGAAACTGTTTGAGCTTGATATTTGTAGAGGGAAATCTATCTTCACCGAAATGATGATACATAAACACAACTGCATCACTCTTAGCGTAAAGAGTTGTGGTTAAGAGACTCAAAAGCATTAAACGCCATAAAATTCTTATCACTAGATTATCTTTTGAGTTTTTTCTTGTAAGAAGCGGGATTCATATACTTTCCTGAAGTATCCGCAGTTGCTGAATTCTCTTCTCTGATAATAGTATTTGTTTTAGGTTGGTACTGTGTCTTATTTTTGATTTTCAATGCTCTATCATCTAGCTGAATCTCATTTAGAAGACCTGTTTTTAAACTATTTAAAATTGTCAGCACTGTTTCTAGATTTTCATTTTTCACTGAAAGTTTAATTTCATTCATTAGAATTATCTACCTGTATAATTAGCAGCGGCAAATTCACCGTATGCACCTATAAATATATAAAGATTTTGTCTTTTTTTATTTTTAATTTTTAGGTTTTCAAATACAACAACCCAATCATCGGTGAAAGAATTCTGTGCCTTTCCCATCTTTAGAATCGATGCAGACTTCCAACTCTTAGCAATCTTTTTTTCTAAGACTAATCTTTGAACTTCCTGCTTAGCTATTTCTTGAATCTCTGTACTGCATTTTGCATTGTCCAGTAATTCATGTGTTGGATGGTTATGACCGGCGTGATCACGATTTTCACTTGCATGTGATGTTGTAAAAACCAGAGCTGCCATTAAAGCTATTGTATTTATTAAAATTTTCATTATTTTCCTTTGCATACTGCATTTTACACTTTTTATCGAGTGTGCGAATTATACAATGTAAATCATGATTAAATCAATGTTATGAGTCTAGGTTCTTAGTTTAACGGTAAAAATTCTTTCATCATTTCAACTTTAAGTCCAGCTTTGCTGCAAGCGATTTCAATATTTTCATTATTATCCAGTAATCTTAAAAGCACTTTGATTTTTTCTGTTTGTTTTATATTTATAATTGACATTTATTTCCTTTTGTTTTTAATTTTCGTTAAATCATTTAACAATAGGGAGATAACAAGTTGACGGATTCTAAAAGTGTTTAAGGTGGCTTAATGATACGAGGCTTAAGTTAGTTAAATTGTTTAAAGTATGTTGTTATAAAACCTATAAATAAAGGATTTAGAATTGGTTGCGGAAACAGGATTTGAACCTGTGACCTTCGGGTTATGAGCCCGACGAGCTACCGAACTGCTCTATTCCGCGACATTTGTAAGATTAAATCAAGATTTTAAAAATGAAGTAAAATTTGTAGTTGTTTACTAGAAACACCATGAGTGTACAGTTTTGTAACTGTTGAGGGAATTATAACTGAATAATCTTATATATCTGTTAACTATCACAGAAAGTATGCATATTTAATTTTAACCATACACTTCACCATAAATATACAAGACTCTTTGCTAGCAGATACATTACAATTATGTATCATATATCTTAAGTTAGTATGTAATATACTATAGCTAGATAGTTAAAAGTAGCAGGGTCATGAATGAAAAAAATTGAAAATACAACTTTGTATATACAACTAGTGGTAGGTGTACTCCTTCTAGCGATTTTTGGTCTGATTAGCAACTACTATATTCAGCTTATAAGTATTGAACAGCATACATTCTATAATGTTCCTGATTATGAAAAACGATTTACTGAATATAAGGATACTGAAGCAAATAAAATCACCAGTTATTTGGAACTGCTAAAAGAGAAAAAGCAATTACAAAGTCTGTTTAAAGAAAGTAATCGCGAGAAACTATATGAAGTCAGTAAACCGATTTTTGACCATCTCAATAACAATAGTGACATCACCCATTTTTACTTTATTAAACCAAGCGGTGAAGTGCTCTTAAGAGTGCATGACAAATACAGATATTCAGATATTGTTCATCGTTACACTTTTATAAAAGCAAAGGAAAATTTGATTCCATATCATGGACTTGAATTCGGTATGAAAAAAAACTATACATTAAGAGTTGTGCATCCATGGATTGTTGATGGAGAGCTTTTAGGCTTTATTGAACTAGGTAAAGAAGTTGATAAGGTGATTAATTCTCTTAGTGGTGAGCTTGGAATTGAGATTTACTTTGCTGTTAAAAAATCTGTATTTGACAATTCCCCTAAGTTTGTGCAAGAACGACTGCAAAAGCTTCAAAGCACAGATACACAATACATCGTATACCAAACAACTGATATTCCAAAAAATATAAATTGGCTTATTAATGGCAATGATAAATTCAATTGGGTTGAGATCGGCGAGCAAGTTTATATAAGTCATACAGATTATCTTAAAGATATTTCAGGCGATAATCTTGGAACAATACTCTATCTTGTCAATATTACAAAAGAGTATACTGGGTTCACTGCTACAATATGGCGCTATGGGATAATTATGGCATTTGGAACTTTCTTGATGCTTGTTATAGGCTTTGTGTTTGCTAGACAATCTCAGCATAGGATAAATAACATATTAGAGAGTCTCGATATAGAAAGAAAAAATGTTGAAAATCTCTTTAATGAACAAAAGCACCTCCTCTCTTTGTTTGATAAAAGTGACTCAATACTTTTTAAATGGAACAATGACGAGCATTGGAGCATAGAATATGTATCGAACAATGTTGAAAAATTATTTGAATATACTAAAGAGGAATTTTTAAACAAAAAGATAGTTTATGCATCATGTATACACAAGGAGGATATAAAAACTGTATTGCAAGAGGTGCAGAGCATTAAAAAAGCCAACCTTGATTTCTTAAAACATGACCCCTACCGTATTGTTACAAAGTCAGGTAAGGTAAAATGGGTGATTGATTATACAGTTACACAAAAGGATGACTCAGGAGCGATTAAACATTTCATAGGTTATATCATGGATATCACTGAGCAAAAAAATAAAGAACAGGAGATACAAGATAAGCTTCAAAAGTTTATAAACACTCAAAGCTCCATAGTGATTCTAACTGATGGTAAAACCTTACAGTTTGCCAATAAAACATTTTTAGAGTTCTTTGGATACAGAGATTTGGAACACTTCAAAAAACACTATGAATGTATATGCCATAGATTTGTTGAACAAGAGAACTTTTTCCACCTTGGTAAAGTAAAAGAAGGTGAAGCACACTGGATAGAGAGTTTATTAAACTTAAGCGGTAGACAAAGAGTTGTATCTATGCTAAGTGACAGCGCAACACCTCATGCTTTTTCAGTGTCTATAAATAAATATGAAGATGTATACTATGTCGTTACATTTACAGATATCAGCGATACTATGGTTGAGAAGTTGGAGTTGGCAAAAGAAGCGACAATCGATACTTTAACGGGTTTATATAACAGAGTTTACTTCACAAAACACATAAGCAGAATTCTAGAAGATCATAAAAGAAGTGATATGATAAGCGGTGTGATATTCTTTGATATCGATCACTTTAAAAGAGTAAATGACACCTATGGACATGATATGGGTGATTATGTGTTAAGTACGATAGCTTCATTGGTTAAAAAATACACAAGGGATAGTGACAAAATCATTAGATGGGGCGGTGAAGAGTTTATAATCATTTGTGAAATAGATAATGGCAAATCACTCAAAGATATAGCAGAGCATTTAAGATCAGTTATCCAAAGACATAAATTCACCAATATGGATTCTATAACTTGCAGTTTTGGGTGTTCCATACATGATTTGGAATATGATATTTTACACACTATAAAAGAAGCTGATGAAAAATTATATACAGCCAAAGACACTGGTAGAAATAAAGTGGTATATTAAGTGTAGTGGGAGTTTAAGTATGGTGCGCCCGACATGATTCGAACATGTGACCGCTGGTACCGCAA